>DATBRJ010000282.1:0-11830 GCA_036560395.1 Actinomycetes bacterium | reverse complement strand
GGCTCCGGGTCCGCATACCCGACGGGCGGGTGGTGCTCGACGACATCTCGTTCACGATCCACAGCGGCGAGGTGGTCGGTATCGCCGGCGTGGAGGGGAACGGCCAGGCCGAGCTGGTCGAGGCGATCATGGGAATGCGGCCGCTCGAGGCTGGAACCGTCGCCCTCGACGGGGTCGATATCACCCACGAAACGACCAGGGATCGACGAGACGCCGGCATCGGCTACATCCCGGAGGACCGCCAGCGGCAGGGACTGTTGCTCGAGGCTCCGCTCTGGGAGAACCGCATCCTCGGCCACCAGACCCAAGAGCCGAACGTGAACGGACCGTGGATCGATCGCAAGGGCGCGCGCGAGGACACCAAGCGGATCGTCGCGACCTTCGATGTCCGTACCCCCGGCATCGATGTCACTGCTTCCTCGCTCTCCGGCGGAAACCAGCAGAAGTTGGTCGTCGGACGGGAGATGAGTGGCGACCCCAAGGTGCTCATCGCGGCGCATCCGACCCGGGGCGTGGACGTGGGAGCCCAAGCAGCGATCTGGGACCAGCTGCGTACGGCTCGAGCGAGCGGCCTCGCCGTGCTGCTTATCTCTGCGGATCTCGACGAGCTGATCGGTCTATCGGACACCTTGAAGGTGATTCTGCGCGGTCGCCTCGTCGCGGACGTGGACCCGGCGCATGTCACGCCCGAGGAACTCGGCTCTGCGATGACCGGCGCGGCTTCCAGCGAGGAGGACTAACCGTGGCAGCCCGGTTCGAGCTTCGCCGCCTCGGTCTCGCACTCGCAGCGCCGCTGCTCGCAGTTGCCTTCGCAGCGATCTTGACCTCGATCGTGCTGCTCATCGCTGGCGACTCGCCGAGCGGCGCGCTGCGGACCCTCGTCGACGCCGCCAAGCGGCCGCGGATCCAGGTGCAGATCCTCAATCTCGCCACCCTCTACTACCTCTCCGCGATCGCCGTCGCCATCGGCTTCCGCATGAACCTGTTCAACATCGGCGTCGACGGGCAATACCGGCTCGCCGCCCTGCTGGCCGCCGAGGTCGGGGGTGTCGTCTCGCTGCCGGCGCCGCTTCACGTCACCGTGATCCTGTTGACCGCGATCACCGTTGGCGCGGCCTGGGCCGGCATCGCCGGCCTGCTCAAGGTCACTCGCGGTGTCTCCGAGGTCATCTCCACGATCATGCTGAACACGATCGCGACGGCGCTTGGCGCTTATCTGCTGACCGAGCACTTTGCCGTGCCGGTGGCGGGCAGCAACAACATCGGCACCAAGCCGATCCCTGCCTCGGGACAGGTCCCAGGAATCAGCTTGATCCCGGATGCTCCCAACAAGGTCTTCGGCTTGATCTTCTTGGCGGTCATCGCGGGCATCGGCTATTCGGTCCTGCTCAACCGCACCAGGTTCGGTTTCGACCTGCGGGCGACCGGCCGATCAGAAACAGCAGCCGTCGCAAGCGGCGTGAACGTGAAGCGGATGGTGCTGATCACCATGCTGCTTTCCGGTGCCGTCGCCGGTCTTGTCGGCATGCCCCAGCTGCTCGGTGACTCGTATTCGTACAGCCTCGACTTCCCGACCGGGATCGGCTTCACCGGGATCGCGATCGCACTGCTCGGTCGTAACCATCCGATTGGGATCGCCTTCGGCGCCCTGCTCTGGGGCTTCCTCGATGCCAGCTCGGTCGCCCTGGACCTGGAGGGGATCTCCAAGGAGATCGTCGTGATCATGCAGGGCACGATCGTGCTCTGCGTCGTCATCGCGTACGAGCTGGTGCGCAGGTATGCGATCGCGCAGGAGCAGCGCCGGGTCAGCAGGGATTTGTCGGCCAGAGCCCCCTCGGGCGAGCCGGAGGGAGTCCCGGCATGAGCGCATCAGGGCTGACGGTCGGTGCCCCGCCGGAGGCACCGAGGGCGGTGAGGTTCCGGCTCACCTGGCGCGTGGGGTTGCTCGCAGTCTTGGCGTTCCTGTTGTTGCTCTCGTTCGTGCGCGTCGTCAGCGACGCCAATGACCTGACCTCGAGCGGCACGATAGGTGCCGCGCTCGCGGCGGCCGTACCGATCGCCATGGCGGGCCTAGGCGGGCTCTGGTCGGAGCGCGCTGGAGTGGTCAACATCGGCCTCGAAGGCATGATGATTCTGGGCACCTGGTTCGGTGCATATGCCGCATTCAACTGGGGGCCGTGGTATGGGGTTGTCTTCGGAGCGGTCGGCGGGGTCCTGGGCGGTCTGCTGCATGCCGTCGCGACGGTCACCTTCGGCGTCGACCACATCGTCTCCGGTGTCGCGATCAACATCCTTGCGCTCGGCTGGACGAGATATCTCTCATCGCTAACCTTCGCCAATTACGCCGGTGGCGGGGACACACAGTCGCCGCGGCTTCCGACCATCGACAGGGTGAGCGTTCCCGGCATGAACGATCTCCTCGCCGACCTGGAGGTCAAGCGCTGGTTCTTCGTCTCCGACCTGGCCGGGCTGCTGCGCGGACTGACCGTGAACGTCTCGGAGCTGATCGTCGTCGCGGCTCTGCTCATCGTCCTTTCCTACTTCGTTCTGTGGCGTACCGCCTTCGGGCTGCGGCTGCGGTCGTGTGGTGAGAACCCGGTCGCCGCTGAATCCCTCGGCGTGAACGTTTACTTCTACAAATACGCAGCTGTGCTGGTTTCCGGCGGGCTGGCCGGCATCGGTGGCGCCTTCCTCGCCATCGTGTCGGGGAACCTCTACCGGGAGGGGCAGACCGGAGGACGAGGGTTCATCGGACTGGCCGCAATGATCTTCGGCAACTGGCGTCCAGCCGGCATGGCCGCCGGCGCGGGCATCTTCGGCTACACCGATGCGCTGCAGCTGCGCAGCGGCGACACGTCGATCCACGCGCTGCTGCTGTTGATCGCGTTGCTGCTCTTCGCGTTCGCGGCATGGCAGTTTTCTCGCCGCGGCCGCCGGTGGGCCACCGTCGTGGCGATCCTCGGTGGGGTCACGCTCGCGACCTATCTCACCAGCGACACCGTTCCCGGTCAGTTCACGTCCGCCGCCCCGCATATCACCACGTTGCTTGTGCTGTCGCTGGCTGCTCAGCGGCTGCGGATGCCGAAGGCGGACGGCTTGCCCTACCGGCGAGGTGGCGGGTGAGCACGCCGGCTGACGAGCCCGCGTCGGTTGACTGGGCGGCGTTGCGCGGCGCGGCGACCGATGCGATGCATCACGCGTACGCGCCGTACTCGAACTTCCAGGTCGGCGCGGCCGGCCTGGTCGATGACGGCCGCGTGGTTGTGGGCTGCAACGTCGAGAACGCGTCGTACGGCCTGGCGTTGTGTGCCGAGTGCGGTCTCGTCTCTGCTCTGCACGCAAGCGGTGGAGGCCGCTTGGTCGCCGTCGTATGCGTCGACAGGCACGGTGACCCCCTGATGCCATGTGGACGGTGCCGACAGCTCCTGTGGGAGAACGGCGGGCCTGAGTGCCTGCTGGAGACCGTCCGCGGTGTCGTTCCGTTGACCGAGGTCCTCCCCGACGCCTTCGACGCCAGGGACCTTTCCGAGCGCTGACCGGCAGCGGCCTGCCGCTTGCCATCGGGACTGATGAATCCGCGGCTTGGCGGTGGCGCTGACCGGCGCTTGCCGTACGTTGGACGAACCGAGGGTGAGATTCACCCCAGAGGTTCTGGCGAGAGGATGCTGGAGGCGGCCTGCTCCGGCCGTTGGGCAAGCCGGCGGAGGGAGCGCTACTCGGCGGCGCGGCTGATGCCGCGCGAGCAGAGACGGCGGCCGCAGGCCAGCGGGGATTGCCGGCGCCTCCAAGGAGGGCCAGATCGTGGAGCTATTCATCGTACTGTTGATCATTGCTGCTGGAGCGTGGGCCTACAGCGCTTGGTCGTCCAACCGCCGGCGCCAGCAGGAACGTGACGCATCACTTGCCTCGGTCCGGGCGGCCGCGGCCGAGGATGTCACTCGGCTCGGCGAGGATGTCGCGTCGCTGGACGCGGCGACGGCCGGGCGGACGCTGGACGAGGCGACGATGCAGGACTACCGGCGGTCGCTGGACGAATATGACAGCGCGAAGGCCGCACTAGAGCGGATGCGCAGTGCAGAGGACGCCCGTCCGGTCACCGAGGCGTTGGAGGATGGCCGCTACGCGGTCGCCTGTGTACGGGCCAGGCTCGCGGGTGAGCCGATTCCGGTGCGGCGGCCGCCGTGCTTCTTCAACCCACAGCACGGTCCATCGACCGAGGACGTCGAGTGGGCGCCACCGGGAGGCATGCCGCGCAAGGTACCCGTCTGCGCGGCCGATGCGGAGCGGGTCAAGGCCGGCGCTGAGCCGGACACTCGCAAGGTGCTCGTCGGAAACCAGCGCCGCCCCTATTGGGAGGCCGGACCCGCCTACAGCCCGTGGGCGCGGGGCTACTTCGGTAGCTATGCGATGTCCGGTCTGCTTCCTGGCGTGCTCTTGGGTGCCGTCGTCGGCTCCACGTTCGGCGGTTGGGGCGATGGTGACCAGGGAGATGGCGGTGGCGGCGACGCCGGGAGTGGCGGCGATGGCGGCGACTCAGGCGACGGCGGAGGGGATGCTGCCGGAGACGGGGGCGGCGGCGGCGGCGACTACGGCGGTGGTGACTTCGGCGGCGGAGATGGCGGCGGCTGGGCTGGCGGCGACTTCGGCGGCGGCGGCGATTTCGGCGGAGGCGACTTCGGCGGCTAGTGCCACGCGCGACCGTTCGCCGCAGTCCTAAGCCAGACAGTCTTCCGCGGGAGCCTCGGACGCCGGGGCCCGTTCGGTGCATCGGGACCTGTCGGGTCTTCCGCGGGAGTCACGGACGCCGGGGCCCGTTCGGTGCATCGGGACCTGTCGGGTCTTCCGCGGAAGTCTCGGGCCGGTGTATGCGGCCTAACGGGGCTCGTTGGCCTTCGGCGGAAGTCTCGGGCCTGCGGTCCCTTCGCGCCTGGGTGGTTTCCGCGGGAGTCTCGGCTCGGCCTGCGCGGTCCTTCGCGGCCGACCGGGTCTTCCGCGGGAGTCTCGGGCCGGTGTATGCGGCCTAACGGGGCTCGTTGGCCTTCGGCGGAAGTCTCGGGTCTGCAGTCCCCTTGCGCCTGGATGTCTTCCGCGGGAGTCTCGGCTCGGCCTGCGCGGCCTTTCGGGCCGACCGGGTCTTCCGCGGGCGTCACCCAACCAGCCGTTTCGTTGTGCGGCGGTCTCAGCGCCGAATGGTCGTGAGCCCGCGCCTCGTTAAGTGACAGCATGTGCGCGTGGATGTCATCGACGTCATTCGTACGAAGCGTGACCGGGGCGAGCTGTCGGGCGACCAGATCGACTGGGTGATCGAGGCCTACACGAAAGGCTCGATTGCCGACGAGCAGGTCGCGGCGTTGCTGATGGCGATCCTGCTCAACGGCATGACCGGCAGCGAGTTGGCTCGCTGGACCGATGCGATGATCCGTTCCGGTGTGCGGCTGGACTGGTCCACACTCGACCGCCCGACCACAGACAAACATTCGACCGGCGGGGTCGGCGACAAGATCACTTTGCCGCTTGCACCGACAGTCGCCGCCTGCGGTGCGGCTGTACCGCAGCTGTCAGGGCGCGGCCTCGGGCACACCGGGGGGACCCTCGACAAGCTTGAGTCCATTGCGGGCTGGCGAGCCTCCCTGTCCAACGACGAGATGCTCGCGATCCTCCAGGACGTGGGGGCGGTCGTGTGCGCCGCTGGGGAGGGTCTCGCGCCGGCCGATCGCAAGCTGTACGCGTTACGAGACGTCACCGGCACCGTCGAATCCATCCCGCTTATCGCCAGCTCGATCATGAGCAAGAAGATCGCAGAGGGGACCGGGGCACTTGTGCTCGACGTCAAGGTCGGCTCCGGCGCCTTCATGAAGACCGAGCAGGACGCCCGGCAGCTTGCCGAGACAATGGTCGGGCTTGGCATGGCCGCCGGGGTGAGGACGGTCGCGCTTCTCACGGCGATGGACACCCCCCTCGGGCTGACTGCAGGCAACGCGCTCGAGGTACGTGAGTCGGTCGAGGTACTGGCCGGGGGCGGTCCCTCCGACGTGGTGGAGCTGACGGTCGCGCTTGCCCGCGAGATGCTTGCCGCTGCAGGGCTCGGCGAGGGCAAGGATCCGGCGGATGCGCTTGAGGACGGCACAGCCATGGACACCTGGCGGCGGATGATTCGCGCGCAGGGCGGCGACCCAGACGCGCCGTTGCCGACCGCACGCGAAAGCCAGGTGATCAACGCCGAGTCCGACGGGGTGCTACAGCGGCTCGACGCCTACGCGGTCGGCGTCGCAGCCTGGCGGCTCGGCGCTGGCCGCTCCCGCAAGGAGGATCCAGTACAGGCCGGCGCAGGCGTCGAAATGCATGCCAAGCCGGGTGATCCAGTGAGAGCGGGCCAGCCGCTGCTCACCCTTCACACCGACGAGCCGGAGCGATTCGAGCGGGCGGCCGAGGCGCTGGCCGGCGCGTACATAATCGGTGCGGAGCAGCCCCGGCCCGGCGGTCTGATCATCAGCCGGGTCACCGGAGCGTAGCTCTCGGCGAGCATCGCTCGAGCCGGAGGCTCGCCCGTTCAGTGGTTTCTCAGGAGAAGCGCGTAGCTTTTCCGCATGCCTCAGTTCATCCCATCCGCGACGCGGATCCCGGTGCTCGGGGGGAAGGTGATCGACGAGTACGTCGGTCGCGTCAATACCGGCACCGAAAAGGTCAGCGTCGCGCACATGGTCTCGCCTGGCGGCTGGGACGAGCCCATACAGGTTCCCGATTTCGATGAGGTCACTGTCGTTCTTCAGGGCTGCCTGCGGGTCGAACATGCGGAAGGCGTGCTCGACGTGCGGGCAGGACAGGCAGTCCTCGCGCGCGCCCGCGAACGCGTCCGCTATTCAACCCCCGAGCCAGAAGGAGCGGAGTACGTCTCGATTTGCCTGCCGGCATTTTCTGATGAGCTGGCCCACAGAGAGGGATGACGGCACTCGATGAGGCGGGGGCGGGAGCCTGCGCCCCGCTCGTCAGGCCCACAGCGGGAGATGCAGGAGCTCGCTCGGCGTGTCGTTGAATTCTGCCCGCAGCCCGGCGTTCGCCTGGTCGACGCGGCCGATGAGCCAGGCATAGAGCGCCCATGGCTGGCCGGTGAACGTCATCGCTGGAGCATCCTCCGGCCCATACGTTCCCTCGTAGCCGTCGACACGCAGGATGACTGACAGGCCGGCCGGCAGACGGTCGGGGAGGCGGCGCACCTCGCCTGGCAGATACTCCCCGACGAACGCGTCGGGCCAGTCGGAGGGGTTGTAGATCAGGCCGAGGTCGCTGTGGTGGATCTCCACCTCTCGCCACCGGCTCCAGATGGTCCGCGCCGCGGGCTGCTCACCGATGGTGAGGAAGCGTACCGGCCGCTGCCAAGCCTCCGTGGTCATGCGTTCTGCAGTCTCATCGAGGTTCTGTGCCGTCTTGCGGACGTCCGCCACCAGTTCGGCGACCGACGCCTTGGCGCCGGCCTCGATGTCGGTATCTCTGGCCGAGCCGCCGCCCGGGTACTGATCGACGATCTCGCCCTGCAGGGCGGCGGTCATCATGCGACTCATTGCCTCGGCGTTCCGCGCCAGATGCGCGAGGACGTGGGCCCGACTCCATCCCGGCAGTAGCGACCGCTTCCGTACGGCATCCTCGTCCAGAGTGGACAGCGTCTGGCCGAGGCGTTCGTGGCTCTCACGGACGTTCTTCGTCAGCATCGGGATGTCGTAGTCGCGCGCCATCGGGACTGCCCCCTCATCGAGGCCGATCTTGCCTTACGAGCAGAGTGTGTCCGCAAAGACCGGCAAGGCGCCAGTATGCAGGGCCAACCACTCCACCAGGACCGGAGGTCCGCGAGTGAGCGTAGCGTCCTGAGGCGCCGAACCGGGCTAGCGTTGCCGGGTATGAACCCGCTGCCCACGTCGGAAGAAATTAAGCAAGCTCCCAAGGTGCTGTTGCACGACCACCTTGATGGCGGCCTGCGGCCCGCATCGATCGTCGAGCTGGCCGCGGAGACCGGCTACGGCGGCCTGCCCACGACCGACGTGGATGCGCTCACTCGATGGTTCGTTGCAGCTGCTGACTCGGGGTCACTGGAGCGCTATCTCGAAACGTTCGCCCATACGGTCGGTGTCATGCAGACGCCAGATGCGTTGGCCCGGGTGGCGGCAGAGTGCGCCGAGGATCTTGCCGAGGACGGCGTCGTGTACGCCGAGGTGCGCTTCGCGCCGGAGCTTCACGTAGATCGCGGCCTCACCCTCGACGAAGTGGTCGCGGCCGTGCTCGACGGCTTTGCCGAGGGAGAGCGGCGAGCAGCCGTCGCCGGTCGCCAGATCCGGGTCTGCGGGCTCCTGACGGCGATGCGCACGGCGGCGCGATCGCAGGAGATCGCGGAGCTGTCCGTGCGTTTCAGAGACGCCGGCATCGTGGGGTTCGACATTGCGGGCGCGGAGGCTGGCTATCCGCCGACCCGCCACCTCGACGCGTTCGAGTATGTGAGGCGGGAGAACTTCCACTTCACCATCCACGCCGGCGAGGCGTTCGGGCTCCCGTCGATCTGGCAGGCAATCCAATGGTGCGGCGCCGACCGCCTCGGCCACGGCGTACGGATCATCGACGACATTGCGGTTGGCGAGGACGTGAACGGACCGGTGAGGCTCGGGCGCCTCGCCGCCTATGTCAGGGACAAGCGGATCCCGCTGGAGATGTGCCCGACCTCCAATGTGCAGACCGGCGCGGCAAGGTCGGTCGCTGAGCACCCGATCGGGCTGCTGCGCCGGCTCTACTTCCGGGTAACCGTGAACACGGACAACCGGCTGATGAGCGGTACGTCGATGTCGCATGAGTTCCAGCAGCTGGTCTCGGCATTCGGCTACGGACTGGCTGACCTTCAGTGGTTCACGGTGAATGCGATGAAGTCGGCGTTCCTCCCATTCGACGCACGGCTGGCGCTCATCAACGACGTGATCAAGCCCCGCTATGCGGACCTGAGGGCGGCGGCGGCGTTTGCGGCCGCCGGACCTGCTCCTCGTCCGGCATGACGACCCAGAGGATCGCGTACGCCAGGATGGACGAGCCGGGCAAGAACAGGAACAGGATCGCGATAAGCCTGAACAGGTTTGGCGAGACGTCGAACCGTCGGCCCAAGCCCGCGCAGACGCCGGCGACAATCCGACCGTCTCGGGGCCGGTACAGAGTGGTCATTGCTACCTCCTCACCCCACGGTAAGTGGCTGTTGCGGGCCATCCCGGCTGGGCCGATGGAATTCCGGGTCGGACCCTGACCAACTTCAGGGTCGGGTAGGCGCCGCGCGCCGCTGGCGTGCCCCCGGCGCGGCCACCCAACAGTGACCGTTCCGCTCAACCGGAGTTGGGCAGGGGAACTGGGTAACGGGGACGGCTAGACGCCGACCGGGTGCCAGACGGTCTTGGTCTCGAGGAAGTCGAGGATCCGGTCGAGGCCGGGCTCGTCGGTCCAGGATGGCTCGACCGCGGGTGGGCGCACGACCCGCTTGAGATTCTCTGCGGCCTGGCGCTCAAGCTCGACGGTGAGGTCGGCCGGGACGCCGGACAGATCAATGGCGTTCACGTCCATGTGGCTGGCGAGCCAGGGCGCGACCTCTGCCACCCGCCCGGTCAGGAGATTGATGACCCCGCCAGGCAGATCGGATGTCGCGAGCACCTCCGCCAGGGTGATCGCCGGCAGTGGTCGCAGCTCGCTTGCCAGGACGACAGCCGTGTTCCCGGTCACGACCACTGGCGCCACCACGGACACCAGTCCGAGCAGTGAGGACTGCTGTGGCGCGGTCACCGCGACGACGCCTGTCGGCTCCGGCACCGAGAAGTTGAAGAAGGGGCCGGCGACCGGGTTGGACGACCCATGGACCTGTGCGATCTTGTCCGACCAACCCGCATACCAAACCCATCGGTCGATCGCCGCGTCCACCGACGCCCCGGCTCGCGCGGCGGAGAGGCCCTCCCCAGCGGTAACCTCCGCGACGAACTGGTCACGCCGACCTTCGAGCATCTCGGCGATCCGATAGAGAACCTGCCCTCGGTTGTACGCCGTCGCCCCTGACCAGCCGGGCACCGCCTTGCGGGCGGCGAGGACAGCATCCCTCGCGTCCTTGCGTGAGGCCAGCGCGGCGTTGGCGAGGAAACCGCCCTTACTGTCGGACACGACGTAGGACCTGCCTGACTCGCTGCGCGGGAACTTCCCGCCCACATAGAGCTTGTACGTCTTCCGCACAGCGAGCCGCCCAGCCGAACGATCGCCTGAGCCATGCCTGGTCGTGTCCGTAGCGCTCGCGCGGGATGAGCGGGCGGGCACGCTCCCGCGGCGGTTCTTCGACTCAGACATCGAGGTACGCCTCCAGGCCGTGGCGACCGCCCTCGCGGCCGTACCCCGACTCCTTGTACCCGCCGAACGGCGCGGCCGGGTCGAACTTGTTGAAGGTATTGGCCCACACCACGCCGGCGCGCAGCCGTTGCGCGATCGACAGGATCCGCGAGCCCTTCTCCGTCCAGACCCCGGCCGACAGGCCGTACGGCGTGTTGTTCGCCTTCTCGACGGCCTCGTCGGGGGTGCGGAAGGTGAGGACGGACAGTACCGGCCCGAAGATCTCCTCGCGGGCGATCCGGTGTGCCTGGGAGACCCCGGTGAAGATCGTCGGAGCGAACCAGAAGCCGCGGTCCGGTAGCACACAGGGCGGCGACCACCGCTCCGCCCCTTCTTCCTCGCCGATGTCGGAGAGCTTCCTGATCCGGTCCAGCTGGTCGGCCGAGTTGATGGCGCCGATATCGGTGTTCTTGTCGAGCGGGTCGCCTACGCGCAGCGTCGCCAGACGTCGCTTGAGCGAGGTGAGAACCTCGTCGTACACCGATTCCTGGACGAGCAGGCGCGAGCCGGCGCAGCAGACATGACCCTGGTTAAAGAAGATGCCGTTGACGATCCCTTCCACCGCCTGGTCGATGGCCGCGTCGTCGAAGATGATGTTCGCCGCCTTGCCGCCGAGCTCGAGGGTTACCTTCTTGTTGCTGCCTGCCACCGAACGCGCGATCAGCCGTCCGACCTCGGTGGACCCGGTGAAAGCCACCTTGTCGACGTCCGGATATTCGACAAGGGCACGGCCGGTGTCGCCGGCGCCCGTCACGATGTTGACGACACCGGGCGGCAGGTCGGCCTGCTGGCAGATCTCAGCGAACGCGAGCGCGGTCAGCGGCGTGGTTTCTGCCGGCTTCAACACCACGGTGTTGCCGCAGGCCAACGCGGGGGCGATCTTCCACGCGAGCATCAGCAGGGGAAAGTTCCATGGGATGACCTGCCCGGCTACGCCGAGCGGCTGTGGATCTGGCCCGAAGCCCGCGTACGAGAGCTTGTCCGCCCAGCCCGCGTAGTAGAAGAAGTGCGCCGCCACCAGGGGGATGTCAACGTCGCGGGATTCGCGGATCGGCTTGCCGTTGTCCAGGGATTCGAGGACGGCAAGTTCGCGGGAGCGCTCTTGGATGATCCGCGCGATGCGAAACAGATACTTGGACCGGTCGGCGGGGCGCATGGAAGCCCAGTACGCGGTGTAGGCCGTTCGGGCCGCGCTGACGGCGCGGTCCACGTCTCGCGGTCCCGCCTCGGTGATCTCAGCGAGAACTTCCTCGGTGGCCGGACTGATCGTTTTGAACGGCCGGCCGTCAACGCCTTCGACGAATTCGCCGCCGATGAACAGGCCGTAGGAGGACTTGATGTCGACGATCGACCGCGACTCGGGGGCAGGCGCGTACTCGAAGACGCCACCCTGCCGCGGTCCTGGGGTCTCTGCCGCTCTCTCAGTCATGATCAGTCCAGCGTG
>DATBRJ010000281.1:0-8115 GCA_036560395.1 Actinomycetes bacterium | reverse complement strand
ACCGGATCACCAACGCGATCGGGCGGCGCCTCAGTTGGTCAACCAGTTGGGGAAGGTGACGCCGTAGCGGGCAATGTACGCCCACCCGACGGCGATAAGGACGACGACGGAGATCGCAAGAAAGATCTGGTTGCGGCGCCGCCTCCTCGGGTCAAGTGCCTTCGCCGCGGCGCGCTCCGCCACCCTCTTCGCCCTCGCTAGCAGCCGCTCCGCCCAGACGTACTCCGTGGCGAGCACGGCCAGCCCTACGATGATCGCGACCCATCCGGGGCCAGGCGTGATCAACATCACCAAACCTGCTGAGACAATCGCGATACCGACCATGAGGACGGTGATCCGCCAGGCCAGATCGAGTGCCCGGCGCCGTCGGGCCGCCTCCCTTACTCGCTGGTAACGAGCCCGGAATCGGCCCCCGCGTTGCTGCTGCTCAGGAGGCCTTCCTGCCGCTAGTGACGGCGTGTCGCCCCCGCGAACGCTCGACATGTAGCCACACTACGCGAGAGGCGCAGAGGGACATCGCGTCGGAAGGGATCCGGTCGGGACAGGTCTGAGCAGTGATCCGGGCCTGTGCCAGGCACGGTTCGGCCCGGCCCGTCGGGGCGACACCCGGCCGTGATGAGGCTTCCTGGGCACCATCGGCGCAATCCGTTCCGGGCATATCGGACCGAGGGGTTTGGGAACCTCTCTAGTGCGGGCAGTTACGCGACATCCGGTTGATGCAGCCGGCCCGGTCCGAGCGAAAGGCCCGCGAGCGTCATGAGCGGTCGAGCGCGTGCATCCGTGTCCTGCGAACTGCGGCTTCGCCTGCTCGTGTCGGGCGACTCATCGCTCACGATCGCGGCCTCAATGCGATACGACAGCGACGACCCGCATGCTGTGCACGCGACCTTCCACACCGGCGAGAACGAGACCGTGGAGTGGGTGTTTGCAAGGGATCTGCTCGGCGAGGGCCTGCGGGAGCCTGCTGGCTTCGGAGATGTCCGGGTATGGCCGAGTCGGAGCCGTGGCGCGGAGGTTGTCTGCATTTCTCTGTCGTCCCCCGAAGGGCATGCCCTGCTCGAAGCTCCCGCCGATGACCTGCGGGTCTTCCTTAACCGGACCTATGTCACCGTCCCACCTGGTAGTGAACACCAGCACATCGACCTCGACGCCGAGCTCGTCGCGCTGCTGGAGGGTGAACTCCCCGGCTGACGCCCGCTGCTCGCCGCGATGAATCCCGCGGTCGGGTCGGTCGCAATCGGTGTCGCAGCCGACCGGCCCGGCCGTTCGGGTCCCCTCGCTTCTCGCACGGCCTAGTTCAACGGCTGTGTCCATTAGGCGCCGGTGCCTGCGGCATGCGGGGCGGCGGGGCGGCGATGCTGTGCGATCATCGGTGCGGGTCAAGTGTCCAAATGGCGTCATGTTCAAACTCGACCTACACTCCTGTCAGGCACGAGAGTGTCAAGGAAACAAGGCACGAATTTCTCAAGACAATCACGGGAGTGACGGTGTATCTGGGTCACGACACCGAGGATGCGCTCGTCACGACGACGGAGCTGATCAACACATCACCCGCCGCTGACGGACGGGAAGGGCTTCCCGATCTCGACGCGCTACGCGACCTCGCGATAAAGCGGCAGATCAGCGGCGCAGACCAGGTCAGCGAGTCCGACCTCGATGAGGTACGCCTGCTACGTGACCGGCTCCATGTGCTGTTCGCCGTCGATGACACGCCTACCGCCGCCGCGATGCTCAATGAGCTGCTCGCCGAGGCGAACGTGACGCCTCATCTTTCTGATCACGACGGCTATGGCTTGCACATTCACTACTTCGCCCCTGGCGCTCCGATCGCGCAGCTGCTCGCCGCGCACTGCGGCATGGCACTCGCCCGGGTGGTCGCTGAGGGCGAGCTGGAGCGGCTGCGCACCTGCGAGGCGCCCGATTGCGGGCACGTGCTCGTCGACCTGTCCAAGAACCGCTGCCGCCGCTATTGCGACAGCCGCACCTGTGGAAACCGGCTGCACGTCGCCGCCTACCGAGCCCGGCGCCGGGCGAGTCTCCCGACCGCAGAACCCCCGGCGAGGATCAGGGATCGGGCGTCGCCGTGATCCGGGCCACGAAATGATCAGCGCAGGACCGGCTGATAGGGCCGTCGGCTCCAGGTAGCGCTCGGCCGTCGAGCTGATGCAGCGGCTGTACATCGCGAGTGGCCGAGGTGAGGAAGACCTCGTCGGCGCTATGCAGCTCAGCGAGGAACAGGTCCCTCTCCTCCACTGACTTCACACCTCTGGGCGTCGAGTCGGCCGACCATTCGAGGAACAGCTCGCGAGTGATGCCGGCCAGGCAGCCGGACGACAGCGCCGGCGTGACCACGCGGTCCCCGTACACCGCGAAGACGTTGGACCCGGTGCCCTCACAGAGAGCGCCGCGGGTATTCGCGAAGATCGCCTCGCTGGCCCCCTGGTCCCTGGCGTAGGCCAGCGCCACGACGTTCTCCGCGTAGGCGGTGGTCTTTACCCCGGCGACCGCCGATCGCTCGTTACGTGTCCACGGCACCGTCACCGCAGCAGCCGATGGGGGCCACGGTCGCGCAGCGGCCAGCGCCACCACGAGCGTCGGGCCGGCGTCGCCGCGATCCGAGCCGAGTGGTGCCACCCCGCCGGTGTACGTGATGCGCAGGCGCCCAGGATCCGGGATCTCTGTCCCGCCGAGAATCGCCGCAACCCCGCCACGCACGCGGTCCTCGTCGATCGGCGCCAGACCCAACGCGGCCGCGCTGCGGGCCAGTCGGCGCAGATGGCGGGAGAGCGCGACGACCGTACCTCCGGTCACCTTCGCGGTCTCGAACACCCCGTCGCCGACCGTGAAGCCGTGGTCGAACACCGACACCTTCGCATCGTCGTCCGCCAGCACACTGCCATCGATCCAGACCGCCATCGGTACCTCTCTTCCTAGATGGTCAGGGCAGCAGTCTGTCCGAGCACTGCCCTCAGTCGGTCGACGTCCTAGACGCAACAGCTAGCAGGTTCGCTGCCTTCAGCTCGGTCTCCTCCCACTCCAGCAGCGGGTCGGACCCCCAGGTGATGCCAGCGCCGGTACCGAACCGCAGCTGTCCACCTTCTCGCCAGAAGGAGCGGATACCGACCGCGAGCTCGCCCTCCCGTCGCTCCGCGTCGACCCAGCCGATTGCACCGCAATACGGGCCGCGCCGCGCCGACTCCAGCTCGGCGATGATGCGCAATGCGCTGGACTTGGGTGCTCCGGTCACCGATCCCGGTGGGAAAGTAGCGTCCATGATCTCGGGCCACCCGATGCCCGGTCGGAGCTGACCAGAGACGGTGGAGACGAGGTGGACCAACCCCGGGTGCGGTTCGATCTTGTACAGCGAGGGCACGGTGACGGAGCCGATCTCGCAGACCCGACCGAGATCGTTGCGGACGAGGTCCACGATCATCACATTCTCGGCGTAGTCCTTCTCCAGGAGCTCATCGGCGGTGCGTCCGGTGCCCTTGATCGGGCTCGACGCGATAGCAGTACCGTCGCGGCTGAGGAAGAGTTCGGGTGACGCGCTGGCTATGTGGACGCCTCGCCGTGGCAACCGGACGACCGCGGCGTACGGCGCCGGGTTGCCGCGGGCCAGCAATCGGCCGAGGCCGGCGATGTCGGTCCGCGCGGGATCAGGCAGCGGGGCGGAGAGGACCCGGCAGAGGTTGGCCTGGTAGACATCGCCGCCCGCGATGTATGAGCGGATCTTGTCGACCGCTGCGACGTATTCTCCTTGATCCATCGACGATGTCCAGTCGGTCAGGACCGGCCCCCGCCAGGGCCAACGCGGACGCAGCCCAGGCTGCGGTACCCGACGGACGTCCTCAAACCGGGCGCAGGTGATCTCCCGCTCGTAGGTCACCACGACGGCCCAGAACCCGGCCGAGTCGAGGGCCGACAGGTCGGAGGTTACGTCGGCTAGGCCGCTCGCGAGCCGCCCTCCGACCCACGCTAGCGGCGGCAGATCGCTATCGGTGATCACCACACGGTCAGGCAAGCGGCCCGCTCGCCGACTCGGCGGCGGCGACGAGTTCGGGGAGGCATGCGGCTGCGGCATCGATCTGGTCACCGATGGAGCGGTCGGTCACCATCACCTCGACGGTTTCGCGCAGCCGCCGGTGGACCGCCGCAACTGCCGGCGCCGGGGTGGCGATCGGCGCACGAAAGTCGATTCCCTGCGCCGCGGTGATGATCTCGACTGCGAGGACGCTGCGGACGTTGGCCAGCACGTCGTGGAGCTTGCGCATCGAGGTCCAACCCATCGAAACGTGGTCCTCCTGGTTCCCACTGGTCGGAATGGTGTCGACGCTGGCGGGATGGGCGAGCACCTTGTTCTCGCTGACCAGCGACGCGGCGGTGTACTGCGCGATCATGTACCCGGAGTTGGTTCCTGCGGCGGGCGCGAGGAAGGGCGGCAGCCCGCGTGACACCGCAGGATCGAGCAGGCGATAGGCGCGCCGCTCGGAGATGGAGGCCAGCTCGGCCAGCGCGATCGCGAGCATGTCACCGGCGAAGGCGAGTGGCTCGCCGTGGAAGTTTCCCGTCGACATCACCTCGCCGTCGGACACGATCACGGGGTTGTCAACGACCGCGCCGAGCTCGATCTCGATCGTGCGGCGGGCGTGCGCGACCACGTCCCTGGCCGCGCCGTGGACCTGAGGTGCACACCGCAGGGCATAGGAGTCCTGGACGGCGTGGTCGCTTTCCCGGTGGCTCGCCATCAGCGCGGAACCGGCAAGGAGCATGCGCAGGTTGGCCGCGCTGGCGAGCTGTCCCGGGTGCGGGCGGATGAGCTGGACGCGCTCGTCGTACGGGCGGTCGGTGCCGAGGAGTGCCTCGATGGACATCGCGCAGGCCAGATCGGCGACTTTAGCGAGCAGCTCTGCCTCGTCGATGGCGAGTGCCAGCAACACCTGCATCGGCTCGGTGCCGTTGATCAACGAGAGCCCTTCCTTGGGCGCCAAGGTGAGTGGCTCGAGACGTTCCTCGGCGAGCAGTTCGGCCGCCGGTCGGCCGTACACCATCTCGCCCGTGGCACCGGGTCGCCGCAGCCGTCCCTCGCCGACCAGAGGAAGCGCTAGATGTGCGAGCTGTGCAAGATCGCCGGACGCGCCAACGGATCCCTTGCCCGGGATCACCGGAAGCAGGTCGCGGCCGAGCAGATCGAGAAGGCGCCGCGGCAAGTCCGCGCGGACCCCGGAGTAGCCGGCCGCGAGCGTCCTCGCGCGAAGCAGGAGCAAGCCCCGGACAACGTCGTCGGGCAGTGGCTCGCCGACCGCCGCCGCGTGCGAGCGGACGAGCGCGAGTTGCATCGCCTCGAGGTCGGCACGGCCGATGTGGGTGTCGGCGAGGGCGCCGAATCCGGTGGTGATGCCGTACATGATCTTGCCCTGGTCTACGGCATCGACGACCACTGCACGGCTGCGCTCCATCCGCTCCTCGACCTTTGGGTCGAGCTCGGCTCTGGCGCGGCCGCGGGCCACCGCGACGACATCTTCGACGGTGAGCGCGTCGCCGTTGACGGTCACAACTCCCATGGAGGGAACCTAGCCGGGAACGGCCGCGCCGGCAGCGCCGGCCTGCCCCCGGCTGTCGCTCGTTCCTGGTGGGAGCTGTGGCTCAGCGGCTGAGCTCTTCCAGGTCGATGACCTGGTCAGCGGGTGGCGGCTTGACCGAGACGGGCTCGCCCCACTCCGTGAACTTGATCACGCCGCCATCAGAAGAGTCTGCCTGTACCGGAAGCGGGTCGTCTTCAACCGGGATCCACAAGGTGCCGTCGTCCTTGCTGTCGACGAGGCCGACCACCTTGACATCGCCTAGCTGTTTGGTCTCTCCCTTGGTCGGCGTGCCCTCCGGGGTTAGAGCCTCCTCGACGAAGGAGTCCCAGTCGGCGAGGCTCGCTATCTGTTTCAAGCTTTGTTCGTTCGAGGGAACCTTGACGTATCGCCCTGCCAGGAGCTCGCCCGCGGCCGCCTCGCCGGTAAGGGTCGTCCAGGCGTCCTTGCTCCCCTTCATGTAGAAGTCCCGGCCAACAGCGAGGATCTCGATCGTCGCACCTTCGGTGGTCAGACTGCCGGTGGTGCCGCCATCGGAGAGCCGGAAGTCAACCTTGACCTTGTTGCCGTCGTTGTCGACGGTGTCGCCGCTTGCGTGAACTGATTTCGCTGCCGATACTGCGGTCTTCGTCTTCGCCAGGATCTCGTTTGCGCTCAGATCCGCGATGCTCGACTCGCCGCTGCTGTCATCATCCCCCCCACAGCCGACGAGGCCTGCACCAGCGAGGACAGCTACGAGAAGAACGATGCCGCGACGCGTACTCACGAATGCGCTCCTGCCTGCCGTATGTGGCCCCCGATCAATCGGGGACCGGCCGTCATGGTGTACCCATGAGGCGGCGAGCCTACCGGGTGACGATGCGGTCCCCGTGGCGACATGGACTGGTTCGTGCGATGCATCGCGAACCGCCTCAGGTGGCCGCTCGCATCGCCTCGACCGACGCCCTCGCCACGTCGAGACCGAAGGCGGTCGCCAAGCCGTATTCGCCCTCCTCGGTGATCCGCAACGCCCGCGGCTCTCCGGGGATCCGGCGCAGCCAGTGGCGATCGAGGGCACAGGTGAGCAATGCCGCTCCGAGGGCGCCGGCCATATGCGGGCGGCGCTCCGTCCAATCCAGGCACGACCTGACCAAGGGGCGGCGGCCGCGGCGCAGCCGCTGTATCTCGATGCCGAGTGGTTCGAGAGCCGCCTCACCCGACCGGGTCAGCGTCGCGCCGCCGTCGCTCAGCCAACCCTTGTCGACGAGAGACTGATAGAGCGCGACGCCCGCCCAACCAGCGAGGTGGTCGTAGCAGCTGCGTGCCCGGCGTAGCGCCTCGGACGCCCGGACCTGCCGCAGCCCAACCGGAGCCACTCGCGGGCTGATGTGCGCGAGGGCTTCCAGCACCGCCGCTACACTCGCGCCTGACAGCCGGTAATAGCGGTGCCGCCCCTGCTTCTCGACCGTAACCAGGCCGCCGTCGAGCAACCGCCCGAGATGTGAACTCGCGGTCGCCGGGCTCACGCCGGCATGGCGCGCAAGCTCGCCGGCGGCGTATGCCGTGCCCGACATGAGGGCGCTGAGGATCGCCGCCCGCGTCGGCTCGCCGATCAGGCCCGCGATAGGGGCCACGTCGGCGTCGTAGGAGGCTGTCATAGTTCGACCGTAGGTGAAGGATGCTCGCCCTAGCGTCGAAGCATGACACCGACCGCCGACAGTCTCGCGAGCCGATCTCCTGACGGCTCCGCGCACAGCGCCAGCCCCGCCGAGGTGTCTGGAGGTAATCCCGGCTCGCTGGTTGGCCCAGCCGTCGAGTACGTCCTGAAGATCGCCTCCACGTGGTACGCCTGGGATGGACGGCCGGTTGCGACCGAGGAGAACGTCTGGACACCGCACAAAGCGCTGCGCAGAGTGCAGGATCACCTGCTCGACCATCTTGCGGAGGTCGAGGCGCTCCTCGCCGGCGCACCGACGATCCCGGACACCTGGTACGGCAGGACAGTGACGATCGACGCGGATTGGGCCCGGTTCACCGAAGCCGACCTGGCCGAGGCGCAGTCGAGGCTCTCCCGGCTGGCACAGCTCTACGAGCTCCGCTTCGCCGCGGCTGGACCGGCCGAGTGGGATCAACCGCACACCCCAGCCTGGACGCTTCGCGAGATCGCGAAGCACGTGGCTGAGGTCACCTGGTACGCCGATCAGATCGGCGCACTCCCTCGATCATCCTGACTGCCGGCGTGGCTGCCCGTACCGGCCCTTCTGGGTGGGCACGCTTCGGACACGTTTCTCCGGCGCGATGCCGCTCGGTGGGTTCACAGGTACAAGATCGGCGAGGCCCGCCTTGGAGCAGTGATTCAACTTGGGGCCGAACGGCGCGATGGGCTAAAGTGCAGTGCGCGCCGGGAAGTGTCCCAGGCGGCACGCGGACGTGGCTCAGTTGGTAGAGCATCACCTTGCCAAGGTGAGGGTCGCGGGTTCGAGTCCCGTCGTCCGCTCGGAGGTGCCGATCGGCTTCCGTAGGGACCTCGGCCCTGGCGGAGTGGCCGAGTGGCTTA
>DATBRJ010000280.1:0-2917 GCA_036560395.1 Actinomycetes bacterium | reverse complement strand
CGTGCTCCTCGTCCCTGACCTCGGCAGCTCCGTGCTGACCGCGAAAACAGTGCTTAGCAGTGGTCACGACCTACCGCAGCCACTGGCGATCGCCGACGTTCCGTTCGTCGAAGGGGCGATCTCAGCGGCGGTGATCGCCGGCACCGGCGCAAGCTTCGAGGTCGTCCTCGCTGCCGCTGAGGAAGCACGCATCGCTCGAAAACTATGACCAACGTTTCCTTGACGACCGTGCCCGGCGTGGCACCTCGGAGCTGTGGCAGACATGGTGGGGCCGTGATCAGGGTTCGCATGGTGTGGCTGCCGCCGCTGAGGGACTGATCAGCTGCGCTGGCGCGGAGTGACCGTGGGCGGCTCGGGGGCTGTGCCCCGGCCGTTCGCTGAATGATGTGACCAGGCGTGCTGCTCGAACGCTGTGAAACATGCCGCTCGGACCCAACGCCTTGTCGCACTCGGTCCGGCGGTCAGACTGTGCCGGTCGTGCCGTTGACACTCAGGCCCGCGTGGGCTCTCGTGTGGCGAGTGCCCTGGCAGAAGAGGCTCTCCGCGCGCGGCCGGTAAAGGCTTGGCAAAGCCGGGTAGCAATCTGGGAACTGTTATCTAGCCAGGCTGTGCGAGGTACCGAGTTGCGGGGCACAGTGACCCCGTGGAGGACGATCGGCGCGGCCGGATCGCCCGCTCGGCGGGGCCGCTGCTCCCGCTGGCGGTCGGGATCCTGGCGCTGGTCGCCGTAATCGGCGCGGGCGCACATGATGCCCTGCGCCTAAGCGATCGCGGGCCTTTGGCGGGGCAGCGCGATTCGGTCCTCGCGGTCGGCACCATCCTGCTGATGCTCGACATCCTCATCATCGCGACCGTGCACATGTTGATGCGGCGCCGGCGGCGGCGCATGAGACCGCCCGAGGCGACCGACCGGTGGCAGGAGCCGATCGAACCTGACATCCGCTGGATACGACTGGTGCTGGGCATCGCCATAGCACTCGCCGTGCTGCTCCCGCTTCTCCTCCTGCTGGCGGCCCTGAGGCAGGTCGATCCACAGCGTGACTCAAATGCCAGCCGGCGGACCGTACCCAGCCTGCATCCTCCCGACACCGTGTCCGTGCCGTTGTTGTTGACGCTGCTGACTCTCGCGATAGCTGTTGTGGTCGTCTGGACTGTCGTGGTGCTCAGGCGCGCGGGCGCCTGGCGCCGCGTCCAGCAGCTGCCTCAGGCGCAGCAAGAAGAACCCCGAGATGACGAGGGTGATGCGCCCGACGCCGCCGTGCTGGGCTCGGCGGTACGGGCCGGTGAGGCGGCACTGACAACCGCCGCTGATCCGCGGATGGCCATCATCGCCTGTTACGAGGCCATGGAGGCGGTTCTCACGGAACACGGATCTGCTCGCAACGAGTCAGACACGCCGACCGAATTCCTGGACCGCGCAGTCGGTGCCGGACTGATCAGGTCCGATGCCGCTGGCACGCTGACCGACCTCTTCCGTGAAGCCCGCTTCAGCCGGCATCCGCTCGGCGAGCGAGACCGAGAGGCCGCCATAGGTGCGCTGGCTCGGCTGCGAGCCGAGGTGGACCAGATTGCCGTTTCCGCGATCGCCGGTCAACAAGATCATCCTAACCGTCCAGGTCCTCCGAGCGACGGTGATGCGGGTGCTGACTGGGAGGTGCGATGACCGACGACGAGGGCCCGCTCTTCAACATCGAGCCGCGATCGAAGCGGCGCGGGAACGGCCATAACGGTGCAGCGGAAACCGCCGCCGACGACCCGGCGGCGACCCCCACCGGATCCGATGCTGGCATCTGGCTGTGGAGAGGCGACTCTGCGACTCGCGTCTGGAGTCCAGAGACGGCTCACGACTCGGGTTCCCGCGCGTCTGCCGGGTCAGGTGGGACAAGGCTTCGCGCGGCTCAGCGGCGGATCGGCGCAAATCCGGTACGGCTCGTCCTCGCGCTCGCTACACCAGCGGCCCTGCTCCTCGGCTGGGCGCTCGCCGGGACGCTCGGAGTCTTCATCCTCCTATCAGCTGGGTTCGTGCTTGGCATCCTCGCCATCCGCTCCCAACTGCCTCGTGGACCGCGTCCGCCTCGTCGGCGCCGCCCGCCGGTGCCATTCCTCAACGCCGACTTTCCCGCCTATCGCCGGATCGAGGACACGCTCTTCTGGGCGCCTGTCAGCGCCCGGCACTTCGACCATGCGGTCCGTCCGCTGCTGTCCCGACTCCTCGCCACCGTCCTCGCCGAGCGGCATGGAGTAGACATGACTGTCGATCCCACTGCGGCGAAGGATGCGATCGGCGCGGACCTGTGGCCCTTGGTCGACCCGGCCCGCCCGGTCTCCGACGACACCAGAGCGCCAGGGGTGCCGTTGCCGGTCGTCATGCGCTTCCTCGCCCGCCTCGAAGCCCTCGACACCGGCGGGTCGGTTAATGCCGTCGGCACGGCGACCACCGTCGAGAGCCACGTGTACCAAAGCGGCGGTGCCCGCGCTAACAATGGCGTACACGACAACATGAGGGAGGAACCGTGAACGCGGGTCCCGCGGCGACGACCCAGCTCGCCAGGCAGGTCATCGCCGAGGTCGAGCGGGCGGTCGTCGGCAAGCGGCAAGCCCTCGAGCTGGTATTGACCGGCATCCTCGCGAGCGGTCACGTCCTCATCGAAGACATGCCCGGACTGGGCAAGACGCTCATAGCGCGGTCGTTCGCGACCACACTCGGGCTCAGGTTCACACGCATCCAGTTCACGCCTGACTTGCTGCCTGCCGACCTGACTGGGGCCACCTACTACGACCAGCGCAGCGGTGAGATGGTCTTCCGGCCCGGTCCGGTGTTCACCAACCTGTTGCTGGCGGATGAGATCAACCGCACGCCGCCGAAGACACAGGCCGCGTTGCTCGAGGCGATGGCGGAGCTGCAAGTCAGTGCGGA
>DATBRJ010000279.1:0-20731 GCA_036560395.1 Actinomycetes bacterium | reverse complement strand
CCGGCGTCGATGAGCCGACCGTCGTGCGGGTCCCTGGCACCTTCGAGCTTCCCGTTGCCGCAGCCGCACTTGCCGGGCAGGGCTACGACGCAGTCGTGGCGCTGGGGGTTGTGGTGCGCGGCGACACTCCCCACTTCGAGTACGTCTGCCAGGGCGCGACCGTCGGGCTGACCGAGGTGTCCGTGCGCACCGGCGTGCCGGTCGGATTCGGTGTTCTCACATGTGATGACGATGAACAGGCGTATGCCCGCAGCGGCCTGCCGGGCTCCGTGGAGGACAAGGGCTACGAGGCGGGACAAGCGGCGGTCGCGACAGCACTGGCGCTGCGATCGCTGCGCCAGGACTGACCGGCTGTGCCGGCGGTGCCGGTCCCGGGCGGTTCAGGCGCGCCGACCTGCTTCGGTGGTCCCGTACGCTCGCTCGGGTGGACGAGCGAGGATCTTCACCTAGGGAGTACCTGAGCTTCGAGGCGCTTTTCGCCCGGCTGAGCGAGCGGGCGGCCACCCGGCCGGCCGGCTCACGCACGGCCGAGCTCCTCGAGGCCGGTCCGCACACGATCGGCAAGAAGCTCGTCGAGGAGGCGGCCGAGGCATGGATGGCCGCGGAGCATGAGGGCCGCGACCGCGCCGCAGAAGAGTTGGCACAGCTCCTCTACCACGCGCAGGTGCTGATGATCGCCTGCGGCCTCACCCTCGAAGACATATACGCTCATCTCTAGCATCTCGTTGCCGGCGTCTTTGACGGATGCCTGAGGACCGCCAGATGCTTGGCAAGGCCGCAGCGAGCGCTCGTAAGGGCGCTACGTGGGCAGCGGCGAACGTGGCCAGCGCCGGCGGATCGGAAGCCGTAGAGGGACTCCGTCAACGGACGCTAGGAGCACCTACTCCCGGGTGGATGAGGTCCTCTGTTAGCTCTGCGAATCCGTCCAGGGGAGGACGCATGCTCCGCGTCGCCGTGCCGAACAAGGGTGCGCTTGCTGAGCCCGCCGCCCAGATGTTGCGCGAGGCCGGCTATCGCCAGCGCGCGGACGAGCGCGAGCTCGTCGTGCACGACACCGACAATGCGGTCGACTTCTTCTACCTCCGGCCGCGGGACGTTGCCGTCTATGTCGGCCGGGGCCAACTCGATGTCGGCATCACCGGCCGGGACATGCTGCGGGATTCAGGTGCCGCGGCTGAGGAGGTTTTCGGTCTCGACTTCGGCGCGTCGACTTTCAGGTACGCCGCAGCGCCCGGCACCGCGTCCGATGTGGGGGACCTGGCCGGGCGCCGTATCGCAACCGCGTACTCCGGGCTCGTCGCGAAGCATCTCGCCGACGCAGGCGTGGACGCGGAGGTGATCAAGCTCGATGGCGCCGTGGAGAACGCTGTTCGCCTCGGCGTCGCCGAGGTAGTGGCGGATGTCGTCTCCACCGGAACGACGCTTGCGGCGGCGGGGCTGGAAGTCGTCGGTGAGCCGATCCTTGTCTCCGAGGCGGTGCTGGTGCGCCGGGTCGCGTCCCCGGAGGTGCGCGGCCTCGGACAGTTCATCCGCCGTCTGTCCGGCGTGCTGACCGCGCGGCGGTACGTGATGATGGATTACGACATCAAGATCGAGCGGGTCGACGAGGCGTGCGCGATCACTCCGGGGATCGAATCACCCACTGTGTCGCCGTTGCACGATGCCGGTTGGGTGGCTGTACGCGCAATGGTCCCGCGCAGGAATGCCCACCGCGTCATGGACGACTTGTGGGAACTCGGTGCACGCGGGATCCTCGTTACCGACATCCACGCCTGCCGCATCTAGTGGGTCACTGACA
The DNA here is from genome assembly GCA_036560395.1 of Actinomycetes bacterium. Taxonomy (GTDB): domain Bacteria; phylum Actinomycetota; class Actinomycetes; order JAKEEW01; family JAKEEW01; genus DASYTV01. The sequence continues at coordinate 18,933 of DATBRJ010000279.1, read as the reverse complement.
CCTTGGTGCCATGCCGGCCCGCTAGGGACCGTTCGTCGCCGGTGCGATCATGGTTAACCTGCCTGACTTGCCGATCACCTACCGCCCGCGCTGGGGCCGGATCGTCCCGTACTCGCTCGCGGTCGTGGTACTCGCGCTCTGTACCGTCCTAGCGATCGCCTTGCCTGGCGGTCCGCATGGCTTCCGTCCGCTGGACCGCCTTGGCGTTTTCGGTATCGGTGTGTTGGCGTCCGCATTCCTCTGCATACTCGCCAGGCCCCACGTGATCGTGTTGCCGAGCGGACTGCGAGTGGTGAACCTCTTCCGGGCAAGGACGCTCGAGTGGGCCGAGGTCATCGAGGTCAACCTGCGCAGCGGGGACCCCTGGGTGTTGCTCGACCTCTCCGACGGGGACACACTCGCCGCGATGGGGATTCAGGCCAACGACGGGATGCGTGCACAACAGGCTGCCCAGGAGTTGCGGCGCCTGGTCGCGGCCAACTCGCTGACCGAACGCGACGACTAGCGAACGGTGGCCTGGAGAGCGGTCAAAAGCGGTCGTCCGGCGCGACGTGGCGGTGATCCGCCGAGGGGCCTCGCGCGTCCGGAATGCGAGGTTCTGCAGATAGGCTCGCTGCATGGAGGAGACCCGCAGGTCGGATCTTGCCGAGGCGCGATCGGCGGATGATGTCCGCCGCGCCCTCGCCGAGCAGGATTACCTCGCAGATCAGGGGCTCGCGACCGCGGTCTTCCTCGCGCTGCGGATGGGCCGGCCGCTGTTCTGCGAGGGCGATGCCGGTGTGGGCAAAACGAGCGTGGCCGCCGCCATCGCGGATGCCCTCAACGCTCCGCTCATCAGGTTGCAGTGCTACGAGGGGATCGACGCCGCCCAAGCGCTCTACGACTGGGACTTCCCCCGTCAGCTCCTGCACCTTCGCGCCGCCGAGGCGGCCGGACTCAACGATGCGGAGGCCCTGGAGGCCGGTCTCTACGACCGGCGCTTTCTGCTTGCTCGCCCGCTGCTCGCCGCGCTCGAGACCGATCCCTGCGTGCTTCTCGTCGACGAGGTCGACCGCGCCGATGACGAGTTCGAAGCGTTCCTGCTCGAGGTCCTCTCCGACTTCACCGTGACCGTCCCCGAGCTGGGCACGATTCGAGCCCACCGGCCACCGGTCGTCGTGCTGACCAGCAACCGGACCCGCGAGGTCCACGATGCACTCAAGCGCCGCTGCCTCTATCACTGGCTCGACCACCCGACGATGGAGCGGGAAGTCGCGATCATCAAGCGCCGCCTGCCCGGCGTCAGCGACCGCCTCGCGGCCGATGTCGCCGCCGCTGTCGCCGTCCTGCGGGGAGGCGATCTGCTCAAACCGCCGGGCGTTGCCGAGTCGATCGACTGGGCGAGTGCGCTGCGAACGTTGGGAGCTGATCATCTCGACTCACTCGCCGCGGAGGCGACGCTTGGCGTCGTACTCAAGTATCGCGAGGACCTCGACCGGGTCCGGGCGAACGGGCTCGAGGTCCTCGCGGGTGTCACACCGGAGTCGGCGTGACCGGACCGGTCGAGGACCTGGTGGCGTTCGGGCGCAGACTGCGCGCCGCGGGGTTGCCGGCGTCTCCCGACCGCATCCAGGCCTTCGCGACCGCTGTTGCGATGCTTGACCCCTTGGTCACCGAGGACGTCTATTGGGCCGGTCGGCTCACACTGTGCGCCGATCCCGACGACATCGCCCGCTTCGATCTTGTCTTCACCTCCTGGGTGTACGGCCACGATCCGCGCTATCGGCTCATCGGGGACGTTGCTGGCAGGACCCGGCGAGACCGGGTGCTGGCAGACGTCAGTGGCGAGGCCGACGACCAGTCGGATGAGGCGGGTAGCGACGACGACCGACCCATAGGGCTTGCCGCAAGCAATGTCGAACTGCTCAGGCACCGGGACTACCCGCAACTGTCATCGGCCGAAAGGGCCGAAGTACGCCGATTGATCGCGGTGCTCGACCCAGTGGGGCCGCCGCGAGCATCCCGGCGGTACCACCCGGCGAGGCGCGGTCTGCTCGATGCTCACCGCACCGTACGCGCGATGCTCGCTCGCGGAGGCGAACCGGCGGGTCTTCGCCGGCGCGCCCGCGGCATCAAACCGCGGCGCCTGGTGTTCCTGGTGGATGTGAGCGGCTCGATGACCGGGTACTCCGATGCCCTGCTGCGGGTCGCGCATGCTGCGGTGCGCCGACGGCCGTCGACGGAGGTCTTCACGATGGGTACCAGGCTCACCAGGGTCACCCGAGAGCTGCGCCACCGGGACCCGGACCATGCGCTGGTCGCGGCCGGCCGAGCGGTGCCCGACTGGAGCGGCGGCACGAGGCTGGGCGAGCAACTCAAAGCATTCTGCGATCGCTGGGGCCAGCGCGGTACGGCACGGGGCGCGCTCGTGGTGCTCGCCAGTGACGGCTGGGAGCGGGGAGACGCCGGGGTGCTCGGTGCGCAGATGGCTCGGTTGCGACGGCTCGCGCATCGTGTTGTGTGGGTGAACCCACACGTGGCGAAGCCCGGCTTCGCGCCCGCGACGGCCGGCCTCAGGGCGGCGTTGCCCCACGTGGACGACATCCTGGCGGGCCACGACCTTGCGGCCTACGAGCAGCTCGCCAGGGTGTTGTCGGGCACGGTCCCGCAAGCCACCAACAAGCCGCTGGAAATCCCCGTCGCTGATCAAGGAGCAGATCGGGTCGCAAGTGCGAGCGCCAGTGGAGCGGGGGGAGGCAACGATGCGTGACGTTCTCCGAGAGGTACGGGCCTGGTATGACGAGGGCCTTGGGCTCGCGACGGTAGTCGGGACCTGGCAGAGTGCGCCACGCCAGCCAGGTGCCGCCATGGCGGTGTCGGCAGCCGGCGAGGCGGCGGGAAGCGTCTCCGGTGGGTGCGTCGAGGGCGCCGTCTATGAGGTCGCCCAGTCGGTGATGGCGAGTGGCGAACCGTCGCTTCAGCGCTACGGCGTGAGCGACGACGACGCCATGGCCGTCGGCCTAACCTGCGGCGGCATCATCGATGTGTTCGTGCAGCCGGTGTCGCCCGAGACGTTTCCCGAGCTGCCGGTCATTGCCTCTGCGATCCAGGACCATCGACCGGTCGCCGTGGCCACGGTCGTGTCGGTGTCCTCTGGCAGTCGGCCGGCGGTCGGTGCACGGGTGCTGGTGTGGCCGGACCGGGCGGAGGGCTCGCTCGGGGTGGAAGGCCTTGATGTCGCGGTCGTGGACGACGCTCGCGGCATGCTGAGTACAGGCGTGACCGGACTGCGCCATTACGGCCCGCATGGTGAACGACGCAGGGACGAGGTCGGCGTTTTCGTGGAGTCATACGCGCCGCCGCCGCGCATGCTGGTCTTCGGCGCGATCGACTATGCCGCTGCGGTTGCCAAGATCGGTAAGTTCCTTGGCTACCGCGTTACCGTCTGCGATGCGCGACCGATCTTCGCCACGAAGGCTCGCTTCCCGGACGCGGACGAGGTGGTCGTGGAGTGGCCCCATCGGTATCTATCCCGGACGCCCGTCGATGCACGCTCCGTCATCTGCGTACTCACCCACGACCCGAAGTTCGACGTGCCGTTGCTTGAGGTCGCGCTGCGCACCCCTGCTGCGTATATCGGCGCGATGGGCTCCCGGCGCACGCACGACGACCGGCTCGCCCGGCTGCGTGCCGCAGGGCTTTCCGATGCCGAGCTCGAGCGGTTGGCCTCGCCGATCGGCCTTGACATCGGTGCGCGGACCCCGGAGGAGACCGCAGTCTCGGTCGCGGCTGAGATCGTCGCGCTGCGGTGGGGGGCGACCGGGCGCCGGCTGTCCGACACCGAGGGCAGGATCCACGGGCTGGGCCTGTGACTCAACCTCCCACCGCGGCCGGTCGCTCCGCTCATCCGGTCGCCGGCGTGGTGCTGGCCGCAGGTGCTGGGCGGCGTTTCGGTGGGCCGAAGGCGCTGGTCGAACTCGACGGCGAGCGTCTTGTCGACCGTGCGGTCAGGTTGCTGCAGACCGGTGGATGCGATCCCGTCGTCGTGGTCTCCGGCGCGGTGTCGCTTGTCGTCGACGGTGCCCTCGTGGTGGAGAACGCCGACTGGCAAACCGGGATGGGTTCCTCGCTGCGCCGAGGATTGGCCGCCGTTCCGCAGGGATGTGAGGCGGCTGTCATCGCGCTGGTGGACCAGCCGTATGTCGGCTCGGAGGCGGTGCGGCGCCTCATCTCCGCTTACCAGGCCGGCGCCACTGCCGCTGTCGTGACCTACGGCGGGCGCCGGCGTAACCCGGTCCTGCTCGCGCGAAGCACGTGGGAAGAGGTCCGCGCGCTCGCTTATGGCGACGTCGGCGCCCGTCGCTACCTCGAGGCCCATCGCGGCGATGTCGTCGAGGTACCGGGAGAGGGCACGGGGGACCCCCGCGACATCGACACCCCGGCCGACCTGCCTCGGGCATAGACCGCAGCGGCGGTCGGCGCGCGGCAGGGCAGGCGCGCACATGTCTGATCGCGAGCGGCGGTTGGAGCGCGGGCAGGGGAGCGCGCAGGCCCGATAGCGGAGGGGCGGTGGGGACGCTAGGCGCTGGAGACCGCCAGTTCGGGGGCTGCGGCGGCGAGAGCGTCGAGTGCCTGGATGAAGCACTCGATCGGTGGCCTGACCAGCCCGGCGCCCACTTGGCCCATGCCGGCGATCTTTCCCGCGATTCCCGTGTTGATCTGGGGGAGGAGGCCGGTTCTGACCACCCTCGTGGTGTCGATGCCTACGGGCGTCCCCCTGAAGCCGAGCACCGGAACCTGGTAGAGCGGGTGCTCGCCGAGCGTGATCTCGTACATCTCCTGTGTCGTCCGGATCGCATCTGCGACCGCACCGCCGACGAACCGCACGATCGCCGGCGCCGCCGCCATCGCGAAACCGCCGAGACCGGCGGTCTCCGTGATGGCCGAGTCGCCGATGTCAGGGTTGGCGTCCTCCGCGCCGTATGCCCCGAGGTAGAGGCCCTCGGGCACCGCTGCGGGAGCGGTGAACCAGGCGTCGCCGGTGCCCGCTACCTGGATGCCGAAGTCCGTCCCGTTGCGGGCCATTGCTACCACGAGCGTGGATCCGGGCAGATCACGGGCTGCATCGAGGGCGAGCTTGCACGCCGGCATGACCAGATTCAGAAAGAAATGGTCATTACCGCCGATGAAACGAGTGACAGCGGCGACGTCCCTCGGCGGCGCGGTGGACTCGGCGAGGTAGGGGAGTATGTCGCGGAGAAACATCAACGTACCCGCTCGGTTGCGGTTGTGGCCCTCGTCGCCCATCTGCACCATCTGTGCGACGGTCGAGCTGACGTCGTAAGGACCGTTCCTTCTGATCGCATCCCGGAGTAACGGGCCGAGCACCGACGACATCCAGTCGAGCCGCTCGATCACATCCGGTGAGTACGCCCCGTAGCGCAACACCTTGCCCAGCCCCTCATTGAGGGAGCAATACGAGCGTTGCCCGGTGCTGGGATCCTCCAGCACAAACATCCACATCGAGGGGCTGACGACACCGGCCATCGGGCCAACCGTGCTGCGCTCGTGGCACGGCACCAACGTGATCTCCTCGGCGAGCCGCTTCTCGGCTTCCGCCGACGTACCGGCGAGGCCTTCGAAGAGCGCAGCGCCGATGAGTGCACCGCGCAGCGGACCCGAGGCTCGCTCCCAGTCGATCGGGGGACCCGCGTGCAGCAAGACGCCGGGTTCGAGGCGGAGCGCGTCCCTGGCGGGAGCGAGGTCGACCAGGTGGGCACGGCTGGCGAGAATCCGGCCGAGCGCCGCGGAGTTCGCCTCTCGCCGGCGTGGATCGGCCAGAACACGGGCCAGGGGGTCGGCATCCACGACGGGAGGCCGCCAGTCGACGGTGCTGACGGCGACAGCTTGGCTGCTGATCGCCTCGGCCAGGAATCCTGCGCCTACCGCGACCACCCGATGTGGCTCGGCAAGGAGGCCCGCTGCGTTGGCTTCCTCGCTCGGCAGAGATCCGTCCGCGGTCATGGGCTCTCCCCGGTGAGCAGGTCGAGTGCCACGTGGACCGCCTCGGCGTGCGAGAGGAACACTCGGACGCCTGCATCGACGAGCAGCTGTGCCTGCGCCTCGAGGCCCTGTGGGTCCGTTTCAGTCCCGATCAGCGCTGCTACCACTGGCGGCAGAATCTCCCCGGTTGCGGCTATCTGGTGGACCACCTCGGCAATGGGGGTCGCCGGGGAGGGGTGCGCTCCGTGCCCGAGCACGACGTCGACGAGGACCACACCGGTTGCGGGGTTTGCCAGGTCGCGGCCTAGCTGATCCGCGCGAAGGGTGGGATCGATCATCGGGTGAGCCCGACCCATCGTGAACCGATCGTCGCCGAAGTCGACAAGAGCGTGACCGAGCGCGCCGGGGTCGTCGACCGATATCCGGCCCAGCCGCTCCCTCGCGATGCTCAGCGCTTCGTCCCGCAAGGTGCCACCGGCGTAGAGCCCGCGGAGGGCTCCACTGCGGCGAGGCAACGGGTTGATTGGCGTCCAGCGTGGCCAGGTTCGAGGTGGCTTGCCTAGGGCGTCGAGTACGGCGGCCGCGACCGCAGTGAGGTCTGGGAAGGTGTCGCCGGGCAGCCCGATCACGACCGGCTTGCTCAGCGTTGATGCGCGATGGGAGACCACCTCCGCAACAGCCGGATCCGGTGGCTTGGACAAAACGACCACCATATCGGTTGCCGGATCAGCATCCAGTAGATCGAGCGCCTGCAGCGTCGACCTGCCACCGACCGCCGCTGACAGGTCCCGGCCGCCGACCCCGAGGCAATGGCTGATGCCGATGTCGGCGGCGTCGAGCAGGCAGATCAGCTGCTGGGCGCCAGTGCCAGAAGCGGCGACGATGCCGACCGGCCCAGGGCGGACGACATTAGCGAAGCCGAGGCCGACCCCAGCGACTAAGGCAGTGCCGCAGTCCGGACCCATGACAAGCAGCCCGCGTTGCGCGGCCGCCGCCTTCAGCCAGACCTCCTGCTCCAGCGGCATGTTGTCACTGAAGATCATCACAGGCAGTCCGGCGTCGAGCGCGTCGACGGCCTCTGGGAACGCATACGGCCCAGGCACCGAGACGAGTGCGAGGGTCGCTCCGTCCAGCGCTCCCGCCGTGATCCTGGAGACCGGCTGAGCAAGCCCGCCGGCCATCGCAGGTGCTCCGCCGGCGCTGCCGGCCAGCCCGCCATCCCGGCGTTCGTGCTCGCCTCGCAAGGCCTTCTCGAGCACAATCCGTGCCTGCGCGAGCGCGTCGTCGTCCTCAGCTGAGATGGCGACGACCATGTCGTTAGGCCCTGCCTTTGGCGGGCGGTCGAACCCCATCGAGGCAAGCAGATCAAGGTTGAGCTCGGTTGCCATCGCCACCAGGACCGCCGACACCCCGTCCAGATTGGCAAGATCACGGCTGATCTGCATCAGCGCCACCGAGTCGCGGTAGGCCCCAGGACGCACCTCGACGAAGCTGATCACGCGGGTGCCCGGGCCGTCGCTGTCCGCCGGGTGACCATGTCACGTGCCTGGGTCGCGCTGGCCGAGCAAGGCCCGCCCCGCAGCGAGGATGCCGCAGGCCATGTCATATCCCGAAGTGTGGCCGACGGCAAGAAGCCGCATGAGTGCGGGGGATAGTGGCCGGCGGCCGCAGAGCGAGTTCAGGACGGCGGTGACCTCACCGGCGGCCTCGCCACGCGCCGCATGGCCGAGCAGCGCCGCCGAAAGCGTTGAGGTGCGAGTCGGTGCATCGACGAGTACTCGGGTCGCGATCGCGTCCCTGACCACAGAGATCGGCGGCTGGAGGCGACCGTTCGAGCGCGCCGGGTCCACTCCACGCGACCAGTCAAGGTGGTTGAGGCCGACAAGCAGACCGGCGAGGACATCGTCTCCAGACGGGGTCAGGCCGGGTCCCAGGCCCAAGAGGTTGAGGGTGGCGTCGGCGGCGATCCTGTTATCCCGGGTACGGACGGCGGCCTCGAGGCGTCGCAGGCCGTCGGCCACGACCCGGAGCAGCCTGTGCTGCTGTACCGATAGCCGGGCCGACAGTGCCCCCAGCCCGCGAGAGAGAACCGTGGAATCCGGAGGGGGCGCTGGCGGCATCGGCAGCCACCAGCGCGCCACCTCCACTCGGAGCTGCCCGACCGCGACCCCGCCGGTCCCCACCGACGCCCCGTGGGTCGTGTGCTGCGCTGCCACCTGCAAGAGATCGGGCAGCTCACTCCCGAGCACAACTGCACACGGCAGTCGTACGGCATTCGTTCCGACCAGAGCGACGACGACCCCATCCCCCGTTGTGAGGTAGATCGCGCTCGGGAACGCCGCAAGCACGACAAGCTGACGGGGCTGGCCGAGCAATAGGGGCCGTATCGCTACACTCGCCGCGCCGGTCACGCCGACCAGCCCAGCGCTTTCCTGCCGGGTGAGGACGGCCGTCACGGGCGCCTGCCATACGTCGACGAGTTCGGGATCTTCCTCCGGCAGCGTGCGCATCACCGGAGGCACTCGCAAGGCGCTGAACAACAATCGTGCCACGCGTCGTTTCGCGACCTCGTAGGCAAGTTAACGATGGGAGTACCGTGCCCACATGGGCAAAGTTGCCAATGCTGGCGCCGAACCTTCGCCGGACTTGCCAGGTCTGACTCCAGGCCTGACCGTCGCCGAAGTATTAGAACTCTCGTCATTGGCCGGGTCGAAGGTCCTGGCGGGCGAGGCCGGCCTGGGCCGGGTGGTCGAGAAGCTCAACGTCATGGAGGTCCCTGACATCCTGCCATGGGTCAAGCCGCACGAACTCATGCTGACCACGGGCTACCCGCTTCGCAATACCCCCCAAGATCTTGCCGAGCTCGTCGCCGATCTCGATGCCCGCGGCCTGGCCGCTATCGCGATCAAGCTTGGGCGATACATCGACGAGCTACCGGACGGGATGCTCGCATCTGCTCAGCGGCTTGGCTTTCCCGTCATCCGGCTCCCCGATGCGGTCAGTTTTGACGATGTATTGAACCAAGTTCTGACCGAGATCTTGAACCGGCAGGCAGCGTTGCTCGAGCGATCCGAGCAGGTCCACCGGGCCTTGGTCCAGATCGTTCTGGAAGGCGGTGGCTTGCAAGAGGTGACCGATGAGCTGATGCGACTGCTCAGCGGGCCGGTATGCATCACTGATCCCGGAGGACGAGTGCTGGCAGCATCAGGTGAGGTTCCGGCGCGGGACGACGTGTTGCTGCATGGCGCCGCCGGGCTCCGGCCGTACGAGGACTCCTCGGCGGCGGTTGCACCCATCGTGGCGGGCTCGTTCGACCATGGTCGGCTGATCGCGATGCCTGGAGATCACGATCTAGGGCCGCAGGACGTCCATACCCTCGAACGAGCGGCAACGGTGGCCGCGCTCGTGATCACTAAACAGCTTGCAGTGAGCGCGGTGGAGAGCAAGTACCACGGCGACTTCCTGCGCGACGTCCTCTCCGGCCGGGCCGGTGATGTGGACCGCATCGTTCATCATGCCGCCTCGCTCGGCTGGGACCTCGACCGTCCGCTCGCTGTGGTTGTCGCAGAGCTCGACGGAGATGGCGCCAGCCGGGGGGCCCAGGATCGTCTGTTCGGTGCCTGGGCGGCCGCGGTCCGCGCGCGCGACCCCCGCACTGCCGTAGTCGGTTATGCCAGCGAGGTCGTGACGCTGCTGCCCGTGCCGGTCGACGCGCTGCAGAGGACCGTCGACCAGCTCACCACGACCGTGGCCGCGGACGTGGCCGCGGTCAAGCGCACATTCAGCACCGGCGCCGGACGGGTCACCGAGGCTCCTGGCGGTCTGCCCGCCGCCTACGAGCAGGCCCGCCAAGCACTGCAGGTCGGCCGGCAGCTCCATGGCAATGGTGCGGTGGCGACCTTCGACGAGTTGGGCGTGTACCGCCTGCTTGCGCTTGTGCCGGATGGCGCGGAGCTGCGGGCGTTCGTCCGCGAGACGCTCGGACCGCTCGGGGAGCGAGACGACAGCGAGGCCCGCGACCTGCGCAGGACGCTCCAGGTGCTGCTCAACACGAACCTCAACGTCGCGGAGACAGCGCGCATACTCCACTTCCACTACAACACGCTGCGCTATCGCATCGGCAAGCTCGAACGGATCCTCGGCCCGTTCACTAGCGACCCGCATCTGCGGCTGGACCTCGCCCTGGCCCTGCAGGTCATCCAAATGCGCGGCATCTAGGTGGCCGGGGGGCGGCATTGAGATGGCCGGGGGTTCCGCTGGCGCCCGACTGCGTTCTCGGTCGCCGCGGGGTTCTTCATGATCGCTGGCGGTTGGAGGTCGAAAAGGGCCTGTAACTGCCAGTGATCATGGGTTACGAGACCTACCGCCAGATCTATGGTCAGGGTTTCCAGTTGAGGCGGCGGCGGGCAGCGCGAACGTATGGACCGGCACGAACCGAGAGGGGAATCAAGAGAATCGCGCGGCGCAGGCCGCGAGCGACGGTTGTGACCCGCCGGGGAGTGGCCGGCCTGGCGCCGTACAACTCCTGCGCCCACGACGGCAACATGGCGAAGCAGAGCCAGACGGCCGGGCGCCACATCAGGGGGCGGACCGGGGCCAGCCAGGCCGGGAGCGGCGGCCGCGCTATGAAGTCGTACACGTCACGTGCCTCAGGCGTGAGCCTCAGCACTGGTCGCATCCGCTGGAAGTAGGCGCTGAGGCCGGCCGCGGTATCAGGGACGGTGGCCGGGTCCAGCCCGACGAGTTCGGCCGACCGGCGCTGCTCGGCGACATACCGGTCCGCTTCGCCCTCGCTCAAGGCGAGCCCGGCGCGTCTGACGACAGTGAGGTACGACTCGATTTCGGCGCAGTGGATCCATCGGAGCAGGTCAGGGTCGTCGATCCGAAAGGCCGTCTCGGAGTCGGGATCGAAGCCGCGCAGCCGCCGGTGGACCGCCCGCACCTTGGCCCCGGCGCTGGTCGCCTCAGCTGTGGTGCCGTACGTCCTGGCGCCGACATAGTTGGCGGTTCGCATGAGCCGGCCCCACGGATCCCGGCGAAAGTCCGAGTTCTGCGCCACACCGCGGATGGCCAGCGGATGCAGCGCCTGCAGGTAGAGCGCGCGAACCCCGGCCACCCACATGAAGGGATCCGCGTGCAGCCGCCAGGTCACAGAATCGGGGCCGAACAGGCCCGGATCTGGCGCGGTACCCGTGCCGGCAGCCGGCGTCATGACCTGATCATCAGCACCCGCCACCCCTCCAGTGTCCTGCGGAGTGTCGCCGGCCGGCGACCGCGCTGTCGGCCAGCCGGAGACCAACGCCAGCCGGGAGACGCTGGCGGTGGAGGTGGGCGGTCCGGCCAACCGAGCCGGCGGCTGGCATGTGGTCAAGGGCGTTCAGGTGCGGGGCACCGACAACCAAACTCTGTGATTCCTGTCACATCTCGACAGTGATCAAGCTGCTCCTGCCGCCCCTACTTTTCCGACAACCTCCTCGAAGTGTGCCGATCATCCCGTCGTCACACCTGGCAGCTTCGCCGAAGGAGAGACCGACAGATGGCTTTCGGATGGACGCTGTACGGCGGCGACGGGCGGACCCCGCCCGCCGCCGGGCGAGGTCGTCCAGCCCGACGAGCGACTCACCTGGGGTCGCACTGCCGGAATCGGCCCCCAGCACGTCATCGGCGCAGTCCGCGCGACCCCGATCGTTTGCTTGGAGCGTTGCCTGGCAAGCGATCCACAGGGAGGATCACGGGATGAAGCCAGCGCCGTTCGGGTACCACCGGCCAACGGATCTAGACGAGGCGCTCGGCGCCCTCGCCAGGACCAAGGGCAAGGTTCTCGCGGGTGGCCAGAGCCTGATCCCGATCTTGAACATGCGACTCGCCGAGCCCGCCGACATCATCGACATCAATCGCTTGAGCGAGCTGGCGTATGTACGGACCGAGAACGGCGGAGTGCGGATCGGCGCGCTCGCCCGGCACAGTGAGGTCGAGCGCGATGGCACGACCGCGGCGCGGCTCCCGATCCTCCAGCGGGCGCTGCACCTCGTGGCACACCCGGTCATCCGCAACCGCGGGACCGTCGTCGGCAGCTTGGTTCATGCCGATCCGGCCGCCGAACTGCCCGCCGTGCTTAGGCTGCTCGGAGGTTCGCTCACGCTGGCTCGCGACGGCGGCGCGACGAGGACCGTTCCAGCAGGCGAATTCTTCCTCGGGCCGCTCGAATCCGCGATCGAGCCGGATGAGCTTGCTACGTCCGCTTACTTTCCGGTGCAACCCGGGCGTACCGGGATGGACATCAGCGAGCTGTCCCGGCGGCACGGCGACTTCGCGCTCGCCGGCGTCGCGACGTTGGTCACCGTCGGCGACGAGCGCCGGGTCGACACTGCCAAGGCCGCGTGCTTCGGCGTCGGCGCGACACCTGTGCTTGTCGACCTGTCTCCTGCGGTCAGCGGACTGGTCCCAGGCTCGGCGCCGCTGAACGGTCGGGACTGGGCCGCCGCGAGCGATCTCGTCCGGAGCACGATCGACCCCGATGAGGACATCCACGCGACTGCCGCCTACAGGCGACATCTGACCGGCGTGCTCACTGCGCGGTCGCTGCAAGCTGCATGGTCCCGCGCGGTTGGGGAGATCCAGTGAACGGCGGGAACCCGAGCACGACGGGTAGGAGTAGCGAACCTGACGGCCTCGGCCCCTGGGAGGTCAGGTGACACAGACGAGCACGGACGAGCGCCTCGACGTCACGATGACGGTGAACGGCGTGCAGCGCAGCGCGACCGTCGAGGCGCGACGCCTGCTGTCGGACTTCCTGCGACATGACCTCGGTCTCACCGGTACCCATGTGGGATGCGAGCACGGCGTCTGCGGATGTTGCACCGTCCTCATGGACGGCGAGCCCGTCCGATCCTGCCTGATGCTCGCCGCGACCGCCGATGGGCATGCCGTGACGACGGTCGAGGGCCTGACCGAGCCCGACGGCACGCTCGGCCCGGTCCAGCAGGCGTTCATGGAGTGCCATGGACTGCAGTGCGGTTTCTGTACGCCGGGGTTCCTGGCGACGGTGACGGCACTGCTCACGGCCAATCCTGACCCGAGCGAGAGCGAGATCCTCGAAGGGATCTCCGGCAACCTCTGCCGATGCACCGGATACCAGAACATCAGAGCAGCCGTACGGCGGGCGGCCGACCTGATGGCCGGCGCTGCACCGCAGCCAATGCAGCAAGCCCCGGCCGCCGTCCTTTCGGATGACCCGAGCGGTCGACCCGCAGGCGCGGGAGACGGTGCGCTGTGACCACGCAGATGTTCGGTGCGCCCGTCCAGCGTCGGGAGGACCGCCGGCTGGTGACCGGCCAGGGAAGATTCGTCGACGACCTGGCGCCCTCTGGGGCACTCGCCGCGGCGTTCGTCCGGAGCCCGCACGCCCACGCGTGGGTCGTGGACATCGACGTGACCGAGGCGGTCGATACTCCCGGACTGGTCGCCATCTACACCTACGACGATCTCGACGGCCGGCTCACCGAGCCGTTGCCCCTCCTGATCCCCCATCCATCCCTCACTCACCCGAAGACGCCCTACGTCCTGGCCAGGGACACCGTCCATCACGTCGGTGAGGCCGTCGCGATGGTCGTGGCGCGCGACCGTTATGCCGCGGAGGACGCGGCTGGGCGAATCCGGGTCTCGTACGACCCGTTGCCCGCCGTCGTCGGTGTCGCCGAGGCCAGACGGGCCGAGCACCTCGTCCACGCTGACGTGCCAGGCAACATCGCGGCCCACCACGTCGAGCAGGTTGGGGATGTCGACGCGGCACTCGAGGCCGCACCCCACACGGTCGAGCTCGACCTGAGCATCGAGCGTTCGGCGTCGACCCCGCTCGAGGGTCGTGGGGTGGTCGCCCGGTGGGAACCGGATGGCACGGTCCGTGTCTATTCATCGACACAAACGTCGACCGGCGTCCGGGCAGCGCTCGCAGCCAAGCTGGACCTTCCACTCGACAAGGTCGAGGTCATCGCGCCCGATGTCGGTGGTGGGTTCGGGGTGAAGATCATGCACCCGTGGCCGGAAGAGGTGCTTGTCCCGTGGGCCGCACGCAGGCTCGACCAGCCGGTCGCATGGACCGAGGACCGGCGCGAGCACTTCGTCTCGTCGGCGCACGAGCGTGAGCAGGAACAGCAGGTTCGGGTCGGGTTCGACGACGAGGGCCGCATCACCGGCCTCGACGTGAAGATCTGGCACGACAACGGCGCCTATACGCCCTATGGCGTCATCGTCCCGATCATCACGTCTACCCAGCTGCTCGGACCGTACAAGCCGGGGGCATACCGTACGGAGTGGCAGAGCCTCTACACGTCCACTGTCATCGTGACGCCATACCGCGGGGCCGGTCGGCCGCAGGGCGTCTACGCCATGGAGCGGACATTGGACGCGATCGCGGACTATCTCGCCTTGGATCGCACCGAGGTGCGGGCGCGTAACTTCATCCAGCCCGACGAGATGCCCTATGACCAAGGGCTGACGTTTCAGGACGGCCGGCCGCTGATCTATGACTCGGGTGATTATCCGGCGCTGCTCGAGAAGCTGAAGAAGCTCGCCGGCTGGGACGATTTCGAGACCTACCGCGAGCAGGCACGGGCGGCCGGCCGGCGGGTGGGCATCGGCATCGGCTGCTACGTCGAGGGCACCGGCGTCGGACCGTATGAAGGCGGGCACGTCCTCGTCGAGCCGAGCGGCCGGGTGCGGGTGGCGACCGGTCTGACCAGCCAGGGTCAGGGGCACCAGACGATGCTCGCCCAGATCGTGGCCGACGAGCTCGGCGTGCCGTTCGGCGACATCGAGGTGGTGACGGGAGACACCAGACGGTTCCGATATGCGGTCGGGACCTTCGCGTCCCGTACGGCCGTCATGAGCGGCAATGCCGTTGCGCTCGCCGCGCGGGCGGTCCGAGCAAAGGCGCTGCGCATCGCCGGTGATGCCCTGGAGGCCGATCCGGCCGACCTGGAGATCGCCGAGGGCGTGATCTCGGTCCGCGGGCACCCGGAAGCGTCGGTCGGGCTGGCCACCGTCGCCGTGCTCGCCAACCCGCTGCGCTATGCGTTCGACGAGGCGGCGAGGGCTGCCACGCAGTTCGCCGGGTCCGATATCAGCCGGCCGCCGATCAGTGCGGGCGACGAGCCCGGGCTGGAGGCCACGGACTACTACTCGCCGCTGCGTTCGACCTTCGCCGCCGGGATGCACGCCGCCGTGGTCGAGACCGATCCGGAGACAGCGGAGATCAGGGTTCTCCGCTATTGCGTCATCCATGACTGTGGGCGCGTGGTGAACCCGGTGATCCTGGAGGGGCAGGTCCACGGTGGGGTCGCGCAGGGCGTCGGGGGAGCGCTGTACGAGCGGATGGTTTACGACGAACATGGCCAGCTGCTCAACGCCAGCTTCATGGATTTCCTGATGCCATACGCGACCGAGGTGCCGCTTGTTGAGGTGGACCACATGGAAACGCCCTCGCCGCTGAACCCGCTTGGCATCAAGGGCGCGGGGGAGGCGGGTGTGATCCCGGGAATGGCGGTGCTCGCCTCCGCCATCGAGGACGCCGAGGGCTTCGTGATCCGGCGCATGCCGATCTCGCCGTCCGAGCTGTTCCACCTGCGCGAGCGCGCGGCCCGAGGCAAGATCGCGCGGCTGCGCCGTGCCGCGGGAGAGGAGAGGCGATGAAGGTGAACGGCACTGCCATCCTGGAGTCGCCGCGCGACCAGGTGTGGGAGGCGTTGAACGATCCGGCGGTTCTGGTTCGAACCATCCCCGGCTGCCAGCGGCTCGAGGCGGTAGGCCCGGATGAGTATCGCGTCACCGTCAGTGCTGGGGTGGCGGCCATCAAGGGTGTCTACGACGGTGAGGTGCGCCTGTCCGACCAGCGTCCGCCAGACGGCTTCGTGTTGAAGGCACGCGGCGCGGGCGCCCCTGGGACAGTCGACGCGACGATCGTGGTATCTCTCGCGACCGATGAGGAGAACCGGACGAGACTGACCTACGACGCTGACGCGATCGTCGGTGGCATGCTCGGCGGTGTCGGGCAGCGCATGCTCACCGCGGTGACCAAACGCACGGCGAACGAGTTCTTCACCAACGTCGACGGCGCTCTTCGCAGCCCGGCCGCGGCTGCTGCCGAAACCCCCGCGCTATCGGAGACTGGCGCCGCAACCGCCCCGTTGCCGGTCGCATCCGGCGCCGAGGCTCGCGCCGGCAGGCAGGTGGCACCCGGAACGGTATTCACCGCTCCGGCGCGAGAGCGGGTGGCCGCCTCGACAACCGCGATCATCGTCGCCGCGCTCGTGGGCGCGCTTATCGCCCTCGTCGGTGTCTGGCTCGGCTGGCTGCTCGCGTCTTAGCGGCCCGGCTCCGTCCATCGTTCTCTTGACGCGATCGGGCAATGCAGCCTTCGGTGGGAGGATGACCTCATGGGCCCGTTCACGGCGGCCGCCGTACAACTCGCACCGCGGCCGGGACCGCTGACCGCCGAGACCGTCAAGGCGAATCTCGACAACGCCGTCGCATGGGTCGAGCGATGCGTCGATTCCACTCAGGCCGAGCTGGTCGTCCTCCCAGAGACATGTACGACCGGCTTCACCCCCGGCCTTCCCCCGCGCGCACTCTGGGATGTCGTCACCGAGGCGCCCGGATTGGTGACCGAGCCGGTGCAGGACGCGGCTCGGCGGCTCGGGATCTACCTATGCCTTGGCACGTACGAGCGCGGCGAGACACCTGGCGTTGTCTACAACACCGCAGTCCTGGTCGGTCCGAGCGGAGGAATCGCCGGAACGTACCGCAAGACACACCTCTACACGGGTGAAGCAGCGGCGACCGGCGGATGGGTGACCCCGGGGGACTCGGTCACGGTGATCGACACGCCGCTGGGGCGGATCGGCACGGTCATCTGCTTCGACGGCGACTACCCGGAGCTGGCACGGATCCAGGCGGTCCAAGGTGCGGCGGTCCTGCTGCGCCCATCCGCGCTGTTGCGGTCCGCCGACATCTGGGAGCTGACCACCCGAGCGCGGGCGTACGACAACCATGTCTATGTCATCGCAGCGAATGCCGTCGGCACCGATCCGGCCGGCACCCTCTACTTCGGCAACTCTCTGATCGTCACCCCCACCGCCGAGGTCGTCGCCCGCGGCACCACCCACGAAGGCTGGATCAGCGCCCGCGTCGACCCGTCATCGGCCATGTCGGCGATGAGTCCCGGATCGAGCCAGCCGCAGCGCTTTGACCACCTCGCGGACCGAAACCTCGCACTCTATGAACGTTATCTGGACGACCTCACCCGGCCGGCGCACCACGCATTCGGTCCCGACTGAGCCGGGCGGGATCGGACGCGATCGGGATCGCAAGTTCGGCCTGGGTGACCCGGATGGGCTCCGCGGGAACGACCCACGGTGTCCCGGCCTCACCGTCCGGTTTAGCCCGCCAGCGGTGCGACACCCGCTCGACCGCGAGCGGATAGATCGTCAACGCACCGTCCCGATCGATGTGCAGCCGGAGGAACGACTTGTAGTCCTCGATGCCCTGGCCGGCGAAGAGCTCGTTGACGTTGACGTGGAACCGACTTGCGATGATCAAGTACAGGCACAGGACCCAGGTGTCGAGCAGGGCAATGACCGGCGCATACAGGAGAAACGCGAGCACGATATTCCACGGGGGCGGTGCGTCCACGAAGGGCAGGTGCGACCAGGCCCACGCGCCGGCGATCCCGAGCGCGACGTGCGCAGGCGCGTGGAGCAGCCCGGCGATCCAGTGCCGCACAGTGCCGTGGCTGAGTGGTTGCGGCATGGCGAACGTGATTGTTCCGGCGAACACCAAGGCCACCATGATCGCGATTGGCGCGTTCAGCCAGCGGCCGTGCGCCGTACGCAGCGCCACCATTAGCAAGGTTTGCAGGAAGCCGAGCATGGCGACGAATCTCGGATTGCGGTACGGCAGCCGGAAGAATGAGCCCCAGCCGAGCTTGCGGGACTGCGCAGCGGATGGGTAGGTCGCTGCCAGCGCGAACGGTGTCGGTGGGCTCATGCCCTTCGTGATGCTCTCCGGCGGCGGTACGTCGATCCGGTGCGGTAGTTGAGCGGTGCCCATGAGATAAGCGCCGCCGCTACCACACGTGATCAGATGCCGCTCACGCAGGCTGTAGCGGGCGTAGTGGTGGGTGTCACCGGCGAGCATGACCTGCACAGTGGCCCTGGTCGGTTCGATCACGCTTCGAATGAAGTAGTCGATGGTGTCGTAGGCGTCCGGCACCCGGTCCGCGATCACCCAGGTGGGTCGCGCCCCGCAGAGGATGATCCGATCGGTGTGGCGTATCCGGCTGGCCGCAGCCCGGAAATAACGTAGCTGCGGCTCGTCGAGATAAGCGTCGAACTGGGCGTCGATTGCGAAGAGCCACCAGCCGTGCGGTAAGGCCAGCGCGAAATAGCTGCGCGCCTGCTGGGTGCGCCAGCCGCCGATCGGATCGCCCTGTCCGAAGAGACGCAGAAAGGCGGTCAGACCGTCGTACCAGTCGTGGTTGCCGGGCAACGCGTAAATGGTCGGGGTATCACCGTTCGCGCTGGGGAGTGCCGCACGATACGGCCCCTTCCAGCGATTCTCGTACTCCCTGGCCGAAGCGACCGGGTAGACCTCGTCGCCGCCGAGAACGAGCACCGGCCACGAGGTAGCTCGAAGGTGCTCCCGTCCGCCCGGTGGACCGTCACCGTCGGCTGCGCGACCAGGTAGGCGATCGTATAGGTCGCGTCGAAGCCATCACCGGCGTCGGCGACGTAGTCGATCCACAGTTCATCCTCATCGTCGAAGTGGTGCTCGGCGCCGGGCATCACGGCCTGGAGCTCACGCTTATCGAGGTAGGCCCCGAACAGCTCGGCCAGGACCACTCTGATCCCGGTCGCAGCAAGCAGTGGCGGTGACAGCCACGGCACCGGCGGACGC
>DATBRJ010000278.1:0-11819 GCA_036560395.1 Actinomycetes bacterium | reverse complement strand
CACGGCCTTCGCGAGCCACCGGGCGCGGACGGAAACCACCTCGGGCTGACGGTCGCAGCGCTTCCGGCGGCAGCCGCCCCTGACGGGCGGTGGATGGTGGACGTCGGCCTTGGCGACAGCCTGTACGAGCCGATCCCGCTGCGCCCCGGGGTCTACCACCAGCCGCCCTATGCCTTCGCGCTGCGCCCGTCCGACGTCGAGCCCGCTGGGTGGCGGCTCGATCACGACGAAAACGGCAGCTTCGCCGGTGTCGATTTCGCCGCCGACCGAGCGGAGACGGGCGACTTCGAGGCGCAGCACAAATATCTGTCGACATCCTCGGA
The DNA here is from genome assembly GCA_036560395.1 of Actinomycetes bacterium. Classification (GTDB taxonomy): domain Bacteria; phylum Actinomycetota; class Actinomycetes; order JAKEEW01; family JAKEEW01; genus DASYTV01. Next base: position 11,496 of record DATBRJ010000278.1, on the reverse strand, counting down.
GTCCGGCTTCGTCCGCGTCATGACTGCGCAGCGCAGGCACGCCGGAGGTGCCGACATCCTGCGCAGCTGCACCCTGACCCGGATCGCCCACGGCAGCAGCCAAGTGATCACCTTGGACCGCCGCGAGGACTGGTTCACGGCGCTCGCTGACATCTTCGGGCTCACTCTCATTGGCGTCGATGATGCGAGCAGAGCGGAACTCTGGGCGAAGGTGCATTCGTCCCACCTCACCTGGGTCACGGCCGGCCAGACGGGCCGGCGCTGACCTCCTAGCCAGCCAGACACACGGCGGCATGCCCGGGTCGCGGCCGGCCAGACAGGCCAGCGCTCGAGCCCCTTAGCCAGACAGGTGCACGTCGGCACGCCAGGGTCGCAGCCTGCCAACCGGGCCAGCGCTGACGTCCTGGACTGACACACCGCGCCGCGCAGCAGGTCAGTGCGGACATCTCGACGTCGCGGCGGACGTTGGTGTGGTCAGCTCGGCACTATTGGGCTTTCGCGGTGGTTGCCGAGGCGTAGTGGATCACTGCCCTTCATCGTCGTCTGGATAGACGACCCCGGTGCGGGCCTCAGCCGAGCCCCAGAGTCCTGGCCGCAGCGTCGGCAGAGGGTGCGATGGTGGTTGGGGCCGGAGCGGTCGCGATCGCCCAGTCCGGGTCCTTGAGGCCGTGGCCGGTCACCGTGCACACCACCCGCCGGCCGGGTGGCAACCGCCCGGCCTCGGCCGCCGCGAGCAGACCCGCCACCCCAGCCGCGGCGGCGGGCTCGACGAAGACCCCCTCACGATTGGCGAGCAGCCGGTAGGTGGCGAGGATCTGCCTGTCGGTCACTTTGTCGATCAATCCACCGGACTCGTCGCGAGCGGCGATCGCAAGCTGCCACGATGCGGGGTTCCCGATGCGTATCGCCGTGGCGACGGTCCGCGGCTCGGGCACTGGAGCACCGTCGACGATGGGCGCCGCGCCGGACGCCTGGAAGCCCCACATCTGCGGTCGAACGGTCGCAGGGCCATCCGCGGCGTACTCCTGATAGCCCTTCCAGTACGCACTGATGTTTCCCGCGTTGCCGACCGGGAGGCAGTGGATGTCGGGGGCATCACCGAGCGCGTCAACCACTTCATATGCGGCTGTCTTCTGGCCCTCGAGGCGCAGCGGATTCACCGAGTTGACGAGCGCGACCGGGTAGCGCTCGGCCAGCTCGCGGGCGACATCAAGGCACTCGTCGAAGCTGCCGTCTAGCTGAATCAGGCGGGCGCCGTGCACGAGCGCCTGACTCATCTTGCCGAGGGCGATCTTGCCGGCGGGCACGAGGACGGCGCACGTCATCCCGGCGCGCACGGCGTAGGCCGCCGCGCTCGCGCTGGTGTTTCCGGTCGAGGCGCAGATGACCGCCTGCGTCCCAGCCTCGGCAGCCTTAGAGATCGCGACTGTCATGCCGCGGTCCTTGAACGAACCGGTGGGGTTCGCGCCTTCGACCTTGAGCCACACAGTGCAGTCGGTCAACTCGGAGACGACAGTGGCCCGGACGAGCGGTGTGCCGCCTTCGCCGAGCGATACGACGGGGGTGTCACCCGTGACCGGGAGCCGGTCGCGGTAGGCCTCGATCACACCACGCCAACCGCCACCATGAAGGGTTGCGGTCACCGGCTCACCTCCCTGCCGAGCAGCGACTCGCCGGCGAACGCAGTTTATGGTCCGGTCACGGACGGCATTGCGTCGTGTCGGGAGCCGGACGACCAATCATCACGGACCGCATCGACTCCCACGCGGTCGAGCCCCGGCTGAACACGTCCCAATGCGCCGAGAGACCCTGGATCGGCTCGCCCGGATGGTCCGGATCGTCCGGGCGGTAGCAACCGGTCGGCAGCCGAAGGAAGCCGGGCATCCGGTCGGGATCGCCGCCGTGCCCGAGGCCGCCGATGTCGATGCCACGGAAAAGCCGGATGGGATCGCCCGGTGCGGTCATCGTGTAATGCTTGCCGACGCCGCCTGCATAGTCGTCTAGTCCCGTGACGCCTGCACCGGCACCGGCCGACTCGACGTGAAAGACCTGGTCGGCGACCAGACCCTCGCATTCGGCCGTGCCGACCACAGCACCGCCGTAGCTGTAGCCAAGCACCGTCGACCGAGTGGTCGACGGGATGTCCAGCCCGGCCGTGAAGTCGCGTAAGCGCGGGGCGGCGTCCTCCGCCGAGGAGCCGCCGGCGGCGGCGGTCAGCGTGTCGGGGAAGTCGTCACCCATCCAGGCCACCACAGCGAGGTCGTCCGCGCCGGCTTGGAAGTCACGAGCAAGGTCCGCCCATTGGTGATAGGAGCTGAGATCGATCCCGGTGCCAGGGACGAGGACGGCCACGTTGCGAGTGTGTGGGTCGACCGCTCCGAAGAGCTCAACGAAGACACCGTCGCCACGCTCATCGAAGGCCAACACCTGGCGGTCGGCCGACAAGACCGATCGGTAAAGCGCGACGCGAGCATCGCTGCCCACGGCCGCGTCGGCTGGATCGCCGTCGAAGTCCGCGACGAAGGTGTTCACCGGTGGCGTGTCGTCCATCCAGTCCCACAGCCGGTTGGCCTCGTCGGCAAGCAGGTCGAGGGGATCGTGATGATTCTCTCGATCATCGAGGCGCGCGAGCACAGCGTGTCTGCGTTCGAGCTCGGCATCGAGAGCGGCCGTGACGAGCACGCGGTTGGCCGCGACCCGGTCGGCGAACGCCAAGCCGTCGAGGGAACCGGCCAACCGCGGGAAAAGCAGCGCGAAGCGCCGGCGAGCGGACGCAGGCAGTGCAGCCGCCGCTTGCCGGATGGCCGCGACGCGGCCCGGCCCCCGAGCGGCGAGCAAAGCGCCGGCGATCGCGGCGGGGATCTGTGCTCCCTCTGTGCGGCCTGCCGTGACGGTTGGTGGATCGTCGCCACCGGCGGCCAACCGGCGCGCTACAAACGGGTTCGCCTCGATCACAACCGCCAGCTCGGCGACCGGCAGCGTGGCAAGCCTGGCTCGCAGTCGCGCGGACCCGTCCTCGCCGGGTGGGAGCGTGGCCGCCCACGCCGCGAGGTCGGCGCCGGGGGGTCCCGCGGTGAGCCCGTGCGACTCGAGAACGTAGGCCGCGCCAGGCGGTGCAGCGGAGCTCAACCATCTCCCGGCGTAGACGGGCCGGGCGAGCCCGTCAAAGCAGTCCGCGAGTGCGTCGATGCGCGCGGCGAACCTCGAATCCGCGCTGTTCACCACGTCGCGAAGGTGATCGGCCTGACGGATCGTGGCGAGTGTCGACAATGGATCCAAAGGAGCCGATGCAGCAAGGGTCGCGAGCCACATGAGCCGCGCTCGCATGTCGTCGAATTCCCGCGCCGCGGCAGACAGTGTCGTGGCCAAAGCAGCCTGAACTCCGCGCAATGAATCCAGCTGATCGCATTGGGCTGCCGCAGCGGTGCTCGCGCTCTCCGCGGCGCTCCCCGACCAACCGAGGCTCACCGCCGTCTCGCCGAGCACTCGGCGCAGCTCGGCGCGTACCTCCTCCACCTCGGCGGCGGTCCGCTGGAGCAGGACGGCGAGCTGCTCCAGGGTCGGCGGCGCGTGGAGCAGCCAGCGCACGACATCACCGGTCGTCGGCCAATCCAGCAGGCCCGACATCACGATGGTCTGAGGGTGGATGACGGCGTCGCAGCTCGGTCGGCCGCGTGGTAATCGACCGCCGCACGGCGCAGAGCGGCGGCCAGTGCCCCCAACGCGGCCGCAAGGGAGTCACCGGCTCGGCCGAGGGCGACTCCCGCCCGTGCGGCAGCAGCGGCGGTCCGGCAACCGGGCAGTTGGTCGTCGAGCGCCGCCAGCCGCCACCCAATGGCCGACCGACCTGCCGCAGACGATGCCCCACGTACTCGATCTTCGAGTGCACCAATACGTAGTGCCGCATACGCCAGTGCAGACGGGTCCACCGTGATGATCGTCATCAGTTGCCCTCCCACCTCGTCCGCGCTCTAGGCGCAGGCCGATGTCCCGTTAACGAGGTCTCCTTGCGTCTGCTTGGTCCCGCCGTCGCCTGGCGCCGCGTTCTCGCTCGCCCACGTAGCTCCACTACGAGCGCTCGCTGCGGCCTTGCCATGCATCCAGCGGTCCTCAGGCATCCTTCAAAGGACATCGTCAACGGGACACTAGCCGCCAAATCCGCAGGTCAATGGCTATCCACAGGGTGCGCCCGGCCCACGGGGTGGGCCTGGTTCATTGCCGCGGCGCGATTCCCGCCGGCGTCAGTCCACGACCCGCATGACGCTCGCGACATCGCGGACGACCTCGAGGTGGCGGAGCTGGTCAACGGTCGCCGCAAGCGCGGCGTCGGTCGCGACGTGGGTCACCACCACGAGGGACGCGTCCTCGTCCCCGAAGCCGTCCTGCCGGACGATCTGGATGGATACTCCGTGCGCTGCGAAGACCGTGGCGACCTGCGCGAGAACGCCGGCGCGATCGAGCACGTCGAGGTTGATGTGATAGCGGGTCGGCGTCGCGCCCATCGGCTGGATGGCGAGCTGGGCGTACGCGGACTCGCCCGCGCCGCGACCGTTCGCGATCCGGTTGCGCGCCACGGTGACGACATCCCCTAGCACGGCGCTTGCGGTCGGTGCGCCGCCTGCGCCGCGGCCGTAGAACATGAGTTGGCCCGCCGCTTCTGCCTCCACGAAGACGGCATTGAATGCTTCGCGTACAGCAGCGAGCGGATGGCTGCGCGGGATCATCGCCGGGTGCACGCGTACTCCAACGCTGCCGCCACCATCGGCGAGTTCAGCGATCGCGAGGAGTTTGACGACGCAGCCCATCTCCCTGGCGCTCACCACGTCGGCGGCGCTGACCTCGGTGATGCCCTCGCGGTGTACGTCCGCGGCGGTCACCCTGCTGTGAAACGCCAGCGAAGCGAGAATCGCCGCCTTCGCCGCGGCGTCGAAGCCTTCGACATCGGCGGTCGGGTCGGCCTCCGCGTACCCCAAGGCGGTCGCCTCGGTGAGTGCCTCCTCGAAGCCGGCACTGGTCTCGTCCATGCGGCTGAGGATGTAGTTGGTCGTGCCGTTGACGATGCCAACGATGCGGTGGACCTTGTCCCCGGCGAGTGACTCACGCAGCGGTCGCAGCAGCGGGATGGCGCCAGCGACGCTCGCTTCGTAGTAGAGATCGACTCCGTGCTTGGCTGCCGCTTCGTAAAGCGTCGGGCCATCCTCGGCGAGCAGTGCCTTATTGGCGGTGACCACCGAGGCGCCGTTCTCCATCGCGGCGAGGATGAGCGTCCGGGCCGGCTCGATGCCGCCGATGACCTCTACGACGATGTCCGCGGCGCTGACGAGGTTTGCCGCATCAGTCGTGAACAGCGCTCGGTCGATCTCGGGCGCTCGCGGTCGACCCGGCCGCCGTACGGCGATCCCGACCAGCTCGAGAGGTGTCCCGATGCGCGCGGCGAGGTCCGGACCGTGCAGGAGGAGCCGCCGCGCCACCTCCGTGCCGACGGCGCCACACCCGAGCAGGGCGACCTTGAGCGGCTGCGTCCGCATGCTGGTCCGAACCTTTCCTTCCTCGCGTCCGTCACTCCGGCGCTATCAGGGTCCCAAACGACAAGCAACCGGCGCACCCATGTCCGGCTGCTGGAATGGTCGTTCAGCGTCAAGATCCCGAGTTTTGGTGGATGAGTGCAGCGGGCTGCGCATTCCCACCAAAACTCGGGACCATCGGCGGTCAGGCCTCAGCCGCCCCAACCACATAGTCGATTGGTCGACCCGCTCATGTCGCCTTCCTACCGTCGCCGACCTCAGACGTCGAGGCGAAGCAGGTCGTCCTCGGTTTCGCGACGCACGATCACCCGCGCCGCCCCGTCCCGTACTGCAACCACCGGAGGCCGCGGCAGGTGGTTGTAGGTGTTCGCCATCGATCTGCAGTACGCACCGGTGCCGGGAACGGCGAGCAGGTCACCGGCACTGATGTCCGCCGGCAGGAACTCGTCACGTACGAGGATGTCCCCCGACTCGCAGTGCTTGCCCACGACACGGGCGAGAATCGGGGCGGCCTCCGATCGGCGCGAGGCGAGTGTGCAGGAGTACGCGGCGTCATAGAGCGCGGCACGGATGTTGTCGCTCATGCCGCCGTCGACGCTGATATACGTCCGGATGCCGTCGACATCCTTCACTGTTCCTACTTCGTACAGGGTGAAGGTCGATGGACCGGCGATCGCCCGTCCCGGCTCAACGGATAGCCGCGGCACCTCGAGCAGCAAACGAGCGCTCTCAGACTCGATGATCGCGCGGAGGCCGGGGGCCAGCTCGGCCGGCGGCTGTGGGTCGTCTTGGGTGGTGTACGCGATGCCGAAACCGCCGCCGAGGCATAGCTCGGGCAACTGGATGCCGTGCTCGTCGCGGATCGCGGCCTGCAGAGTCAGCACGCGCCGAACTGCGACCTCGAACCCCTGCGTGTCGAAGATTTGCGAGCCGATGTGCGAATGGAGCCCGGTGAGCGTGAGGCTCGGCAGCTTGAGAATCCGCCGTACCGCCTCAGCCGCCGCGCCACTTGCCAGCGAGAAGCCGAACTTCTGGTCCTCGTGCGCGGTAGCGATGTACTCGTGGGTGTGTGCCTCCACCCCGACGGTGGTTCTGACCAGGACTTTTGGCGTCACACCCCGGTGGTCGGCGATATCTGCCAATCGGACGATCTCTTCATACGAGTCGACGACGATCCGGCCAACGCCGGCCTCGACGGCTCGGGCCAGCTCGGCGGTCGACTTGTTGTTGCCGTGCATGGTGATGCGGTCGGCCGGAAAGCGGGCACGGGTGGCCACCGCCAGCTCGCCGCCCGTACAGACGTCAAGCCCGAGGCCATCCTCCGCGAGCCAGCGCGCGACCTCCGCACACAGGAATGCCTTGCCCGCATAGGCGACATCCGCTCCGATGCCGCCGAACGCGTCGAGGAAGTCACGCGCTCGCCGGCGGAAATCCGCCTCGTCGAGGATGTATGCCGGCGTGCCGTACTCAGCGGCGAGGTCCAGGACGTCGACGCCCGCTGCGGTAAGAACGCCGCTGGCCTCGTGCCGATACGTGTTTCGTGACCAGAGGATCGGTACAAGCGCGTTGACGTCGGCCGGCTCACGCAACCACTCAGGGCCGCGCCTTCCGGCGGCCGCGTGCAAGGCGCCCGCCTCGTGTGTCCGCACTGAGCCCCGCCTTCCCGCGTGCGCTACATGCGGACGGGAGCGGTGACGCCGAGCAGATCGAGGCCATTCTCGATCACAACGCGGGTTGCGTCGTTGAGCCAGAGCCGCGCCCTGGTCAGGTCCGTCGCCTCCTCGTCCCCGCGTGGCAGGATCCGGCACTCGTCGTAGAAGCGGTGATAGGCGGCCGCGAGCTGCTCGAGATAGCGGGCGATGCGATGCGGTTCCCGCAGTTCGGCGGCGGTCGAGACCACCCGGGGGAACTCGCCGAGCAGGCCAAGCAGCTCGCCCTCCTTCTCGTGCGCCAGGAGTGCCGGCTTGAAGCTCTCAGCCGGGCCGCGATCGATGCCGAACTCGGCGGCGTTGCGAGAAACCGACGCCGTCCGCGCCCCGACGTACTGCACGTAGAAGACCGGGTTCTCGTTGACCTGCTTGGTGATCACCTCGAGGTCGAGGGTGAGCGGTGACTCGCTCGGATAGCGACAGAGCGAATAGCGCAACGCATCGACGCCGGTTATCGCGACGATCTCGTCGAGGGCGACGATGTTGCCCGCCCGCCTCGACAGCCGCACCTCTTCGCCACCCCTCATGATCCGGACGAGCTGGCCGATGGGGATCTCGATATTCCTGTCCGGATCGTCGCCCGCGCAGGCCGCCATGGCCCGGAGCCTGCCGATGTAGCCGTGATGATCTGCACCGAGCAGGTAGATGCAGATGTCGAAGCCGCGCTCGCGCTTGTTGACGTAGTAAGCGGTGTCGGACGCGAAGTAGGTCTCCTCGCCGTTGGACCGAATCAGCACCCGGTCCCGGTCGTCCCCGAAGTCCGTCGTCCGCATCCAGAGCGCGCCGTCCTGCTCGTACACATGACCCTTCTCCCGCAGGACCTCAATGCCGTGGGCAACCTGCCCGCTGTCATGGAGTGTCCGCTCGGAGAACCAAACGTCGAAGTGGGTACGGAAGTCGTCGAGCACCGCCCGCTGCTCAGCGAGCTGGCGAGCGTAACCCTCCTCGCGGAACGCGGCGAGCTGCTCCTCATAAGGCAGGTCGAGGATCTCCGGCTTGTCGCTGACGATCTGCCTGGCGAGTTCGACGATGTAGGCGCCGTGGTAGCCGTCCTCCGGCACCGCCCGCCCGTGCGCGGCGGCCCGAAGCGACGCGCCGAACTTGTCCATCTGAGCGCCGCGGTCATTGATGTAGAACTCCCGCGAAATCTCGGCGCCCGCTGCCTCGAGGACTCGCGCCATCGCGTCGCCGACGGCCGCCCACCTGGTGTGTCCCAGGTGCAGCGGGCCGGTCGGGTTGGCGGAGATGAACTCCACGTTTATCCGCTGCCCGGCGAGCGTGTCGGTCCGGCCGTACGTCTTGCCGGACTCGACGATCAGCCGGGCCAGCTCGCCCTGTGCGGCGGAGCTGAGGGTGATGTTGAGGAATCCTGGTCCCGCGACGTCGACGCTCTCGATGCCCGCGTGATCTGCGAGCCGGGCGGCCAGGATCTGAGCGACCTCCCGCGGGGGTTTGCCGGCCGGTTTGGCCAGCTGGAGGGCCGCGTTGGTCGCGTAGTCACCGTGCTCTTTGTTCTTGGGTCGCTCGACGGTCACCGTCGATGGCGGCTCGACAGCCAGCTCACCTGCATCGACGGCCGCCCTGACGGCGGATACCACGAGATCGGCAAGTTCAGCTGGGGTCACCTCTCCTAGCGTAGCGATCGGCCGACCGCGCCCGGGACGTTATTTGATCAGCCACCACGCTGTCCGAGGTTCGCGCCAGTGTCACCGCGGCGCGGCGGGGGCTAGCTCGACACAGCAGAAACCGGGCCGGGGGACAAGCGCTGCCACCAAGGCGGTGGCACCTAGCCCGTCAAGCATCCCGCTGAGGTACGCAAGGTTGATGTTGCACACCAGGTCGCGGTTGTGCTCGGCGAGCGGATGGAATGGGCAGTTGTTGAGCCGCAGGATGCCGTCCGGGTCGAGCGAGGGCTCGTAGCCGCAGCGACGCATCATCGTTCGCGCCAGCGCCGTCGCGCGCTCCGCGCCCAGCCGACCTGGTCGCTGCCGCTGGCGCTCGGCGTGGCCGGCCTCCCACCCGTGCTGGTGGCCGACCCGAAGTGCAGTGTCGACCGATCGCTCGTCCGGCTCCGACTCGGCCACGGTGTCGAGCAGGATCTTGGCCACGATGTCGGGTTCACGCGCCGGGATGACGACCTTGATCATGGCCTCCGCGGGCTCATACACCTTCGGCGCTCGACCCACCTTGCCGGCACTGCCCGAAACTCCGGGGCGGGAGACCAGCAAGCCCAAGTCCACCATCTTGTCCAGGTGGAATGCGGCGAGCTTGCGCGAGATGCCGGTGTGGGCGGCGGCCTCTTCGCGAGTGATCGGGCGGCGCGCGCGGCGGATGAAGTCGTACATCGCCCGGCGAGTCGGGTCGTCGAGGGCTGCTGCCGCACTGATCGACCAGTCGTCGCCGACGCTATCGGGCGCAACCTCGCCACCGTCCATCTCCTCACGATAACGACCACCTGCGTAGGTTCAAGACCTGGCACATCTCCGCCAGCCAGCGACAGTTGACTGGCTAAAGAGATAAGGCAAAGAATCGTTAGCGAAAGAGCTGGGCCGATTACCTTGTAGCGGAGGTGGCGTTGGCTGCACCGCATATGCAGGCAAAGCGACCGGTAGCGGCATGGTTGACCGGGCCCTACGGGCATCCCGTTCCATCCGATCCTCGTCAACATTCCGATCGGTGCATGGGTGGCGAGCCTGAGCTTCGACCTCGGCTCGCACCTGGTGGACGACCCGGCGCCATTGGCTGAAGGCTCGCGGTGGCTGATCGCGATCGGCGTCCTCGGCGCGCTTGCCGCCGCCATGGTCGGATTTCTCGATTTCTTCGCTATCCCGCCCGGCACCCGAGCTTGGCGGACGGCGCTGCTGCATATGGTCCTCAACCTGACGCTGACGGCGGCATATGCGGGCCAGTTCTTCTGGCGACCGGATAACCCGACCGGCGCGGTCGGCGCCGGACCGATAGCTGCTTCGATCGCCTCGCTCGCGGTGCTTTCGCTATCCGGCTACCTCGGCGGTGAGCTGGCCTTCCGCTACGGCGTACGCGTTGCCGGCGAGGACACACAACTCGAAGGCTTCACCGTCCAACCCAGACCCGAGACAAACAAGGACGTGTGACATGGAAGTCGCCGCACTTGTCACCTGGCTCGTTACGGCTCTTGGCGGCTTCTACATGCTCGGCACCTGGATCAGCAGAGGCGGCCTCACACCGGGCAGCACCAGTCGCCTGCCCAAGCCGGTGCTCTTCGGGCATTTCCTGCTGGCCGCGATCGGGCTCGTGGTCTGGATCATCTACCTCGCGACGGACAGTCACGCGCTCGCGTGGACGGCCCTCATCGTGCTCATCCCGGTGGCGTTGCTCGGCCTGACGATGTTCGCCCGCTGGCTAGGCGTGTATAGCGGGACGCCGGTCACCGCACACGCGGCCGTCGGAGCAGGCGCGCCGACAGGCGGGAGCGAACCTGCGGAGCGCAGCTTCCCCGTACCGATCGTCCTCGGCCACGGTCTCTTCGCTGTGATCACACTGGTCCTGGTACTGCTGACTGCCGTGAGTGAATGAAGGTTTGCGCATCAACGCTCGCGAGCCGTCGGCTCCGGCGCGTAGGGATCCGCGAGCCGGCGCACGGCGAGCCGGCGCACGGTCGAGATCAGATCGCCAGGCTCGAAGGGCTTGGTGATGTACGCGTCGACGCCGATCTCGCGACCGCGTGCAAGGTCACGCCCCTGTGCCGCCGCGGTAATCATGACGATCGGGAGATGCCGAGTCCGCTGATCCTCTCTTAGCCGGATTGCCGTGCTGAACCCATCGAGTCGCGGCATCACGACGTCGAGCGTGACCAGCGTCGGCTCGACGGACAACACCTTGTCCAGGCAGTCGAGACCGTCGACCGCTGTGACGACCTCAAACCCCTCCAGCTCGAGGTTGACCCGGATCAGCGCGCGGACGATCTCGCTGTCGTCGACAACGAGAACTCGTCCGAGGTACGCCCCCACATGCTTGAGAGTAGAGGCGACCATCGGACCGCACAGCCGGTTCTCATGATCGCTACGGTGCCAAGCCGCAGATGCGAAGCTGGTATCCTCGTGCGATTCCCCGCCCCCGTAGCTCAGGGGATAGAGCAACGGCCTCCGGAGCCGTGTGCGCAGGTTCGAATCCTGTCGGGGGCGCCGCGTCTGACCAGCCAAAACGCCGCTTGACCTGGACAAACCGACTGCGGTCGATCTTCGCCCTGATGCTGCTGTGTGCAGCTGTGAGCAGGCGTTTGT
>DATBRJ010000277.1:0-19649 GCA_036560395.1 Actinomycetes bacterium | reverse complement strand
GTCGTGGACGTGGCGGCGCCCGACATAGTGGGTGGCGCGCTGCGGTGGGCCGAAGTCGAGCCGGCCGAAGAACAATGGCGTGTCCGGGTGGTCGACGAGCGCAGCCGCACGGTGGTAGAGCGCGGCTTTGAGGAATTCGGTGTTGAGCCGGTCGGCGCCCTGTGCCTCGAGTGAGAGGACGTATTCGCGCATCCGGCGCAGTGCGGCGCGAGAGTCGGCCAGGTGCCGTCGTTCGGCGGCGATCTCCGGCGGCTCCGTGGCGCCAGGGCCGGCGCGTGAGTCGGCACCTGCTCTCGGTGGATGGCTGGTTGTTCTCCCGTTGTCTTGGGGCATCCGGCGCCTCCAGCGGGGTGCGGCTGGTTCTGGTCAACGGTGGGCAGGAGGGCGGCTCTGGCTCGATTGCCGCGCGACCTTAAGCCCGCACAGGCATGGCTATACGGGCTCGAAGCTCAAGAGCGGAAGGGGGAGCGGCGACATTACCAGCGCGGACGGCGGATCGCACACCAGTTTTCGCAGGCTGGACGGTGGGGCGGCTTGGCTGCCGGGGTTGATCGGCATGGCGGGCGGACGTGAGTACGCTCGCGGGTTATGCGAGCGCGGGATGTCGCCGAGCCGTTCCCCCTCGTGACCGTCGATACCGAGGCGATCGAGGCGGCCCGGCTCCTTGCTGAGCGCCGGCTTCCCGGGCTAATCGTTCTTGATCGAGCAGGTAGGCCACATGCGATCCTCCCTGGCTCGCAGGTCCTGCGTTTCATGATTCCCGGATACATCCAGGACGACCTCTCACTCGCCCGCGTGCTCGACGAGCGGCACGCGGACAGGCTCAGCGAAGCCTTGGCCGGGAAGACCGTTCAGCAACTCCTGCCGCCCCGCCGCGATGAGCTCCCGGTGGTCGACGGCGACGCGACCGCGGTCGAGATCGCAGCCGTGATGGCGCGGTGGCACAGCCCTCTTGTGGCCGTGGTGGAGCGGGACCAGCTGTTGGGGGCGGTGACCGTCTCGCGGTTGCTCGGACTGCTGTTGCCGGGCTCGGCGCGTCCGGCCGAGGGGACGTCGCGGTCAGCCGCGCCGGGCACCGGGGCGAGCTCAACTGATGCCGGGCGACCGGACAGCGGCGAAAGCGCGGACCCACCCGAGCCGGGACCGACCAAATGATGCCGGCGTGACCACGGCGGTCGTCATCGCCGTTTTTGTCGGCGTCTACGCACTCATCGCGACCGAGCGGGTCCATCGGGTCGCGGCCGCTCTCGGTGGCGCCGCGATCGTCCTCGCGGTCGGCGCCGTCGGCGCCGATGACGTCTTCTTCTCGCACGAGACAGGCATCGACTGGAACGTCATCTTCCTGCTCTTCGGAATGATGGTCATGGTCGGCGTGCTCAAGCAGACCGGCCTTTTCGAGTACCTCGCGATCTGGTCGGCCAAACGGGCCCGCGGGCGCCCGTACCGCGTCATGGTGATGCTCTGCCTCATCACCGCCCTCGCGTCGACCGTCCTGCCGAACGTGACGATCGTTCTCCTGGCGGCTCCGGTCACGCTGCTCGTCTGCGACCGGCTGGGCTTGCGGCCGGCCCCGTTCCTCATTGCCGAGGCACTGGCGTCGAACATCGGCGGCACGGCCACGCTCATCGGGGATCCGCCCAACCTCATCATCGGCAGCCGTGCCGACTTGTCGTTCAACGACTTCCTGGTGAACCTCGCGCCGATCGTCGCGGTGATCCTCGTCGTGTTCCTGGCGCTCTGCCGGTGGCTTTTCCGTAAGGAGTACGTCTTCGACGCGGCCCGGGCCGAGGAGGTGATGGAGCTCACCGAACGCGAGGCGATCAGCGATCCTCGGTTGCTCGTCCGTTCACTGGTCATCCTCATGTCAGTCATCGCCGGCTTCGTCCTGAGCCGGCCACTCGACACCGATCCATCGATCGTGGCGCTTCTCGGCGCTGGGTTGCTCGTGCTGACCAGCCGGCTCGACACCAGCGACTACCTCGAGGAGGTCGAGTGGGAGACGCTCGTGTTCTTCATGGGCCTGTTCATCCTCGTTGGCGCGCTCACCAAGGTCGGCGTCATCGAGAATCTGGCTGACTTCGCTGCGGACGCGATCGACGGCCGGTTGTTCTATGCCTCGATGTTGTTGCTGTGGATTTCCGGCGGCCTTTCGGCGATTGTCGACAACATCCCGTATGTCGCCACCATGGCTCCCGTCGTGTCAGAGCTCGTGGCGCACGCCCCAACCGGCTCGGACCCGACCGTGCTCTGGTGGGCGCTCGCCCTGGGCGCGGACCTCGGCGGGAACGCCACGGCGGTTGGCGCCAGCGCGAATGTCGTCGTGGTCGGGATCGCGAAGCGCAACGGCTATCCGATCGGGTTCTGGGAGTTCGCGAAATACGGCGCTGTCGTTGCGGTGGTATCCCTCCTTCTCTGCGTTCCGTACATCTGGCTGCGTTACTTCGTCTTCGCCTGAGCCATTGAGTTGCCCCGTCTCCCGCCGCCGCTCGGCGCTTCGGCGTGACGGACATGCGGTCCTGCGCAAGTATGAGGTTGCCGTGCGGGTAGGCCGCAGCCAGGAGCCGAGTTCATGACCATCCAGGACGACCAGCTCATTTACGAATACCTCGGCCGGGTCGCCGATGCCGCTCAGGGGCGCCTCGCGCCGCTCGACCGCGTCCAACTTGTCGAGGATGTCCGGCTACGGATCGAGAGCGAACGCCGGCGCGGTGGTCCGATCCCACGGATCCTCGCCCAGCTCGGCTCTGCCGAGCGCCTGGTGGCCAGGACCGTCGGAGCGGGTGGGCGAGATCACGACTCAGGGACCGCCAGCCCTCCACCAGACGACACGCTTACCCTCACCGACGGTCCCGCCACCGCGCCGGTCGGCCAACCGGCCAATGGGACGAGCGGACCGGCTCCGTACACCGGGTTGGTGGTCCCGACGGTGACGCCGGTCCCTGGCACTGCTGGCGAACGAGAGGGTCCGGCTTGGCGGCGCGGAATACTTGCGCGTACCGACCGCTCGTGGGCCCCGGCAACGTTGTCGGAGGCACCGTCGAAGGCGACCGCTCTGGTGAGAGGCCGCAATCTGCTCGAGATCGGCGCGTTGTTCTTCTACACCATCGGCAGCTTGCTGATCAGCTACCTCGGCTTTCTCGTGGCGGTCGGGCTCACGCTGCCCTCGAAGGTTTGGAACTACCGGGATAAGTCGGTCGCAATCGCCATCATTCCGGCGCTCACGCTAGGCACCGGAGTCTTCATCGTGTGGTTGACGCAGGCCCGGGATCGGTCCGGCACGACCGATCAGCGGTTCGACCAAGCGAGGAGCGCGCTGGGCGATTTCTTCTCCTACTGGCCATGGGTCGCCGGGTTCCTCTCCGCCGGTTACCTGCTGCTGCGGTTGCTCAGTGAGCGGCGCAACCGTCGCTAGCACCGCGGACAGCTGGACACCCCCTCTCGGCGGCGCCGAGCGGGGGTGTCCAGCTCGAGAACGCTGCGCGCTGGCCTTACACGCGGTTCAACGCGCGAGCGGCGACGCGGCCGACCGCGAGATATACCACCGCGGCCAGGCCATAGTTGAGGACGACCTCGAGCTTCTTGTCGTTGACGTTGAACAGGTCACGGAAGACCCATGCCAGCTTGTTCGCGACGTCGCTGATGAAGTTGACGAGATCATTGTTTGGGTTGGCCTCGAAGAGAACGAGGATGATGTAGAGAATAAGGAAGGCCGCGGCCACGACGGCAAGCAGCCAGACGAGCGAAGCGATGCCCCATCCGACGTCGTCCGAAGTGCGCGTGCGAGATGACCTAACCATGCGCCCGGTGTTCCCAAACGATCGCATTCCACACTTCAGGCCATCGCGACTCAACCCCATGCAGAGCCGTTCGCACCACTCTGACCTGGGTCGTTGTGCGCCTTCATGGACGTGCTGAGCAAGCCCGCCCTGCGTAAAACGCAACCTTTCGCTGTCGTGTAAAGGAACACGGTCAACCGGACGCGCGACCTCCCTTTACGCCATCCAATGCCGGCTATATCCGATTGTTGGCCGTGCTGATGTGCACGCGACGCCGTATTCACAGGTCGGCTCGTTGTCCCCTTCCGGTGCCGTCATCGCGATCATGCATCCGATCGACGTGCTCGAGGCACGCGGCGGCGTCGCCAGGTGGCAGGGTCTGGCCGACGCCGGCGTTTTGCGCCGCTCGTTAGGCGCGGCCATCGCTGCCAATGAGGTTGTGCGAGCGGGTCGAGGCGTCTACGCGCTCCCACGTACGCATCCAGTACACGTCGCGGCTGTTCTCGCCGGTGGCTATGTCTCTCATACCTCGGCTGCAGCCTTCTGGGGCATGGACCTTGTCGACCTGCCTGGGGCGCATGTGGCGGTTTCCGAGAACCGCAGCCGGATTGCGGCGATAGATGCGATCGTCCACCGGGTCTCGCTCGGCCCGACCGACACCGTCTGCGCTCCGATTCCTGTAATCGCGCCCTTACGTACGGTCGTGGACTGCGCACGGACGCTGCCTGTTCACGAGGCGCTCGTCATCGTCGACTCAGCGCTCAGAAAGGGCATTGTCGACGAGCGCAATCTTCGTGAATTCGTCCGTTTGACCCGAGGCCCCGGCTCCCGCCGTGCCCGGTGGGTACTCCTCGCGGCGAGCGGCCTTGCCGAGTCACCTGGCGAGAGCCTTGCGAGGTACATATTCATGACCGACAAACGATTACCTGAGCCGATTTTGCAGCACGAGATCCGTCGCGATGGTCACCTCGTGGCACGGGTAGATCTTGCGGTCGTCCAATGGCGCGGTCGTCCTGTCCGGCTTGCGATTGAGCATGACGGTTTTGCTTACCACTCCGACCGCGGTGCGTACCGCAAGGACCGTCTCCGCAGGAACGCGATCGAACGCGTGGGGTGGGCGCTGCTAGAGCTCACTTATGAGGACGTGCTCTACAACCGATCGCGGTGTGCCGACTTGATCTTTGCGACCCTGCAGGAGCGCTGGCAGGCCGATCGCGCGTCGTAGGAACCCAGCGCACCGACCGAACCATGCAGGCGTTATAGCACAACACGGTCAACGCTCCCATTGCTTGCCCTTAAGCACTGCTTTGTCCCATCCGTGCATCGGTTGACCGTGCCCTTCTGCCCGCCCCGGCTCGGCCGATGCGGTTCGAGGCACGCGTGCCGAGCGAGGTCGCCGCCTCGCCGGTGCGGCTGCCCAACATAGGCTGGCGGCCGTGCGGGAGCTGGTGGTGGGATTCGACCTCGACATGACGCTGATCGACAGCCGGCCCGGGATCGCGGCGACCTGGGCAGAGCTGGCCCGGCGGACCGGGACACCGATCGACGTGGACGCGACGGTCTCCCGGCTAGGCCCCCCGCTCGAGGTTGAGCTCGCCCACTGGTTTCCTGCAGAGGAGGTGGCCGCGCGAGCGGAGGAGTTCCGCGCCCTCTATCCCGGCTTCGCCATCACCGGCACCACGCTCATGCCCGGGGCGCGAGCAGCGGTCGATTCCGTCCACCGGCATGGTGGCCGGGTGATCGTGGTGACGGCCAAATACGAACCGAATGCGCGACTCCACCTCGATCATCTCAGCCTCCAGGTCGACGGGCTGGTCGGTTGGCGATGGGGGCCGGCCAAGGGCGCGGCGCTTGCCGAGCGCGGCGGGACGATCTACGTCGGCGATCACGAGTCGGACATGGTCGGGGCGAATGCGGCGGCGGCGGTGGCGGTGGGCGTGGCAACCGGACCGATTTCCGCAGCCGACCTGACCGACGCGGGCGCCGACGTCGTGCTCGCGTCACTGGACGACTTTGCCTCCTGGCTGGACGGCTATGTCCTCGACCAGAAGGTTGCCAAGCTCGAGGAACACTTGCTGCAGCTCGGTTCCGTTCTGGTTGCGTTCTCCGGTGGGGCTGACTCTGCCTTCGTCCTTGCCGCGGCCGTCCGCGCGCTTGGTCCTGGAAACGTCGTCGCGGCAACGGCCGTTTCAGCGAGCCTTCCCGACTCCGAGCTGGACCAGGCAGCTGCGTTCGCCCGCGACCTCGGTGTCCGCCACCTCATGCCGCGCACGGAAGAGCTCGACGACCCGCGTTACCGGGCGAACGCGGGCAACCGCTGCTATTTCTGCAAGGCCGAGCTGTTGGACGTGCTCGTACCGCTTGCCGCCAAACATGGCCTCGCCTACGTCCTCACCGGGACTAACCAGGACGACGCCGTTGCCGACTTCCGTCCGGGTATCCGGGCCGCGGCTGAACGCGGCGCCGTCACTCCGCTGCGGGACGCGGGGTTCACCAAGCCGGAGGTTCGCCAGGCCTCCCTCACATGGGGATTGCGGACATGGGACAAGCCCGCAGCCGCCTGCCTCTCGAGCCGGATCGCCTACAGCGTCACGATCACATCACGCGGTCTCGCCCGGGTGAATCGCGCGGAGCAGGCACTGCGTGCCACCCTGAGTACGGCGGGCATTGAGGTTCGTGATCTTCGCGTACGAGATCTTGGCGAGGATCGGGCCAGCATCGAAGTCGATGCCGAGCTCGTCGATCAAGTCGTCGAGTCGCGGGACTCTCTCGCGGCAGTGCGGGCGGCGGGCTTCTCCGAGGTGGCGGTCGACCCGCGCGGCTTCCGGTCCGGATCCATGAACGAAGCCCTTCGAGGTCGCCGGCGGGCCTAGAGGCGTCATCGGTTGATGCCAGTCGACTGGGGTAGGGCGACGGTGCCACCGTGCGCGAAACCGGGCCCCGTTGCTTGCAGTCGGCTAGGCCGGATCCGGGTTGGGCGGTTCCTGTGCGGTCGGTAGCCTAGATGGGCCGTCGGCCGGTTTGGCCGGTGGCAATGGTGCGGCCCACCGGCCGCAGTTCACTTCATGAACGAGGTTTTGGTGCCCACCGGCAAGGTCAAGTGGTTCGACAGCGAGAAGGGCTTCGGCTTCATCTCGCGCGACGACGGCTCCGACGTCTTCGTACATTCCTCCGCGCTCCCGGAGGGGGTGCCGGCGCTGCGGCCAGGGCAGCGGGTTGAGTTCGGAGTCGCCGAAGGCCGCCGTGGTGACCAGGCGCTCGCGGTACGCGTGCTCGAAGCGCCGCCGTCGGTCACGAAGGCCAAGCGGAAGAAGCCCGACGAGATGGTGCCTATCGTCGAAGACCTCATCAAGCTGCTCGACCGGCTATCCAACTCGCTGCGCCGCGGCAAGTACCCGCCCGATGCGCCGAAGATCGCGGCCGTGCTACGCGCTGTCGCCGACGACCTCCAGGCCTGACGTCCTCCAGCCCCGACATTTCCCGGCCCGACCTCCTCCGGGCCCGACACCTCCGGGCCTGACATGAAGGAACCTTCGGTCAAAGGTCGGGGTGAAGGTGCCCCTCTGATCTCGCGGGATCGAGGAAAGGCGCCTTCATCGGACTACGCCCGCACCCAGTGGGGCCGCCTCGGTCAGCTTTCCGGCGGCGTCGTCAGCGGACTTGGGAGCCGGGGACCACGGCCGCCTTGAGTGGGCTATCGGCTGCCGAGCGGCTTCGCCGCGACCGGGCAAGTCCGCGGATAACGTAGACGAGTGTCAGGAACATCAAGATCGCAGCGGCGCCGAAGCCGAGATCGCCGCCGGCTCCTCGCCACAGCGTGAGCACGATCCCGGCGAAACCGCCGAGAACCCAGGTGAGCTGCAGCAAGGTCTCCACTCGCGCGAAGACAGACGCGCGAATTCGCTCGTCGACATCGCGCTGCAACAGCGCGTCCAGCGCCAGCTTGCCGAGCGACTGACCGAAACCGGCGACCGCCGCGAGGCCGACGACGCTCACGACTCCGTACCACAAAGCGGTCACCGCGAGGGCCACCGTTTCCAGGATCATCAGCAGCACGATCACAGGCTCCGGCGAGCGCGCCGGTAGCCGCGAGCCGAGTGCGGTGCCGAGGAAGCTGCCGATAGCGGCCGCGGCGGCGACGAGCGCGTACATCGCGGCCGTGGACAGCCCCTCCAGCGGCTGGCTCTTGAGCAGGAACGCCAAGTAGATGATCAAGAATCCGGAGAACGCGCGGAAGGCCGCGTTAGCCCGCAGGGCCATCACAACACCGCCGGTGACGCCGCGGGGCTTGCCGACGATCTCGCCGATGGCCGTTCGCTCCGGTTCCTCCTCCTCGCCGCCACCGGCGGGGACGTCCACCCGATGGGGGAGCTTGAGGGCGAGCACCATGCCGATCGCGAAGACCACGAAGGCCACCCGCAGCGACCACTGTGGGCCGATCCACGCGAGCGCGGCACCGATCGGTCCGGCAACGAGCATCGCGATCGTGCCGGCCATCGATACCCGGGCGTTGGCACGGACGAGTGTTGTCGACGGCGGAAGCATCCGGGGTACGAGCGCCCCGCGGAGCACGCCGTGTGCCTTCGAGGCGACAAGCGCGCCGAAGGCAGCCGGATAGAGAGCAAGGCCACCGGTCACCGCGTCGGCCATCACCCAGGCGAGGAAGGCGCGAGCCAGCATTGCGGTGGCGAGCGCCCAGCGGCGTCCGTGGCGCATCCGGTCCAAAAGCGGGCCGACTACCGGTGCAACGATCGCGAACGGTGCCATGGTGATCAGGAGGTACAGGACAACCTTGCCGCGCGCCTCGCCCAGCGGTACGTCGAAGAACAGGGTGCCGGCCAGTGAGACTGCGATCAGGGTGTCCCCCGCAGCGTTGATCGCCTGCAGTTCGATGACCTTCGCCAGGCCGGACTCGCCGGCGCCGCCTGCGTGCGTGGCTCGCCTGATCCGGCGGACGGTGCCCTTGGCGGCACCGCTGCTGAACCGGGCCATCGAAGCCGCCGTCGACTTGGCCGCCTCCAGCGCGCGCTGTGCGCTGTCGGTGCCCCCTCGGCCGAAGTCGTCGCTCACATCACAATCCTGCCCGACCCTGGGCGTGCGGCAAGCCATGTTCGCTGTGGTCCGCAAATGCACCCTCCGCGCCGTCCGGATGATCAGGCGATCGATCGAGTTCGCACAAGCGGGGGTGCGTACGCCAGAATCAGGGCGGTGAGCAGCGGGACTCGAAGCCGATCAAAGACCGTGGATGCGCAGTGCGCGGCGGCGGTCGACCTCGCGCGTGAGGCTGCGGTCGAGGTCGCCGGCGCCGATCAGGTCGGTGACCACCTCGGCGTAGCACCTGACGACGACCGGGTCGTCACCCACTACTTCCACTGCCTGTCGACCGGCTATCAGGGCTGGCGGTGGGCGGCCACCGTGGCGCGCGCCTCGCGCGCCAAGTCGGTCACCGTTGACGAAGTGGTCCTCCTGCCAGGCACGGAGGCGCTGATGGCGCCGGCCTGGGTGCCATGGAGCGAACGACTGCGTCCGGGCGATCTGCGGGCCGGCGACCTGCTCCCGACACCGGCGGACGACGAACGGCTCGATCCCGGCTACACCGGTGTCGAGGAGGAACCCGACGAGTTCGCGCAGACCTCGCCGGTCGCGTACGAGCTCGGCTTGGGCAGGCCACGCGTGCTTTCGCAGTACGGCGCCGAGCTGGCCGCGAGACGGTGGTATGCCGGTGAGGGCGGTCCGCGCACGCCGATGGCCGAGTCGGCCCCGGCCCAGTGCTCGACTTGCGGCTTTCTGGTGAGCCTGCGCGGCGCGCTGCGCCATGGTTTTGGCGTCTGCGCCAACGAGTATTCGCCCAGTGACGGGCGAGTGGTCTCCCTCGACCACGGGTGTGGCGCGCACTCCGAGGCGGCCGTGATGCCGGCGCTGGCCGGGGCGGTATCTCCGATCGTCGACGAGGTCGGTTACGACGACGTCTGACGGGGAGCCGCCCGCTCGTCACGAGTTCTTAGCCGGTTGCGACGGCGACGGCAGTAGTTGATCCCCCACAGGCCCATCCCGACCCCGGCGAGGCAGGTCCACAGCCACCAGTCGATGTTGTGATCGGCTAGCCGGCTGCGGAACGGCAGCAGCGCGCAGAACGCGACCGCCCACAGGATGGTGCCGACAGTGACGATTGCGACGCCGTCGACATCCACCGGCTGCGGTCCTCCCGACGCGGCTGGCCCGCGATCGCCCGGCTCGGCCGGCTTTGGACGACGTCGCCGGCCGCTCGCTGGTCCGGGTTCATCCGAGGCGGAAGCGTCAGGCGTTGCCTTCGCGGGCGACCGGGCATGTCGCGCCGGCGACACGCCGTCGGGAGGCTCAGGCGGTTGGTACGGCTCAATGCGGTCGTACCTGGGACGCTTCCCCATGGAATGAGGTTACCGAGATCTAGGCGAGCCTCTGGTAAGGACTGGGCATGATCTGGCCCGCTCGCACCGCTCGTCACGGTCGCCCCAAGGTGGTCGCCCGCGGTAAGGGTCGAGAGATTCACCTGTTCCTGTGGGTCGTCTCGCTGCTGTTTCGTCGCCTATTTCGTCTCGAGCCCATCGAGCGCTTCCTCACCATCTAGGACATCTAGGAGCCCGCAACACCGAGGAACCGGCAACGCGACACGAGTGCTGCTGGGGCCCTCGGGCACGAAGGGGGCAACGTCACCGAGTTCCGTCGGTGAGGTGCACTCCGTGGTTGCAGGTATTACAGTTCGTTAGATAAACTAACGACATGCAGGCCGTGGCCACGCTCTCGTCAGCGGATCTAACGCAGGGAAGCGCCCTGCGGTTCTCCGTTCTGCGGCTTGGCCGCAGGCTTCGCCAGCAGCGCACCGACCTGACGCTGTCGCTGACCCAGCTCGGCGTCCTCGGCACGCTCTATCGACACCAGGAGCTCACCCCGCGCGAGCTCGCAGACCATGAGAAGGTCAGTCCGCCGTCGATGACGAAGATCCTTTCCAGTCTGGAAGAGCGCGGCCTCATCACCCGCAGTCCACATCCCACCGATGGCAGGCAGCAGCTCGTCCGCCCGACCAAGGAGGCGGTCGCGATCTTGCGAGCGGATCGCCGCAAGCGCGACGCCTGGCTGGCCAGGCGGCTCGCGGAACTTACCGCCGAGGAGCGAGCAGTCCTCCACGCCGCCACACCCATCCTGGAGCGCCTCGCAGCATCATGAGTCCAACGTTTCGATCACTGACCGTCCGCAACTACCGGCTCTACTTCGGCGCGGCTGTCATCTCGAACATCGGAACCTGGATGCAGCGCGTGGCCCAGGACTGGCTGGTGCTGCAGCTGACCGGGTCAGCGACCGCGCTGGGCCTGACAGTCGCGCTACAGTTCCTGCCCTTCGTGCTGTTCGGTCCCTGGGGCGGCATAGCGGCCGACCGCTATTCGAAGCGGCGGCTGCTCACGATCACCCAATCGACGATGGGGACGCTGGCGTTCATGCTGGGCGTGCTGGTTGTGACCGGGGCGGTGCAGGCCTGGCATGTTTATGTCCTCGCGTTCCTGCTGGGCACGGTCACCGCGTTCGACAACCCTGCCAGGCAGACCTTTGTGTCCGAAATCGTCGGGCCTGAGCGGCTGCCGAACGCGGTGGCTCTCAACAGCGCATCGTTCAACCTCGCCAGGCTGGCCGGGCCGGCGATCGCAGGCGTTCTCATCGCCGCAGTCGGCACCGGACCCGTGTTCCTGCTCAATGCGCTCTCCTTCGTGGCGACGCTGACCGCACTCAGCAAGATGCGATCGGCGGAGCTAGCCCCCGCGCCGCCGCAGCCCAAGGGAAAGGGTCAGCTAGCTGCCGCTGTCCGTTACATCGCGCGGCGTCCTGCACTCCTGCTCACCGTCGTCACGGTTTTCTTCATCGGAACCTTTGGGCTCAATTTCCAGTTGACGATGGCACTGTTCGCCAAGCAGGTCTTCGACCGCGGTGCGGACTCTTTCGGCCTGCTCTCCAGCGCGCTCGCGATCGGCACACTGGCGGGAGCACTGGCGGCTGCCCGGCGAAGCAGGCCAAGGATCAGGCTCGTCGTGGGCGCCGGGGTTGCCTTCGGCGCCCTGGAGATCCTCTGCGGGCTCATGCCGTCGTATTGGACGTTCCTGGCCATGCTGATCCCGACCGGCTTTGCGGCCATGACCTTTATCACCGCCGCGAACTCGACCATGCAGCTGGGCGCGACAGCGGCGATGCGGGGCCGGGTGATGGCGATCTACATGATGGTCTTCCTTGGCGGTACCCCGATCGGGGCGCCGATCATCGGTGTGCTCGCCCAAGCGGTCGGGCCGCGCTGGAGCCTGCTCGGTGGCGGCTCGATCTCGCTGATCGCGACGATTGTGATCGCTTATGTCATCGCACGCCGTCGCGGCCTGGCCGTACGACCGCGAGCCCGGCGACCTTACGTGGCGCTGCGCCCGGTCGCCGATCGGCTCGACATCGCATCGACCGGCTGAGACGCTGCCCGTCATGCGACTGTTCGTGGCGCTGGTGCCACCCGCGGCTGTGCTCGATGAGATCGCGGCGGAGATCAATCGGCTGCGCTCGGCAGCGCCCGAACTCCGCTGGGCCAAGCGTGATCAGTGGCATCTCACACTGGCGTTCCTCGGCGAGGTGGAAGAGCGCCGCACACCGGGACTCGCCGAGCGGCTTGGGCTTGCCGCGCACCGACACGACGCATTCGACCTGTCGTTCAGCGGCGGTGGGCGCTTCAGCCACAGCATCTTGTGGGTGGGTGTGCGGGGCGATCGTGACCGCTTGCGTGCGCTCGCGGGGAGCGTCGCGGCCGCAGCCAGACGCGCGGGTGTCGATCTCGTCGATCGGCCGTACCGGCCCCATCTCACCCTTGCCAGAAGCCGCGCGCGCGGTGACGTCGACCTTCGCCCGCTGGTCGCGTCAGCCGCGGCCTTCGCCGGCACCACGTGGACGGCAGATGCGATCCACTTGATCCAGAGCCGGCTCGGCGCCAACCCGACGTACACAACCCTCGGCAGCTGGCCGCTGCGTGCCGCTCGGGCAGGCGGCGGCCTGCCCCCCGAGACCGGTTAGCCTCTGCCCTTGTGGGCCCCCGTGCGAGGCGGTACCTGATCCCGGCCGTGCTCGCCTTCCTCATTCTCGTGGTCGTGATCAGTGCGCTGACGTGACGTGGCCACGCGCCTGCGTGGGTCCTTAGAGCGTCGATCGTGATCGCTCACCACTATTCCGCCGTCCACAGGTGCGAAGCTTGACGGTATGCATGTGGCGCTCGACGAGGCCCTGGCCGACATCGGCCGCATGGTCCTCGACCCAGACGGGCTCGTCCGCGCCGTCGCGGCGGGGACTCGGCGTGGGGCAGATCCGCCGCGCTGGCGGCGCGCGGACGTGCGGCCGGTCGACCTGCGGGCCGGCCGCCGCCTGCAGATCGTGCGGTACGACCAGCGCCAAGCCTTCACCGAGAACGTGGAGTACGGACCGGACGCCGCAGTCGCGGTGAAGGAACTTCTCGCCGAGCCGTTTGGCAACTGGCATGTCGACACCACGGATATGACCGTCCAGCTGCGGGTCACCAAGAAGGGGAATGCCCAGCTGCACCGCGCCACCGCAACCGAACGCCGTCACCCAGCGGCTTCGTGGCGGCAAGCGCCTGGACCGCCTGGAGGACCACGAGCGCGCGCCACCGCACGACCGATGGTGGATTCCGGTCAGGACGATCCCGATCACACGGCACCGGTCGATCGGACCGCGGCCGCTCGCGCCCACGACCGGATCAAGCCGCGGGTGCTCTCGCTGGACGACCCGATGCTGTATGCGGTGGGCATTACGACGGCCGATGGTGTGATGAAGCCGTCGAAGCGCGACAAGTACCGGCAGGTGGAGGAGTTCCTCCGCGCGCTCGAGCCACTCCTGGCTGAGCCTGGCGGGCCGGAGGAGGATGCCACGCCGCCCACCGGGTCAGCCCTAGCCGTGCGGCCGGACGGCCGACCAGGCCGGGCGCTGCGGGTTGTGGATCTCGGCTGCGGGAACGCCTATCTCACCTTCGCTGCCTACAGCTTCCTGATCCGACACGGGTTGCCGGTTGAGCTGGTCGGCGTCGATGTGAAGGCTCAGGCGCGCGAACGCAACACGGCCATCGCCCGCCGGCTCGGCTGGTCGGATCGGGTTCGCTTCATCCAGGGGGCGATCAGTGACGCCGAGGTCGACTTCGCCGACGGTGACCGAGACGTCGACCTCGTGCTCGCCCTCCACGCGTGCGACACCGCGACTGACGACGCGCTCGCGCGCGGCATCCGCTGGCAGGCGCCGGTGATCCTCGCCGCACCGTGCTGCCACCACAACATTCAGGCGCAGCTGCGGCGGTCCGCGCCACCGCGGCCGTACGCCCTGGTGACCAGGCATGGGATCCTCCGCGAGCGATTTGCCGACGTGCTCACCGACGCGATGCGCGCGGCTATCCTGCGCCTGGCCGGCTATCGCGTCGACGTCGTCGAGTTCGTCCCGACCGAGCACACGCCGCGTAACGTCCTGATCCGTGCGGTACGCACCGGCGCACCGCCGACCGCTCAGCTGATCGAGGAATATGCCGCCCTTGTCCATGAGTGGTCCGTACGGCCTCATCTGGCCGATCTGGTGTCCGACCACCTGCCGCAACAACTGCGGTAGACGCGCGACACTGGGGGGGACGTGCCCACAGATCCAGCCGGCAGCTTCCGGCGGCGGCGACCTTCGACCGGCCGAACCCACGCGGGTTCGACGAGGTGGTATCGCGCCTCGGGTACCCTGCCGCCGGTGGAGACGATCAGGTCGCGATCTCCCCGGATCGCGGCGCAGCGGGGGTTTGGACGCGGGGCGGCCCTGGGCGTTGCCACCCTTGCGGCCATGACCTCGGCGATCCTGCTGTCGCCGGCCCTTCCAGTCTCAGCGCAGGAGTCAGGTCCCCGACCGGTCTTCAGCTACGCCGATGCCCGCATCACCGAGTCCAGCGGGCTCGCGTCGAGCGCCGTTCATTCCGGCATCGTCTATACCCACAACGACAACGAAACAGCGGCGAGGATCTACGCGGTTGACCGCGAAGGCAAGACCAGAGCCGTCTACACCTTGCGCGGCGTGACGCCCAGGGACTGGGAAGGCATCGCCATTGGCAAGACCCCTGCAGGCGCATCCGCCATCTTCGTCGGCGACATCGGCGACAATTTCGGCGGAGCATGGCCGGAGATCTGGGTATACCGCTTCGCGGAACAGGAGACGCTGGCGAGTCGGACCCTTACCGCGACGAAGTTTCGCTTCAAATACGAGGACGGGCCGCGCAATGCGGAGGCGCTGCTCGTCGACCCCCGCGAAAACCGGATCTACGTCGTGTCGAAGGAGTCGCAGGACGCCGGTATCTACTTGGCCCCGCCGATGGACGCGCTCAGCGAGGACAAGGTCAACGTGCTCCGCCGCATCGCCCCGGCGCCCGCGACGATCACCGACGGTGCCTTCTCACCGGATGGGCGCCGTATGGTCCTGCGTGATTACGTCTTCGCGCACATCTACGCCGAACCGGACGGGGAGCGGTTGGCGCGTATCACGCTGCCAATGCAGCCGCAGGGCGAGGCGGCGACCTTCACCAGGGACGGCAAGTCGCTGCTCGTGGGTACAGAGGGCGTCCGGAGTCAGGTCTGGCAGGTTCCGCTCCCGGCGAGCGCCCTGCCCCAGCCGACCGGGTCATCCTCACCCAAACCTTCGACCTCGAAGACATCCGGGGCGGACGGCACCGGGGATGAGTCGCCCTGGGCGTTCGGCGGCAACCTGCTCGCTCTCGCAGCCTCTGGCGTCGCCTTCTTCGGGGTCTACCGTGTTGTGGTCGGGCGGCGGCGGACCAAGACGCCTTAGGCGCGGGCCGACCGGTCGTACGAGAGCGACAGCCCACAGGAGTGCACGACGCGCTCCACCGGAGCGGAGGCCCGATGGGATCGAAACCGTTCGCGTCATCGGCCGATCTCGACGCCAAGACCGAGACTCTCGAAGTCGTGGCCGACGGCGTATGGGCGCTGACCGCGCAGGGCGATCCGAACGTGGGCGCGGTCGAAGGTGAGGACTTTCTGGTCTGCGTGGAGGCGCGCGCGACACCCGTCGCCGCCCGCGATTGGCTCGCCAGGCTGCGAGAGCACACCGACAAACCCATTCGCTACCTGGTCCTCTCGCACTACCACGCCGTGCGCGTTCTCGGCGCGTCGGCCTTCGACGCGGCTGCCGTCATCGCGCATGACATGACCAAGCACCTCATCGCGGAGCGCGGCGAGCAGGACTGGGCGAGCGAGCTCGCCCGGATGCCCCGGCTGTTCAAAGAGCCGGCGTCGATCCCTCGACTGACCTGGCCGACAGTGACCTTCAGCGACCGGCTCACGATCGACCTTGGTGGTGATCGCGGCGAGCTTGTCCTCGCACATTGCGGCCGAGGCCACACCGCCGGCGACATCGTCGCCTGGCTGCCGCGTGACGGAGTCCTCTTCGCCGGCGATCTGGTGGAGGCACAAGCAGCGCTCTATACCGGCGACGCCTTCCACCGTGACTGGGCCGGTGCCACGCTCGACCGAGTGGCGGATCTTGGGGCACGCGCTTTGATCGGTGGAAGGGGAGCGGTCGTCTACGGCGAGGAGGCAGTCGGCGCCGCCATCGCCCAGACCCGCGACTTCCTCGCCGTGATGCAGCGCGAAGTCGGCGCGGTGCACGCTGCGGGCGGAACAGTCAAGGAGGCCTTCGAGGGCACCCACACAGCCCTCGCCCCAACGTATGGGTCATGGCCGATCTTCGAGCACACGCTGCCGTTCAATGTCCAGCGGTTGTGGGACGAACTCGACGGCATCGACTGGCCGCACATCTGGACCGCCGAGCGTGACCGCGAAGTCTGGGCTGCCCTCCAGGACTAGCGGTCCACGGGCACTAACCTGCGGCAGTGAGCACCGCTGGACACGGTCCATCGCCCGGGCGTCCTGTGGCCGTCGTCGGCAGCGGACCGGTAGGGCTGAGTGCGGCTCTGCTGCTCGCCCGGTGGAACCTGCGCGTCGTCCTGCTCGAGCGGCGGACAGCCCGCCATGTCATCGGGTCACGGTCGATCTGCCAGCACCGGGACGTCCTCGACATCTGGGCGGCGGTGGGCGCCGGCAAGCAGATCGCCGCCGAGGGCGTTACCTGGCGAACCGCACGGACATACTGGCGCGAGCACGAACTTTTCGCGTTCACACTCGCCGATCCGGGCCACTCGCCTTTCCCGCCGTTCGTCAACATCTCGCAGTCACGTACCGAAGAAATCCTCGCCGAACGGGTAGCAGCGTCCCCACTGATCGAAACGCGGTGGGGTCACGAGGCAATCGCCATCGACCAGGACGCCACTGGGGTGGCCATCACCTGCCGCACCGATAGCGGTACCGCGACGGTCCTCGGCCGTTACGCGATCGTCTGTGCGGGTGGCCGGGCCGACGAGCTCAGGCAGTCTCTCGGCCTCGCCTTCGGCGGGCCGAGCTTTGGCGACCAGTTCCTGATCTGCGACATCAAGGCGGATCTTCCCGGCTGGGAGGCCGAGCGCAGGTTTTATTTCGACCCGGTCTGGAACCCCGGTCGGCAGGTCCTCATCCATCCATGCCCTGGGTCGACATACCGCGTCGACTGGCAAGTCCCGCCTGGGTTCGACCTTGACGCGGAGGAACGCGACGGCCGGCTGGACGAGCGGATCAGGCAGATCGTCGGCGACACGGCGTACGAACTCGTTTGGCGTTCGGTCTACAGCTTCGCGTCCCAGCAGGTGGACCGCATGCGGATCGGCCGCGTATTGCTCGCCGGTGACGTCGCCCACGTTATGGCGCCCTTCGGCGCCCGCGGGCTCAACTCGGGCGTCCAGGATGTCGAGAATGCGGCGTGGAAGATCGCGTTCGTCCACCACGGATGGGCGCCAGAATCGCTGCTCGAGTCCTATCACGACGAGCGTCACGCAGCGGCCATGGAAAACCTCGAGGTGACCCGCGCCACCATGCAGTTCCTGGTGCCGCATACCGACGACGAGCTGATGGCTCGCCACGATGCCCTGGAAGCGGCATCGCGTGATCCCGCGACAGCGTCCAGGGTCGACTCCGGCCGCCTGGCGGAGCCCTTCTGGTACGCCGGCTCGCCGCTCACGACTCCTGATCCGAGCCGGCCGGCGCCGTCCCGTCCACCGCGCGGGCGGCTGCCCGCAACGGCGCCGGGTGTGATCGTCCCTGACACGCCTATCAACCTCGTGGACCGGCCTGTGGTGACCCGGCTTCGCGAAATCGCAAGGGACGGCCTCTTGGCGCTGACGTCGGCCGGGGTCGATTCCCGAGAGACAGGAGCAGTCTTGCGGGATGCGGTGGCTTCGCCCTGCCATACGTACTCGATTCGCGAGATTGACATCGATGGCCAGCTCGAGGGCGCGCTCGGTGCTCGCACGGGTGAGACCTTGCTCGTCAGGCCTGACGCCCACATTGCAGCGATCGTCGCTCCAGGTGCCGGCTGGCATGCGATCGCGGCGGCCGCCCAGCGGGCGGTGGGCATCGCCGAGTGACAACGAGCCGGTAGCCGCTCGCCCCCGACCGGGCCGTTGTGACGGTCCGCTCCGGTCGAGCGGTTAGGCGCATCGGATTCGGGATGCCCGGGACGAGGCGGCTCCTGTTCGCATCTACCAGCCGACCTCGTCGCAATCCGTGTGATCACTCGGCTCAAGCTGCAGCGTGGCGTGCTCGACGCCATGGCGCTCGCGCAGGCGCTGCTGCGCCTGGTCCAGCACCGCGTGGGAGTCGGTGCTTGGGCCGATCATGACGTGTGCCGTCGCCACCTCCATGTCCGAGGTCAGAGTCCAGATGTGGAGGTCGTGTACGTCGAGAACGCCGGGGATGTCGGCCAGGTCCGCCTGTACTCCGGCGAGGTCGATGTGCGGCGGGGCCGCCTGCAACAGCACTCGAAGTGCCTGGGCGGCAAGGCGCGCGGCCCTTGGCAGGATGAAGAGACCGAGCCCGATGGCGGCCACCGGGTCGACCCAGTCCCAGCTGGTGACGCCCATGACGACAGCCGCCACGAGGACGACCGCGGAGCCGACAGCGTCGGCGAGCACCTCGAGCGCGGCCCCCCGCACGTTCATGCTCTCCTCGGCGCCCGGGCGCAGGAGCAGGTAGCTGGCCAGGTTGAGGACGAGCCCGACTGCGGCGACGGCGAGGACCGGCGCGGCCGGCACGTCAACAGGATCGCCGAGCCGCCGGACCGCTGCCCACAACACATAGCCGGCCACGCCAAAGAGCAGGATGGCGTTGGCGAGCGCCGCGAGGACCTCCAGGCGGTAGAGGCCGAAGGTCCGGCGCCCTCGCCCGCCACCGGCTCGCGAGGCGACGGTAATGGCCGCGAGCGCCATCCCGACGCCGACCACGTCGGTAAGCATGTGACCCGCGTCGGACAGCAGCACAAGCGACTGGCTGACGAACGCCACGATCGTCTCGACCACCAGGAACGTCGCGGCGATCGTGAACGCGACAAGGAGCCGGGGCCGGTAGCGCTCGCTTGCTCGCGCGGCCGCGGTGCTGTGTGCGTGATCTTGCCCCATTACTCCATCGCTCGCTGACCTACGTAAGTCAGGCGGCTCAGGCCCGCCTTTACAGCATCCATGCTTCGTGCCTGAGACGCATCGTGGCACGGTTGCCGTGGCCACCGGCAGCCCGCGTGCGGGTCGTACCCGCTGACCGTGCCCGCGGGTTGCCCAGGTCGCGCGGCCTCCCTGCTCGTTCCGCGTGCCCGGGCAGATGCCTCACCAAAGGTTGATCAGAGGCGTTCGACGACGTGGTCGATGCACGCCGTGAGCGCCTCGACGTCATCCGGCTCGATAGCGGTGTA
>DATBRJ010000276.1:0-5210 GCA_036560395.1 Actinomycetes bacterium | reverse complement strand
GGCGCGCGCGAAGCTCCGCCATTCGCGACGCTCGGCCGCCAGGGCCGCCTCGCCGGCGCCGGTTAGCCGATAGACCCGCCGTCGCCGCGGCGCGTCCGCGCTCCACGAACTCGACACCAAACCGGACCGCTCGAGGCGGTGAAGCGCGGGATAGACGGTGCCCTCAGGCAGGTCGAACCGTCCCTCTGAGCCCTCTTTGAGCGCCGAGATCAACGCGTAGCCGTGTGCCTCACCGGTGCGAGCCAGAATCTCGAGCAACAGCAGGTCCAGATGGCCACGGAGGTCCATACCCAGAAAACCTAGGCATAGACACTCTAGGTGTCAAGCACGCTCCCGGTTAAGCAACAATCTGATCTCGAGGGACGTACGGCAAGTCTGTTTTGTCGGGTTTGCGGCTGGGCAGAACGGGTGAACAACACTGTCTCCGCCTTCCTCTTCTCCAGGGCCGGCGTGAGCTGTGGGTGGGAGGGGCGACGTGTGCGCGTTGAAGACGAGAGTCACCGACTGCTACATGTGCGCCGGGAAGGGCGAGCGTGATGGACACACGTGCGAGCGATGCCGAGGCACGGGAGTGATCCACGAGTCTGTGATCATTGACGACCCCGAGGAGAAAAGCGAGCAGTAAGGACTCGCTCTGCCGCT
Organism: Actinomycetes bacterium; assembly: GCA_036560395.1. Lineage (GTDB taxonomy): Bacteria > Actinomycetota > Actinomycetes > JAKEEW01 > JAKEEW01 > DASYTV01. The sequence continues at coordinate 4,568 of DATBRJ010000276.1, read as the reverse complement.
CAAAGTCCGCGTCTGTCCCAACTAGATCATCCGAATAAGTGGCGGGTTGGCCGCAGAATTTCATAGATTCTTGCCCTGGGTTCCGCCGAATACATTGTTGCGTCGTTCCGGGGACCGGCGCTCTCCACCTTGAAGACCGGTCGACCGGGTTTCGAAAGGCCAGCAGTGTCCATGGATATGCCGCCGCTTCGCGCGAGCGTGGAGCTTGTCGAGCAGCGACAATCTGAGGCCGTTCGCTACTTCTACGCTCATCTGTTTGCCGGGCATCCCGAGCTACGTGTGGTCTTTCCGATCACTGCGGTGGAGGAGCACGATCGCCTCTTCAAAGCGCTCCTGTACATCGTCAAGAACGTGCACGCACTTCCCCTGCTGGCCGCGGAGCTACAGCAGGTAGGTCGCGATCACCGTAAGTTCGGGCTATCCGCGGAGCACTACCAGGTCGTCGGCGCGAGCTTCCTGGCCACCGGTGCGGCGATCCTGGCCGACGCGTGGACGTTCGAGGTCGCCGCAGGCTGGCAGAGCGCATACGGCATGGCAGCAAGCGTGATGGCCGACGCCGCCAGCGCCGCTCTCGACGAGGACCGATGGTGGCTCGCCGAGGTCGTCGTTCACGACAAGCGGACGTGGGACATCGCCGTCCTCGAGCTGCAGCCCACCGTGCCCTACAGGTTCCGTGCCGGGCAGTACCTGACCGTCGAAACACCGCATTGGCCGCGACTGTGGCGCCCGTACTCGATCGCCAACGCCCCCCGCCCGGATGGGAGCCTCGACCTGCATGTGCGGCAGGTCGCCAGCGGCGAGGCAAGCTGGGCGCTGGTGGATGCAGCAAAGCCGGGTCAGTTGGTGAAGATCGGTCCCCCAGCCGGCGGGCTTGTCCTCGACCACACCAACCCGACCGATCTTCTCCTCGTCGCCGGTGGCACCGGCCTGGCGCCGCTCAAGGCGCTGGTCGAGGACGTCGCGGCGAATGGGGGCAACCGGCGAGTCTGCCTGTTCGCCGGGGCTCGGACCGAGGAGGATCTGTACGACCTGGCCGCGCTAACCCAGCTCGACCGGCGCTATCCATGGCTCGCCGTTGTGCCTGCCGTATCCGACCAGCCCAGCTATCGCGGCCATGGAGGGCTGGTGGCTGACGTCGTGGGGCAGTACGGCCCTTGGTCCGGCTTCGAGGCCTATGTCTGCGGACCGCCGGCGATGGTCGCGGCCACCACGGCACGGCTGCGTGAGCTGGGCATTGCCCCGCAGTCGATCCACCACGAGGCGTGGCAGGCGGACATCGCTCCCGACGCGGTGCCGGTTCTTGGCAGCGACGTCATTCGAAGGCCGCGCCACAAGCCCGTGTCGTACGCATCGGCGGCGGGCGGGCACCGTGGCTCCGAGATGCAAAGCCATGAAATCTACAGCGACGAAGTGCTCGAGGGGACGGTCTACGCAGCGGCCGAACGGGCGGCGGCGCCGACGCTGGATCCGGTTCGCGTCATCCAGGCCGTTCCCGTTGCACAAGCGGCGGCACCGCCGGCCTCACCTATGGATGAGCAGCCCGCCGTGTCGGCACAGACCGAGCCGGCTACCGTGCCAAAGGCGGAATCCGACGAGGCGCGGGTGCGGCAGATGCGCGAGATGATCGAGCTACGCCGCGCCCGCCGTTCCCTATATTCCGGTCGCCGCCGCTGAGCTCGTCGGCTCGCTGGCCAGGGTTTTGCCGGTCCGGTGCCCTCCGGCGAGCGGGTGGCTCGAGGCAGGAGAAGGCGCGATCCCCTTCTGAAAGGTCCCTCAGCCGCGCCGACTCGCTGGCCCAGTCACGGCGACCGGCCTACCGTTGCCCTGTGGACAGCGGCCGTCGCCCGTCTGAGCCTGGGGGCCCCACTCGGGTCGCCCTCTCGGAGGGAGTCGCTGCGCAACGATCGGCCGCGCCAGTGGCGCTCGGCTTCCGGCCGCATACCGGGTGGGCCGCGATGGTGGCTGTTGCCGACAATGGCGGCCGCGTCGAAGTGGTGGATCGCCGCCGGGCTGCCCTGCTTGACGAGAAACTGCCTCGTCAGGTCTTTCATGCTGCTGCCGCATTGCCGGCCGAGGAGGCCGCGGAGATGATCGGCAGGGTAAGAAGCGACGCTTGCGATGCCGCGATAGCAGTACTCGAAGAGGTGACCGGGGTTCTCGGAGACGTTCTCGGCGTTGGTGTCGTGGCCTGGCAACCGGCCGTGCCAGAGGGGCTGGACCAGATTCTGGCCTCGCATCAGCTCATGCATGCGGCCGAAGGAGATCTCTATCGCGGTGCGCTGCAAGATGGCGCGGACGCTGTCGGGCTACGCGTCTACCAGTTCTTGCCAGCCGACTTGCCGGCAACCACCGCGGCCGCGGTGGGACTTACCCCGCAGGTAATAACTGACGAACTCGCCGACCTCGGTCGGCGAGTTGGCCCGCCGTGGCAGCGCGATCAGAAGGACGCGACGCTTGCCGCCTGGTCCGTTCTTCGTTTTGTGGCCGATCGTTAGCGTCTCGCCGGCCTGGGCCAGGCAAGGCTGGCCAGATGGCACAGGCCAGGTAGCACCGGCCAGGCGCTGCGGGTCGGTGAATGGGCCAGGCGATACCGGGCGGATGTTTCGATTCTGCGCTGCGGGCATCAACCGGCCATGGAAAGGATCCTTTGGCTCATAGCCGTGGTCCTCGTCATATGGGGGATCGTCACCCTCGTCCGAGGGGCCGTCCTGACCGGCATCATCCTCATCATTGTCGGCCTGCTCGTCGGTCCCGCCGGTGTCAGCATCTTCACCTAGCCCAACGGCGAACCCGGGTCAGCGACGGGTAGGGCTGCCGGTGTCGCCCTGCCCGTCGCTCTCGATCCTCGAACGGGCCGGAGGTGGCCCGACCAGGTCCCCGGACAAGCTGCGGTCAGCCGGGGCGCAGCCGAATCGATGAGCCGGCTTCGGCGCGCAGAAGCGCCTGGGCGTCACCGCCATTGACGGCGATCGCGATCAAACCCGCAGAATCCTCGAACACGACCACTTCGCCCAGCGCGACGCTGCCGAAGGTCTCGCCGTAGCTCGCCTTGACCGTGCCGACGAGAATCGGCTGGCCGGCTGTGCGGACCTCCAGCGCGGACCGTAGCTGTGTCGCCGTTGCCGCAGTCTGCACGTTGCCGTACCTGTCAATGCTGATGACCTCTGCCTGCAGTCCATCCGCATCCACCTCCACGACCGGGTCAGGCAGCCTGACCAGCTCCTCAGGGGCGATCCGCGGACCCACCGCGGTCGGCGGAGTGCCGGTCGCCAGCCGGGCGGCAACGGGGGAGAAGACGTCTCTGCCGTGGAAGGTGTGGGAGACCGGGGTGATCATCAGGTGATGGTTGGTGATCTCGTACGCCTCGGTCGGCCCGCCGAGCACGTTCACAGCCCAGAGGAGCAACCCGTTGTCCGGGCCGACGAGTACGGAATGACCGGCGGAGATCACCACGCCGCGCCGACCGGTGCCGACACCAGGATCCACCACGGCGACGTACACCCCGTCAGGCAGGTAGGGCACCGCCTGCGCGAGCATCGCAGCTCCGGTCCGAACATCGCCCCGCGGCACCTCGTGGCAGATGTCTACAACCCGCTCGTCCGGGGCGAATCGTGCCATCACCCCGTGGCAGATGCCGACATAAGGGTCGGCATGACCGAAGTCGCTGAGAAAGCCGATCACTCTCCCTGTCTACCCGATCGGACCTAGCTCGCCGGTCCAGATGACGACACCCATCGACCGGCCCGCATGACCCGGGCGACAGTAAGGTCGGCGTTGAGAACCACCAGATCTGCCCGCAGGCCGTTGGCAATCGCGCCGATTTGTGCCTCGAGTCCGAGAGCGCGGCTCGGCGCGGTAGCGGCTGCCCGGGCCGCTGCGGCGAGCGGCAGTCCCACAGAGTTCAACGAGCGGCGGAACGCGGCGTCCATGGTGAGGGTCGAACCTGCGATGGCTCCCCCGCCGGCCAGCCGGGCCACCCCGTTTTCGACCCGTACCGCCATCGAACCCAGCTGGTAAGTGCCGTCCCCGACGCCCGTGGCGGCCATCGCGTCGGTGACCAGCGCCAGGCGGTCGAGTCCGACGCCGTTCGCGACAAGCCGCGCTACTGCCTCGTGCACGTGGACTCCGTCGTTGATCAATTCCACGATGACTTCTGGCGCCTCTATCAGGGCGGGGATCGGACCCGGCTCCCGATGGTGGATGCCGCGCATCGCATTGAACAGGTGGGTGCCTACCCGTGCGCCGGCCGCGATGCCGTCCCTGGTTTGCGCGTACGTCGCGTCCGTATGGCCGATTGCCGCGACGACACCACGAACGGTGGCCTTCTCGATGAACGGCAGCGCGCCAGGCAGTTCGGGTGCCAGCGTGATCATCCGGATCGTTCCGTGACTGGCATCAAGCAGCCGGTCCAGCTCGTCGAGGCTCGGCTCCCGCAGGACGGCCGGGTCGTGTGCGCCGCGTCTGGCCGGGCTGATGTACGGCCCCTCGAGGTGAATGCCGGCAACAGTGCCGTCCTCGACCAGCGGAACCAGCGCTGTTACCTGACGTACAAGATCATCCATCGAGGC
>DATBRJ010000275.1:0-2832 GCA_036560395.1 Actinomycetes bacterium | reverse complement strand
CTGCTCGACGTCGAGTGCTACTGCGGCGCGCGCGTGATCGCCGGCACCGGCCGCAACTACGTTCGCCGGTCCCTGGCAGCGCTTGCCGCATGATGTGCCGCCACTCACGAGCGGAGCGTACCGACCACGTGCCGGCAGATCGCCGCTCTCAAGTGGCAGCCCGAGACCAACAAGGGGGTGACCCGCGATGCGTCAGATCCAAATCCGGAAGCCGATCAAGCGGACGACCGTCTATGAGCTCGATCTTCGCACCCCCTCCGGCCGACGCCTTCCCTACTGAGCCGTCTGCGCTATTGGCCGCCCGGGTCCGTCGTTGGGATTGGCTCTCCCGCAGGGTGTCACCGTGGGTGCCGCCGACGGCGGCCCGCCGCTCTCAAATCCGCGTATGGCCTCTCGGGATGGACCGCGGCCCGGGTGCGCGACGGACCCAAACGTTGCCGTGCGCACGGTCACGCGGCGGCCCATTCCCACGACCCGCTTCTCGCGTGGCCCTGAGCGGCGGGACGGCGCGCGAGATGCAGAGCACGCCACGTGACCAGTTCGTTGGACGGCAGCGGGTGGGCCACGTACCCCCGCCCCAGCACCGGCGCTGACGGAGCCGTAACGGCTGGTCGGGCAGTGGCATATCACTAGTGATGGACCGAACCGACGCCGAACTGCTTGCCGGCTCCGCTCGTGATCCCGAGGCGTTCGGGATCTTCTATGACCGGCACGCAGAGCGGCTGCTTACCTACTTCGCCCGCCGGACGTGGGACGCGCAGGAGGCTGCCGACCTCACCGCGGAAACGTTCGCCGCGGCCTTCGCCGCCCGCCGCCGCTACCGTGACACCGGCCCGCCGGCCTTCGCCTGGCTGCTGGGCATCGCGCGCCATCAGCTCCACCGCGCCTTGCGGCGACAGCGGATCGATGACCGCGCCCGCCGACGACTACACGTCGAGCGGATCGCGCTTGACGACGCGTCGCTGGCCCGCATCGAGGAGCTCGCCGACCTGGCCGCCATCCGCCCGAGGCTGTCGGCGGCGCTCGAGCAGCTCCCCCCGGGCACGGCGCGAGCGGTCGCGCTCCGCGTCACCGAGGAGCTTCCGTTCGCGGAGGTGGCCCGGCGACTCGGCTGCACCGAAGCAGCCGCGCGCGTACGGGTCAGCCGTGGGCTCCGCCAGCTCGCCAGCCTGCTAGAGCCAACATGACCCACGCTGGAGCCAACATGACCGACATCCCCTACCTCACCCACCTGCGCCAGGACCTCGTCACCGGAGTCCGGCAGCGGCAGCGGCGCATCGTCCGCCGCCGGCGCGCGGCCCTCGCGCTGGTCCCGGCGGTGCTCGCCGCCACCCTGCTCGCGACATCCCTACCCGGTGGCACCTCGCCCGCGTTCGCCATCGAGCAGGACGGCGACTGGATCCAGGTGCGCATCACCGACGCCGCCGCCTCCGAAGCGCAGATGGAAGCCGAACTGCAAGCCGCAGGCATCGACGCGGACATCATCCTGGCGCCGATCACCGCGGAGTACATCGGCCGATGGACATGCATCTCCGCCGAAACGCGGTTCCTCATCGACTCGATGCGCGGCGACCCGCCTCAACCGCCCGACACGGACAGTTTTCTCCGGGTCACGCCAGAGGTGCTCTACGTTCAGCGTGCTTTCACGGGTGGTTTTACGGATCGCCTGGTGCTCGTCATCGGCCGGGCACCCGAGGCGGGCGAGAACCCCAGCGCTTGGCCGGAGGTCTGCGGCCTCCGGGTGGTCAGCGAAGGCTAGCTGCCGGCGGGCCGGTACACCAGACGCAGCTGGGCCGCCGCACCCGAACAGCCGGCGGTCCCAGCCGACGTGTGGCGCCAGTCGACGCGGCGGCCCTACGCGTAGCCCGGACGAAGCGGTACGGCCAAGTGATCCGTTGATGTTGTCCCGCTCATCGCCTATTCGGAATGCCGCCGGCTCGGGACCTGAACTCAGGCCACCCCGTCTACGTGTGTACGGAATACGGAGCTGCGCAGGCCGCAAGAAGCGGCACGTATCCGATGGGAGAGACCATGACGATCAGACGCTTCTTAGCGCGGACGGGTGCCGTGCTGGGTGCCCTCACCGTCCTCGTTGCATGCGGGAACTCCTCCGACGAGTCGACGAGCAGTACCGCATCGCCGACCACTCCGTCGGCGTCGACCTCCTCATCCTCGCCAGCAGCTAAAGGCACCACGGTCACGGTCAAAGAGACGGAGTACAAGCTCGAGCTCTCGCAGTCAACGTTCAGCCCGGGTACGTACACGTTCACGGCCGAGAACGACGGCGGCACCACGCATGCGCTGGAAATCGAGGGACCCGGCATCGAGGAGCAGCAGACCGGCAGCCTCGCGCCCGGCGCCTCTGGATCGCTGACCGTGACGTTGCAGTCAGGCAAGTACGAGCTCTACTGCCCAGTCGACAGCCACAAGGACAGGGGGATGGAGATGGACATCACCGTCGGCTAGTGAAGACCCGGCACCGAGTAATTGTGGAAGACCCAGAGACCGGCCGAGTACCACAGTGTGACGAGGGTCAGTGCTACCAGCCCGCCAGCGATGGGCAGCGCCCACCCCGGTAGCTGACGCGAGCGTACGACCAGCACCTTGGCCACAAATGCGCCGTAGAAGAAGCAGCCGGCAAGGGTGTGTAAGGCCGCGCGGCTACCGCTGTGCAGCTCCACGCCGTACGCCTGGATGCAATGCACGGCGACGGGAAGGCTCAGCGCGAATGCAAGAAACCCGATCGTCCGATGCGTACGGCGGACAGTCTTCGTCGGGCGTCCCAAAGCCGGGATCTTGCGGTACATCCACAGCGCCAGGAACACCTGCACG
>DATBRJ010000274.1:0-2745 GCA_036560395.1 Actinomycetes bacterium | reverse complement strand
TCAAGGTGCTGGACAAGACCCTCGCCGAGGCGGCCAGGTATCCGCGCGGCAGCGCCGTGCCGGTGGCCGATCAGCCGCCGATCACCGCACCGCCGATCACCGCACCGCCGCCAGCGCCAGCGCCGCGGAAGGTAGGCGGGGGCGCCAAGCGAGCAACGAGAGGTCCAGCGGGCACCCGCCCGGCAGGGGGTCCAGCGTGGTGGCAACGTCCCGTCGTCTGGGGTGTCCTAGTCATCGTCGCTGGACTGGTGGCCATCATCGCAGTCGTTGCTGGCAGCGGCGGCTCGAGAGGCCCACCAAACACCTCACCGTCGGTGACCAAGCCTCACCCGTCCCAGTTCGTCAAGCTTCGTCTGGTCGGTGATGCCGTCACGCAAGGCGATAGGGTGCGCCTGACATCTGCTGCGATCGATCAGAACGGTGCGGCCTGGAGCACCGACAGAAAGAACGTGCAGCAGCCGTTCACCGCAACCTTCCACTTCCAGATCACTGATCCCCGTATTGGGGGCGGGGCAGATGGCATCGCGTTCGTCATTCAGAACCACAGCGGCTCCAGCCTTGGCATTAGGGGCGGGGGGATTGGTTACGACGGGATCCCAAATAGCCTTGCGGTGGAATTTGATACCTCGCAAACACCAGTTAAGACACCCCCGATGGTCCAGGTCGGTGACCCAGATAGCCATCACATCGGCGTACACACTCGTGGAGAACGATCCAATAGGGCCGACGAGAAGTTTCGAATTGGCAGGCTCTACAACAGTCCCAACCTCAAAGATGGCCGCCCGCACACCGCTCGCATCAAATATATGTCCAGCCAGCTCGACATTTATCTAGATGACCAAGATACCCCTGTACTGACCGTTCCGGTCAATCTGGCCACAAAACTACGACTCGCGAACGGTACGGCGTGGATCGGGCTGACGGCAGCGACCGGTTCCTACACCGAACAGCACGAAGTATGGTCAATGACATGGCAGCCCGCATAGGTTGAGGTCAGGCTATCCAGTAACTGGACCGGCCGGGCGATCCTGCGCACCCTGGCTGCCCAAGGCCGCCGAGCTGGGCGTGCCGGTGATCGACGACCAGTACGTGTCGCAACTGGTGGTCTGCGATGACCTGCTTTGGGGCGCTCGCCTTCGACCTCGTACCGCTGACCTGCCAGCATCGACGGTGCTCGGGATGACATGGGATCTTCCGAAGGACGACAAGGCCAGGCAGCGTTTACCTTATGACCATCAACCGACACCCCAAGTCCGGTTAGTATCATAACCCAGACGAAGTGCTTCGCTGTTGGAAGCCCGCGACGCCGGTACACCCTTCGTGCCGATCGCCACATGCTGGACAGTCTGTTATGACGTCCACGTCGTCATCTCCCCCTGAACGTGTGAGGTGATTTGTGCCGCTCGTTCCAGTCACCCACCAATCCTGGTTGTTCAGCCCGCCGCTCGAGCTGCCGCTCCAGCTGCGCCTGGAGAATGGGCGCTTCGACTCGCTGCGACGCAGACAGCTTCCGAGCGCGCCGCCGTGCACCACGACCCAGGTCATCCCTGCCGACGATCCCTCGAACCCAACAGGCCGGGACGTCCAGTTCTCCAACGGACTACACCAGGCCGTCGACCTCGCCTCCGCGGCGGGGAACTGTGTCTACGCCGCCTACAGCGGGCGCGTCGTGAAGGTCGAGATCCAACCGGGCGGAGACACTGCCAACGTCAGCATCGATCATCATCCCCGAGGGCTGGGCTTCGTCACCAACTACAACCACATCACCGAGGTGCAGGTCACGGAGGGGGACTTCGTCCGCGAGGGCGAGCCGATCGCCCAGGTCTCAGCCGTGCCCGAAACCCCGACGCTGCATTTCGAGCTCCGGGCAGTCATCGACCGCAAGGGTCCCGACGGCGATGCTGCGTTTGGCGACAGCGACATGCTCCCGATCGACCCGACCCGGGCGCTCTACGCGTGGGAGCGCCGGCTCGTCGCCGACGAGCCGCTTGCCGGCCCGCAGATCCCGATCGCCGTCGGGATAACGCGCCTCCACAGCATTCACTTTTCTTCGCGAGGTTCGAGGCGGAGATCACCCTGCACGTGCCCATGTACGAGCCGATGCCCGAGGACGAACGGGTCATGGTCGAGTTGCTCCGCGAGGCGCGCCGTCGCGGCGACGCCCTGGAGCTCTCCTTCCGCCACTCGTCGTTCTGGGGAGTCGACGTGGCAACCCAGGCAGAGCTCGCATAGCGGGTGGGCCGACGATGGCCCGCCTGGACCGGCAAGCCTGGAGTCCCCACATGGCGATCGCGTGGGAAGAAGGTGGCTCTGAGCAGGACTTTCCACGCTACCGAGCGCCACTCGCGGAACGAGGCGCCATGCGGCGCCGCGGCCAGGCCAAGGTCGGCGCCTGCAAGGTCGTCAAGGACAAGGTCGACGACGCGGCGGTCGAGCCGTTCGTCGCCGCGAGCGACCTCGGCGGCGCGCAGCCGACGCGACTGGAGCCGGTCGCGTTCGCGCTGTGCCGCAGCGCGGCGGACGATGGTTGGCATGGCGCGATCCTCACCTGTTCGGCAGCCCAGCCCCAACTACACCATGCTCCTCAACCCGACACCCAAGTCCCTTTTACGGGCTCTCCTGACCGCTGAGCCCTCCCTCAACAACCGATCCCATCCAACCGTCGCGCAGCAGCTGAGAAAAGCCCTGCTCAAAGGGGGATATGGTGGGCGCGGGAGGAGTTGAACCTCCGTCCTCTTCCGTGTC
>DATBRJ010000273.1:0-4131 GCA_036560395.1 Actinomycetes bacterium | reverse complement strand
GGCGAGCCAACCGGCGAGCAGGCCAAGGATGCCAGCACGCGCCAGGGCACTTGGGCGAATCTGCATTCGGTCCAGGCTACATAAGGGTCAAGAGGTCGTTATATGGATTATCGAGACTTATGCTACTGATTGGCGGCAAAGGTGTGGACCTCCCCCAGGACGTGGACCCCGGGGTTATGCGGCCATGGGTGATGGTAGTGGGCTGCTCCGGTATCCGGCGCAGTGTTGTGCCCGCCCTGTGGGATACTGCCGCCGTGGCAGCACCGCTGGATCAGCGCCCGCGTGGGTGCGTGACCTGCTCGCAAGCGAGCGGGAGGAGGCGGCCGCCGACGCCGAGCAGGCCGCCCTGCTCGAGCGCGTGCGCGCCGGCGAGCCCGGTATCGCGGTCAGCTTCGAGGAACTTGCCAGCCGGCTCGGCCTGGACCAGGACCCGCCGAGTGCCGGGCCGGCGGGATAGCTTGTTCAGCATTGTGAGGCCGCGGCACAGCTTCGAGACCTGCGTTGTCGTCCCGCCAGGCTGAAGCAGCTTGTCGCAGAAGGGGAGTGACTTTCTGCGATAGCATTGCCATCGACCTGGTGTGACCTTCAGCGCTAAATGGCGTGAGATCTTCGGTGCTTGTTGACGCAAGCATTGCTTGGCCGCGCCGCCCACGTGGCGACGCGGCTATAGCGTGCGACTTGGCGGCGCAGGACGGCGAGTTGGTGGCGCAGGACCAGGATCTCCAGGTCCTTGGCACTGTCGCCGCGGGCCAGCAGGACCAGCAGTTGGATGGAGCGGCAGAGCGTCAGGTAGGCGAGCTTCGACGGCACGCAGGTAGCCTCCGAGCCGGGTCAGGGGTCAGCGAAGGCGTCATCCTACCGCGATGGTCGAGCGAACCGGCAGCTCAGAGGGCACGTACGACGTTGCGCATCCTACGCCTCACACCGACAAGCCCTGGCCCGGAATCCGATGGGGCCCCGTCCCGCGATCGACAGCGCCTTGGCTCGCCGGGGCGCTACTGATTTGACGATGCCATCCAGCCGGCGATCTGGGCTCGTGAGTTGAACCCGAGCTTGTTGAGGATGCTGCGGACGTGGCTGTCGACGGTCCGCTCGGAGATGAACAGGCGCGCTCCGATCTGCTTGTTGCTCAGACCCTCGGCGACCAACCGTGCGACGTCGGCTTCCCGCTTTGCGAGCGGCGCCACGCTCGCATCGTCTGGAGTCGCGGCGACGACATGAGCCGGCTCGCCAAGCGCCGTTGCGATTGCGGCGTCCCGGCTCAGGCGCTTTCCGGCGTTGAACTCGGCCTCGAAGCTTGACGCCCCAAGCGCTGCGATCGCCGACGCTTCGGCCCCGGCCACAAGAGGAGCAACGGTTGGGATAAGGGTTGCGCCAACCCCGGTTCGCACCGCTTCAGCGGCTCCCAGCAGCTGCGCCGCGCGCCGCACCCGGCCAGCGCCGGCGGCATGGCAACCCAACAAGTCGAGCAGGAGGTACTGTGCCACCCGATCGTCGATCTCGTGACTAATCCGCAACGCTTCTGCGAAGAGCGGTTGTGCCTGATCAAGCTCGCCTGCCAGCAGCGCGGCGCTGCCCAAGTTGATCAGCAGCATCTCCAGACCGTAGGTGTCACCTGTCTGTCGGCTGAGACGCACGCCGTCTGATGACGAGGCTCTGACCGTGTCGAGATCGCCCTCGAAGAGACCGTTGAGGGCTCGAGCCTGGAGGAACGCGAGCGTGGCGGCGGTGTCATCGATGCCCTCGGCCACGACCTGGCTCTCATCGAGCAGCCGCCTGGCAGACGTGCGATCACCGGCCAGGTTCGCGGCGACCGATCCGATGGCCAGCGATTCCGCAAGCAGACGGAGCTGTCCTGCGTCCCGAGCCACCATCACGGCTCGTGCAAGCGCTGGCCTGGCGGCTGTCGGATCGCTCTGCAGCACGGCCAAAAAGCCACGTAAGAAGTACGGCAACCCTCCCAGCGCCGGCCTGCCAGGTCCTGACGCGAGCAGCTCATCGAGCCACCTGACACCCTCAGAGGTGGCGCGCGTGATCCAATACCAACCGATGGAGCAGGCAAGATCGATCCCGCGTGGGAAGTCCGCGCGAATCAGGCATCGCCGAAGCACCGATCGGATGTTGTCGATCTCCAGCTCCATCCATTCGAGCCACCCGGGAAGCTCATACCGGGCGGGTTGCTCTGCAGCCCGCTGACACCTGGACACGTAGTAGTCGGCGCAGCGCAGTTCGACAACGTCCTCCTCGCCGGCCTCCCGGAGCTTGAGACGGGTGTATTCGCGCATCGTCTCGTGCAGCCGATAGCAGGCGCGGCCCTTGGCGTCCTCTCGCATCACCAGGGACTTGTCGACCAGCGATGCCAGCAGGTCCAATGCGCGTGCCGCGGGCACGTCGTCAGACGTACAGACCCACTCGACGTCCTCCAGGGTGAACCTGCCCGCGAACACGCCTAACCGCCGAAGCAGCGCCCGCTCGGCTGCCTCCAGCAGATCGTGGCTCCAGTCGATCGTGGTTCGCAGCGTTTGATGACGAGGTAGCGCAGCGCGGCTTCCTCCCGTCAGCAGACTGAACCGGTCGGTCAGGCGGTCGAGGATCTGCTCCGCGGTAAGGACTCGCGTTCTGACCGCCGCGAGCTCGATCGCCAGCGGCAGACCGTCGAGCCGGCGGCACAGATCCACGACGGCCGCCTGGTTGGAGGCGGTCAGCTCGAAGTTGCCCGATGCCGCCACCGCCCGCTCCGTAAAGAGCAGGACCGCCTCGTTCTGTCGCAGCCGAGCAAGTGGCTCGGCAGCGGCAGCTGCGGGCAGGTCGAGCGGCGGGACGGGGACCACGTGCTCACCCGACACCGACAACGGCTCGCGGCTGGTGGCGATCACTCGGACACCGGGCGCGGCTCGGATGACCTCGGTGACCAGCTGAGCGGCTGCTTCGAGCAGGTGCTCGCAGTTGTCCACCACCAGCAGGAGCTCCTTGTCCTGCAGGTAGGAGCGCAGCAGCGGCACCGGCTCGGTCGCGGTCTGGTCGCGCAGGTCCAGCGCTGCCATGACGGCGTTGCCGACCAATGCGGGGTCCTGAACTTGCGCGAGTTCGACCATCCATGCACCGCCCGCGAAGCCGCGTGCGAGATCGGTCGCACCCCGAACCGCCAGGCGGGTCTTGCCGACACCGCCTGGCCCGGCAAGGCAGACCAGGCGGGCCGCGGCCAGCTTTTTGCGAAGTTCTGCAAGCTCGCGGCGGCGGCCGATGAAGCTCGACGCCTCGGCCGGCAGGTTGCCCGGCCGTCGCGTGGATCTGGCCATCGTGACGACGAGGCTAACACGGGCGGCACGCCACCGAGACCGGTCGGCTAGGTACCGCATCGGTGATCCCACCGATGTCAGCGCTCGGCCTGCTGCCTAGGCTCACGAGCATGACCAAGAAGCTACCGGTACAGCGGGTGGAGGTCGGTTTCGTCGGCACCCCTCCCGTCCGAGCGATCCAGCGCGCATCGGGAGTCAGCGAGGTAGAGGTTGACGGTGCGACCCTGCGCTGCCTTGTCCTGGGCAGCTTTCAGCCATTCCTGGAGGCGTTGCGCGGCCACGAGGTGATCAGCCTCACGTCGACGCCGAGCACACGGACCGTCCCGGCCGCGCGGCTCGGCCAGCCGAGTCCTCAGCAGCTCAACGACATCAGGGGGCGTGAACCGAATGCGTAGCATCGCCAGGATTCCGTGCGGGCGCTGGACGAAATGGGCGGTCCTCGCCGCGTGGCTGGTCGTGTTCGTGGTGGCCGGGCCGCTCGCCGGCAAGTTGCAAGGCGTCGAGAAGAACGACCCGGCCGACGCCCTGCCCAACAACGCGGAGTCCACCCGGGTGGTCGACCTGGCCAAGCGGTTCACCCCCGGCGACACCGTCCCCGCGCTGGTGGTGTACGAGCGCGGCGGCGCGGCCAGCACGGCCGACCAGGCCAAGGTCGCCGGCGACGTGCGGCGTTTCACCGGGATCGACAACCTCGGCGGCCAGGTCGTCGGCCCGATCCCGGCCAAGGACGGCGCGGCCTTCCAGGTGGTCGTCCCCATCAGGGCAGGCGACAAGGGCTCGGAGGCGATCGTTTCGGCGGTCGAGCAGATCCGCGCCATCGCCCGTGACGGCG
>DATBRJ010000272.1:0-3333 GCA_036560395.1 Actinomycetes bacterium | reverse complement strand
GTCTGTCTACCGCTGGCCCTGGCCGCCGGGGAATACCTCGCGATTGTCTGGCTGGTTGCCCTGGCAGCGATCGCGGCGACGGCCGCGGCGATGCGGGTCCGCGGGCCTGCCGCCACCTTCGCGTACAGCATCGAGGCCCTCGTCTGGGCGTTCGGCGTCATCTACACGGGCGGCGCCCACAGCCCGCTCATGCCTTATGTCGTCGCCCCGGTCTTCGCCGCGGGCATGACCGCCCTGATGCCGGGCGCGGTCACCGTCAGCGGGATCGCTGCCTTAGGGCTCGTGGTCGCGCAGGGGATCGCGGCGAGCGCAGACCGGGCCATGGTGGAGTCGATCGCTGAATTCAGCACGCTTGCCGCCCAGTTCTTGGTGATCTCCCTGGTCGTCGGGCTGCTTGCCGCCTGGGTGGGCAACCTTCGGATCCGCGATCACGAGGGAACTCAGTATTACCAGGCGCACCGCCTGCTCGAGCAGCTCTATGCGATCACCACTCGATTGCCCGGCGCTCTCGATCCGGTCGCCGCAGCGGATGTACTGCTGGGCAACGTCCTGAAGGCCGCAGAGCGTGGTGGCACGATTCGCGTCGGCGAGGCCGCCGTGCTCATCGATGTCGGTGGGGAGCTGCTCGTGCCCGTGGCCCACCGCGGCACAGAGCGGCTCGACTGGGATACGGCGAGTGTTGGCTCAGGCCCGGTCGCAGAGGCGTGGCGGAGCAGGACACCGCAGTTACGACCAACGGGTGTCCGCCGCGCCCACGGCAAGCGGGAGCCCCGCCGCAGCCTCGCGATACCGCTCGTGGTCGCCGACCATTCCATCGGAGTCGTGGCGCTCGAGGCCGGGCAGGCGTACGCGATCGATGAGGACGCCGCGGGACGCGCGGTGCGGGCAGCGAAATCGAACGCCGTACGGTTGGCGACCGCCCTGATGTTCGACAAGGTGCGCGAGCTGGCGACGGTCGAGGAGCGACGGCGGCTGTCGCGAGAGATCCATGACGGCGTTGCGCAGGAACTCGCCGGGCTCGGCTATGCGATCGACGATCTGGCCGAGCAAGCCAGGGAGCAGGGTGACGAACAGCTGGTGAAGAGCCTCACCGAGCTGCGCAAGACGATGTCTGGACTGCTCACCGAGGTGAGGATGTCGATCTTCGAGCTGCGCACAGACGTGGACCGGCACGGCGGCCTCGGGGCGGCGCTGGCGGAATACGTGCGTACGGTCGGCGCGACCAGCAGCCTTACTGTCCATCTCATCCTTGACGAGTCGCCGATTCGACTGCCCGCGCAGACCGAGGCGGAGCTGCTGCGCATAGCTCAGGAGGCGATTGCCAACGTGCGTCGCCACGCGAGGTCGGAGACCATGTGGGTCACCTGCACGGTCGCACCGCCTCGGGCTGAGCTGATCATCGAAGATGACGGGATCGGCATCGGCCCCGGGCGGGCGGGGGGATACGGCCGTTCGATCATGCATGAGCGGGCGGAGCGGATACCGGCGCGGTTGACCATAGAGCCGCGGCCCGAGGGCGGCACCCGGGTCGATGTGCAGGTTGGGCCGCCCCGGCCACGGTCGAGCACGGATCGGCTCCCCGCGCCTCGTGCCCAGCGTCGGCACGCCGGCGCGGAGAAGCTGATGCCGGACCATACGACGGAAGTGAGTGAAGAATGACCATCCGCGTCGTGCTGATCGACGATCACGAGCTCATCCGGCAGGGCTTGTCTCATGCTTTCGGGCGCAGCCCCGACTTCGACGTGGTCGGCCAGGCCGCAACGATGAGCGACGGGCTCGCCGTCGTTCGGGAGCGGCAGCCAGATGTCGCGATCGTGGATGTACGCCTCCCGGACGGCAACGGTCTCGAGGCCGTGCGGACGTTGCGGGCCGAGGGCGCCACTATGGGCATCGTCGTCCTGACGATGTTCGCGGGTGACGATCAGCTGCTTGCCGCGCTGGAGTCCGGCGCGTCGGCCTTCGTCGTCAAGGACGCGTCCGCTGCGGAGGTCATGGCCGCCGCCAGGCTGGCCGCTGAGACACCGGCAGCCTTCACCGCCAATGACCTGGCGGGCGCCATGCAGCGACGGCTTAATCCGGCCGGGCCGCGCCTCAGCCCGCGCGAGCAGCAGGTGCTGCAGTTGCTGGCCGACGGTCATGCGGTACCTGTGATCGCTAAGCAGCTTTACATCAGCTCGTCGACCGCGAAGACCCATGTGATGAAGCTGTACGAGAAGCTCGGCGCCCAGAACCGTGCCCAGGCGCTGATGACGGCGCTGAAGCTGGGGCTGCTGTCCGCCGAAGCACCTGAATAGGGCGGCGCTCAGGCAATGCGCGGCTGGCCATCCACCAAATGGTGGACCCGCCTATGACTGCTGGCGGACGCAAGATCTGACCGCATACGCGATGTTGGGACAACCTTCCCGTGCGGAAGCCTCACTTCCTGACACCGCGGGCCGCTGAGAGGCCTCGGACAAAGGAATTCGGGGAGGTCTCCCAGCAATGATCGAATACTTCAAGGCAGTACTGGCCCGGCGCCGGGACGACGAAGGTGCGTCCGGCGTTGAGTACGGCTTACTCGTCGCGGCGATCGCAGCCGTCATTATCGGTCTGGCTTTCGCTATCGGAGTCTTCGTTAAGAATGGATTCCAGGACACCTGTGACGAGCTGAACGCGCACGACGCGTCGGCCCAAACCTGCCCCTAGTCAGTCGTGAAGGGCTCTCCTGCCCGAGTCCAGCCAGTTGGTGAGGTTGGGGCGTCCAGCATCGAGTATGGCCTGATGATCGCGGCCGTGGCGGCAGTGATTGTGACGCTGGTCTTCGTCTTCGGGCTCATCGTCAAGGACCAGTACCAGACGACCTGCACCAACCTGCACAGCGAGATGGCAGGGGACGAGTGTCCACCGTAGTTCTCTGGGGATTAAGGCCCCGCGGGGGGAGGAGGCGGGCTGGGGCGCTGGACAGGGGGTCACAGCGTCCCAGCCTCAGCCGAAGCGGGAAGCCTAGCAGAGATTTGAAAGCCCGGTCCCATGAGTCACGCGGACCGGGCTTTCAGCTGCTCGGCCTCGGAACTTCGCAGCCTCGGCCAGGTTGGACGTCGGCGGCGCGGCCCGTGAATGAACCGCGTCCACCCGAACGGCGGATCTTGTTGACGCTGCCCAAGGTAAGTTGCGTCCAGCCGGAATGCATGTGACAGGGGAGTGGGTGATCGTGGCAGGCTGGGGAACAGTGAGGAGGAGGTAGCGGTGGAGCAGCGGGCGGACCGCGGGGTCCTGCGCAAGGGACTGTCGATCCTCTGGCTGGCCATCCGCGAGGAGCCGCGGATCTTCTCCGCCGCCGCCATTGGTAGCGCC
>DATBRJ010000271.1:0-6279 GCA_036560395.1 Actinomycetes bacterium | reverse complement strand
TCACGTCGAACCTCAACCCATCCGCGTCCAGCCGCAGCGCGAATGTGAAGAACGCACAGCAAGCCTGCTCCCGAGCAGCTAGCTCACCCAACCGACCGGCGAGGACCGGGCTCGGAGGGAATGTCAGCCGCACACCGCCATCGAGGCGTTCCCTCCCGGTCACTTCGGTGAGCAGCTCGCTCCACGCGTCCAGGCGACCGAGCTGGTCCGCGCTGTCAAGCGTGCACGCAACCGGCACCCGCGTCTGGAGCCTGGTTTCGACTGCAGGCGAGACCTTGACGGCGGGATCCGCGGAGGGGCCCGGGCCCGGCCGGCGGGGCATCAGGGTGAGCACCTCGGGCGTCCGCGTTCGCTCCGATGAGGCTCCCGCCCCGTCTGCGCAGCCGCAGCCGGGCCCGCACGGCCCGTCCGGAGCCGGGCCGGCCAGCTCGGCGCGGGCGGCCTCCAGCTGCGCGGCGAAGCCGGTCAGCTCCCGGATCCGGGACCGTACCTCACCGGACTTTGCGGTGATCCGCCGAGCCAGCCGGTCTCGTACATGTACACACTGTCCGCCATCCCAAACCGCGATCAGCTCACGGATCTCCTCCAGCGGCAGCCCCAGCTGCTTCGCGCGATCGATGAACTGGAGCCGAGGCACGGCGGACTCCTCGTACATCCGGTAGCCGGCCGGCGTCCGCTCCGCGGCTTCCAGCAGCCCGACCTGCTCGTAGTAGCGCAGCGCAGACGGTCGGAACCCGGACCGCTCAGCCAGCTGCGAGATGCGCAACGTCGCTGTCATATCCCGACGGTAAACCTTCAAGCCAACTCGAAGGTCAAGAGCTCCGAGCCGCGCATGGTCCGCCGTTGTCGATGAGGTATTCGCTGGGCATGGAGGCGACATTGGACTTCGCTCCCCGGAGCATCAATTTCAGTCCGAAATGTCGGTCTTCTCGATGCAATCAGGGCGCCAAGTCGTGCCCTGAGGTGCGAAGTCGTGCCCTGAGGCGCGAAGTCGTGCCTCTCATGTGGGGACTATGCCGAGCGTGGCAGCGTAATCCTGGAGCAGGTCGCGCAGCAGACGGCGGCCGCGGTGCAGCCGCGAGGTCACCGTCCCGACCGGCGCTCCGGTGATGTCCGCGATCTCCTTGTACGCGTAGCCCTCGACATCGGCGAGGTAGACCGCGATGCGAAAGTCCTCCGGTAGCCGGTGGAGGGCGTGCTGGATGTCCGGGTCTGGCAGCCGCTGCAAGGCCACACTTTCCGCCGACGTCAGCCCGGAGTGGGACGGGAGCTCGGCTGCGGACGTGGGTCGGTCCATTAGGTCGCCCGCGGCCGTCGATCGCAGTTCACGCTGCCGCTTCCGGTAGGTGCTGATGAAGGTGTTGGTGAGGATGCGGTACAGCCAGGCCTTCACGTTCGTGCCGGGCTCAAACCGATGGAACGAGGCGTACGCCTTGGTGAACGTCTCCTGCACGAGATCTTCGGCATCGGCTGGGTTGCGGGTCATGCGCAGTGCTGCGGGATAGATCCGATCCAGGTACGGGAGCACCTCCCGCTCGAAACGCGCGGCGGAGTGAGTCGGCGTCACTCCCACCATGCGGTTGCGCTTCATGTGTTCTCCTGAGCGCCGCAGTGGACCTGGGCGCTGGGGCGACCGTCTTCCGTCGACGTCCAATCCTTCGATGCCGCGCCGTGCTCACACGCTCGGCAGCTTCTTGCTGAGCTCCTGGGCTCGCGGGCCCGGCAGCTCGCCGGGTCTGCTCGGTCGTTGAGCCAAGGCGTTGTTTTTCTTCGTCTTCAATGAGAGGAGCGTTCAGGCGAAGCGCACCGCCGTTCAGTCGCGTGTCGTCGGCGGAGTCAGTCGTTCACCGCTGTGCATCGGAAATGCCTGGGTGCGACCTCCTGGCGTGTGATCGTGGCAAAGAAGAGTGGCGGTCAACTAGGCGCCAACCCACCCCTGGGGTTCTGCGAGCGATCTGGCGAGCGGGCGCTGCATTGGTGGGAGCCGACCCGGATACCACGGCGTTACGAGGCGGCATAGTCGTCGGCACCGAGCAGGTGGATGGACTCATACGGTTCGTCGCCGAGAACCCAGCTGTCATGACCGGCTGGGATGGCAAACGCGTCCCCCGCCGAGATGATGAACTCCTCGCCGTCGGCCATCCGTACGGCGGCCCGACCGACCACCACCACGCCGACATGGTCAAGTTCGCAGAGCGCGGTGCCCGCCGCCGCCCCCACATCGCGCGACCAGCGCCAGCCGGGTTCGTACCGCGCCCGGCCGATCGTCAGGCCCGCGAGGCGACACAACTGGAAACGACCGCGCGGAAACTCACGGACCTCAACGGCATCGAAGTTCTGGATGTCGAGTTGCATGCGGGCCATCCCTTGCGTTTCACAGGCCGAGCGCGGTGCGGGCCAGGGATACACCGGCGACCATGTTCTGCAGCTTCCGATAGGCCACGTCCCAGGTTCGGGTGCGCAGCCCGCAGTCAGGCATCACCTGGATGCGGTCGGGACCGCCGAAGACCTCAACCGCGTAGAGGATGCGATCACGGACGAGCTCGGGCGATTCGGTGAAGTCGGTGTGGATATCGAGCACGCCAAGCCCGAGGGCCGGTCGACCGGGTAGATCCCGGAACCGGCGGACGATGTGATAACCCGGTCGCGCGTCGTCGTGGACACCGAGATCACGGCTGTCGTAATTCGCGAAACCGACCGCGTACTGCTGGCACCCTGTCATCTGTTCGAGCGTCGGGAAGAACAGGTCGTAGTCGGAGAAACAGAGGTGGGTCGAGAACGTCCCGTCAAGCGCACTGACGCACGCGTCGTACGCCTCAGCCATCAACGCAATCTCGCTTGGCTCGGTCGAGCCAGCCGGCTCATCGATCTGGATCCAGGTCGCGCCGAGCGCTAGCAGCGCCTCGATGTTCGGCCGAACCAGATCGCGCGCAAGGTCGAGCACGAACTCGCGCCGCGCGGCACGGTACCGTCGTCGTCGGTCGGGCAGCGGTTCACCGAGGTCCACCTGGCCTCGATAGCGTTCGTCGAACGACCACGCGGCGAGCGTGTACGGGCCGGTGACCGGCACCTTAAGCGGCCGCCGCGCCGCCTCGCGCAGCAACTTGTACTCGTCGTTGTGGAACGGGGCCTTCAGCGAGACGGGACCGACGACCGCGGCCTTCGAGTAGTACTTGTTGTCGAAGCTGCGCACACTGCCCCGGAACTCGAAGCCATTCGCGTGCGCGATCGCCCACGCGTACATCTCGGTGCGCTGCTGCTCGCCGTCAAACACCACGTCCAAGCCGGCGCTCTCGAAGAGCCGCAGCCCGTACCGGCTCGACCATTCCTTGACCTCGACGCGCTCGGACCGCGACAGGTCCGATCCACGCAGCAGATCGACCAGGCGTTCGTACCCGTCGACGCCTAGGCGCTCGCCCCACTCCCGAGCGTCGTCGACGTCACCGTCGGTCAGCGGTCGCCCCGCGGCTGCCTTGACTCGCCACCCCGGCTTCGCCAGCGAGCCGAGCTCGTGGGTTGTCAGCGGCGTCAGCATGGGATCGCCTCGCGCAGTTGCCGGGTAGCCGCCCCCAAAACATGGACCTTGCGGTCGGCCAGCGGCCGTGGCAGCAGGTCGAGATCGCAGCTGGACGACAACAGGAGCAGCGGCGGACGTGTCGCCTCGAGAATCTTCGCGGCCAGCGCAACGGTGAGGTCGACGTCCTCGATAGGCGACGAGCGTCCGTCGAGGCAGCCGAGCAGCAGTCCGGTCTGCCATGGCCCGGCGAGAGCGGCGAGGTCGGTCTCGGTGAGGTCGACGCCGACGGCGCTGACCGGAAGCTGGCTGAGCCGCCCGATCAGCGGTCCAGCGTCACCGAAGTAGGTGTGGACGACGAGCTGCGCGCTCAAGCCATCCCCGATGACCCGCAACGCGGCGACGAATGCCGGCCAGCTCTCATCGTCGATGCCGTGCGCGGTCACCCACGGTTCTTGAAGATGCACGAGCTGCGCGCCTCGCCGGACGAATTCCTCGGCGGCCGGACGCAGCAGATCCCGCGCCAGCGCAGCCATCAGCGCCTCGCGGTCGCCGGCATCGGTGGCCATGCGGGAGAACGTGTACGGACCGGGGAGCAGTCCGACGTCGGTCCGCTCTGCCGCGAACAGATCCAGGTCCAACTCGAATGGACCGCGCACCACCGGAGTCCGCACGAAGGTGTTGTTGTCGAACCAGCGGACCAGCGGGCCGGTGGCCAGACCAGGACATGCGTCGACGAGCGGCCGGAACAGATCGGCCCAGGACAAGAACCCGGAAGAGACGAGGGTAAGCCCGGCATCCCGTTGCAAGGCGACGATCTCGGCGCGATCGACGTCCCGCCGCGCCTCAACGACACGTGGCGGCTGCCGCCCTCGATCAACGTCTCTGGTGGCGGCGACCAGTGCCTCCGAGCGCGGATACAGGCCATGCAGGTAGCACCCGATCTCGGTCATGCCGCCAGTATCGCCGCCGGAAGCGTCCAGGTCTTGGCGACTTTTGCCCTCAGCGCACGATGCCGCGAACGAAGTCCCCCGGCGTGACACCCACCCGCCGCTTGAACTGGTTGGTGAGGTGCGCCTGGTCAAAGAAGCCGCAGCTGACCGCGGTCTCACCGATCGACTGGCCGGCTTCGAGCAATCGCTTCGCCCGCAACACCCGCAGCTGCACTTGGTAGGCATGCGGCGGTATCCCGACCTGGGCACCGAACGTGCGAGCGAGGCGGTACATACTGAGGCCCGCCACGTCAGCCAGCTCCCGCAACGTCACGGGATCGGTGGCGTGCGCGCGCAGATAATCGCGAGCCCGCCGGACGGCCCGATGCTCCGGCGGCGGATCATCGCGCAGATCCAGGCCGCCGAACTCTGTCGCCACCGCGGCGACACTGGTCAGCAGCGCATGTTCGCGCTCGAGGGAGGTCGCAGCACCTGCCATCGCGCGGTGGAACCAGACAAGTGGTGACCCGACAGCGGTACGCCGGTGAACGACGTCGGCTGGATCCAGCTTCGGCGCCGCCCGTTCACTGTCGATGAGGTCGGCGATCCGCTCAGGATCGACGTACAACACCCGATAGTTCAGCCCACCCGGCGCCGCCGGCTCGCCCGTGTGGATCTCTCCAGCCGGGATCACGAAAACGCTCCCCGCCGGCGCGAGGTAGCGGTGCCCAGCACAGTCGAACGCCGCCGCACCGCCACGCACAACGGCGATGCACACCGTCTCGTGCCAATGCGGCGCGTACCGATACCGCACGAAATGCGCCTGCAGCGCCTCGACGCCCTGCAGCCTGGGATCACGCAACATCCGGGACCACTCGCCGAGCCCGCCAGCACCTACCAACTGTCCGGCCGCCACCCGATCCAGGTTATTCCGCTCCGGTGGGCGCAGCCCCGCCTCCTCCGCCCGCTACAGCGGCGGCCGAGGGCCGAGGAGGCGTCGACGCCATTGGACACGAGGACGACCAGCGACCCTTCTTGCGGGTTGTGGCAGCGCGCCCGCCTCTCGCGGCACTAGCCGTAGCACACCTCCCCATGGAGTGATCAGCTGCTCTCCAGCGACTGGCACACTGGCGGTCGTGGGTGTGTCGCTGCATCACATCGTCGTGGATGCGCATGATCTGACGGGCCTCGCCCGGTTCTGGGTCCAGGTGCTGGATTGGAAGATCTTGTCCGAGCACGAACGGGAGGTCGTCATCGGCCCCGACGAGACTGCCCCGGTGGGCATCTGCTTCATGCCTGTAGCTGACCAGAAGACCGTCAAGAACCGTCTCCACCTCGACCTCACTCCCAGCTCCGGGGATCAAGCTGCCGAGGTCGAGCGGATCCTCGCGCTCGGCGCACGCAGGGTGGACATCGGGCAGACCGGCGCCGAGTCGTGGACTGTACTCGCCGACCCTGAGGGAAACGAGTTCTGTGTGGTACGCGCGAAGGCGACCCTCATCGGCTAGGCCCCGCGGGCCGACGTACTCAGAGTGATGCCTGGTTGAGGTCGCCGCCGACCTCAGGGCTGTGCACGTGGCTCGAGACATACCTCAGGGCAGTGCACGTGGCTCGAGACATACAGATACGGAGAGGCGGAACCCCGGACGGGTTCGCCGGCGGTGGAATACTGACGCGATGCCACGCTCGTTTCAGCAGGTGGATGTCTTCACCACGAGCCCGTACACCGGTAACCCGGTCGCGGTCGTCCTCGACGCCGACGGTCTTTCCACCGACGAGATGGAGCGCTTCACCGCGTGGACGAACCTGTCGGAGTGCACGTTCGTCCTACCG
>DATBRJ010000270.1:0-1816 GCA_036560395.1 Actinomycetes bacterium | reverse complement strand
TGTTGGAAGCGGGTCACCCGGGGGTCGGCTGCGGGGACCTCGACGGCTTCGCCGACGTCGCAGCGCGCCCGGAGTCGCGCGACCAGTGCGCTGTCGCCGGCACGGTCGTGGTCGAACGTCAGCCTGGCTTCCCCGCGGTGGACGTTAACCCGTGCTAACGACCAACCGGGAGGAAGGGTGCCGGTGCACGGCAGCAGCGACGCCGACGGTACGGCCTGAGCCTGAAGCCACATCGGCGCCAACTCGCTGCACTCGAGCGCAGGCATGCCCAGATTGGCCGATTCTGGTTCTTGCAGCGTGAAGAACGACCTGTTCTGGATGATCAGGAACACACCGAATGCCACGCACGCCCAGAGAGCGACCCGCCGCATGCTCCACCGCTGGATCCGAACCGGTCGCGGCGGAGTCGGGAGTAGCGCGACGAACTCCGCGTGCAGGTCGCGTCCCTCGGCGCGCAGCGCGCGCCGCAGTTGCGACGGCAGTGCGAGGCCGCGCGCAGCGGCGAACGCCTCGCCGATGTCGGCAAGCGTGAAATAACCCAGCGCTCGCTGGTAGACCTGCTCCGGGCTGCTGCGCAGGGCCAGGCAGAGCATCATGTTGGCGAGGTCGACGGCTTGCCGCCACGGCGTGGGCCGCAGCTCGGCGAATGCCACGTCGATGAGCAGCACGCGCTGACCACGCACGAGCAGGTTGGACGGCTTGATGTCGCGGTGCGCGAGCCCCGCGTCCCAGAGCCTGCGGACGATTGCGAGCCCGGAGTCGATGATCTCGTCGTCGACGTCAACCTCGCCCATCTCGACGGCGCCGTCGAAGAATTCGGTGAGCAGCAGGTACTCGCGTTCGGGTGTGAGCTCCGCGACACCGTGCGGCGCGGCCGTCGGGAGCCCGTTGTCCCGCAGGAGCCGCAGCATGTAGTCCTCCTGCTGGACCAGCCGGCGCACCGAATGGAACGGTTTCTCGTCCTCCAGCCGGCCGTACATCAGCTCGCGCCCGAGCTTGTACCACCGGTCAGCACTGAGGTGGCTCGCCGCATACAACTTGCCGAACAGCAAGGCGCCCGGCTCGCCCGCGATTCTGATCCGCAGCGGGGTGGATCCCGCGGAGCCGGCCAGGCCGAAGGGGGCCAGCGACTCCACGGTCAGGCCGAGCTGCTCCTGCAACGCCGAACGGATCGCCTCACCACGCTCGCCCCCCACGTCGAGGTGGGCCGATCGACCTCGGCGGTAGGTGACCGGGAAGACTTCGTTTGGCGTGAACAGCCGGAAAGCGACGAGCGGAATCGTCACCCCGATGGCCACCCCGACCAGCACGTCGGTCGGCGCCTCGATGCCCAGTGACATACGACCGACGGCGACAACGCCAAGTAGCCCAGCGGCGACCCACTTGCCGATGTTTCGCCAGCGGCCCTCCGGCACAAGCGTGTACAGCACGCCGACCGCCAGGGCAGCGAGCGTGGTCATGGCCAGCGACGGCAGCGCCCAGCCGAGCCAGTCCCCGCGAATGGTCACGCCGAACGGGCGCGGTCGCCGCACCGCAAAAAGGATCCCGTTGAAAACCAGCCCGCCGATCAACCAGGCGATGAGGAAGACGACCAGGTGACGCAGCCTGCGCAACGCAAGCAGCGCAATGACGAGCGCCCAGAGCCCCGCCGTGATCAAGGGAAGCCACGCCACCGCGGCGACGCTGCGCATAACTCCCATGTGTCCGGGGATGGAGACTTCGGACAGCCAACGGACGATCGTGTCGTCCGCGACCGTCAGCGCGACGGCAGGCCCACGCCAGCGCCCACCGAACATGGCGATCGCCGCGGCGAGCA
>DATBRJ010000269.1:0-15794 GCA_036560395.1 Actinomycetes bacterium | reverse complement strand
CGTCGCGCGGGGAGCGGCGGACTGAAGTGGAGCGCGATGGACTCGCTCTTGTCGACGTCGTCGGGCCAGGTCGCGGTCGCGGAGTAGTGCCTGCCGTCGAGGTCCAGGTCGACGAGCAACGCGTAGGGCGGCCCGCCGATCTTTTCGAGAACCCGACCCTTCGGCGCCGCTGCGCTAAGCGCGACGTTGCCGCAGTTGTGGCCGTGGTCCTCGCTCGCCACGGCGGTGAGGTTGTACGTCGACCGGCGGCCGTCGTCGGAGGTTATAGTCAGGCGAGCGTGTGAACGTTTGGGAGTGATCCCGAGATAGGTCGCCACGAGGTCGAAACTGGTGGCATCCGGCTTGCTGCCGTGGAGATAGAACGTTGTCAACGATGCGACGGGCGCCGGGCTTGGCCGGTCCACGTTGGTCTGGACTGCGAACGATACCGCGACGTCCCCTTGCGGGCCGCGGCCGAAGAGCTGTACGGCGTACCTGCCTCGGGGTCCGGCCAGCGCGATCTGCCACATGCGCCCGCTCACCTTCCGGACCGCGGCTGGGAACGCTTCGGCGCACTCGTGGCTTGCATCCTGAGAGCTCGCCTGGAACGCCCAACCGTCCACCCCGAAGGCCACCGTGATCTCACCGGAGACCCTGCCCAGGTCGGGCAGCGGATCCGATGGGGCACCGTCGACGCAGGGGCCGTTGCCGGCCGAGCGCGCGCTCTCGACGGTCCAGCAGTAGGTACCGGGACGCAGCGACAACTGCTTGCCTGCGGATGAAACGGTCACGGGCGGGGGCTGGCTGCTTGCGCTCGGCCTCATCGACTGGGTCGACCGGCCCGACCCAGGGTGCTCGGCGGATCCGTCGCCGCCCGCCTCAGAACCACAGCCAGCGAGCAGGGCAGCCGCGAGAAGAATCGCAAGACCACTCGCGAGAAGAGCAAGCACCCTGCCCGCTCTGCCGCGCATGCCGGACTCCGCCTCACTCAAACCGACCGCCCGTCAGACGGTCCTCATGCCGTCAAGATTCCACGCCGGATACAACTAGCCACCGGCCGCATCCAGATCGTGACGTAATGGCCGCCCGCCCCGCTCGGCACAAGATCGTCAACTCGTGAGGGAACGTTCCAACAAGGCACGCGAGCGTTCGGAAAGCAAGGACCACAGCGGCCTCGCCCGGACGGGTGGAGAGACCGTGATCTCGAGTTCTGGTGTGAAGGCGCAGTCCACTGCACGACTTCACCCCACCTCGCGATCTTGTGACGGCGGGCGCCGGTTTGCGCGCCACTCGCTCGCCGACTCCACGTCGGCAGGGGAACCTGTTCTCGGATTCCTGGAGCAAGGTGCCCTCCTTCCGCTGTACCCGATCTCATCGAGAGCCACGGGACGCGAGCAGATGAGTTCATCGTGGCGCGGTCGTCTCAACTAGCTCATGGCCGACGCACAGGGTGGGCACAGCAACGCCCGCGACCCTGAGCCGGTGATGAGTGTCGACAGAGAGCGTGCGCGCGGATTCACCACCATCCAAGCCGCCCGAGAGTGGACCCGGGTGGACGGCGCGCCAGTACGCGTCCTGGTCGTGGACGACGAGGTCAGTGTGACCGATCTGCTGGTCAAGGCCTTCCGTGACGACGGATGGGAGGTCGTGGTAGCCGGAGACGGGCGCGCCGCGATCCGCGCAGCTCAGGAGTTCCACCCGGACGCCGTCGTCCTCGAAGTGACGCTCCCGGACTTCGGCGGGCTGGAGGTCCTGCGCCGGTTGCGCGCCCACTCGCCGCAGGTATGCGTCCTGTTCCTCTCGGCCCGTGATGCGGCGGCGGACCGGATTGCGGGCATTGCCGCTGGCGCCGACGACTACGTGACCAAGCCGTTCAGCCTCGAAGAGGTGGTCGCACGGCTGCGCGGGTTGCTCCGCCGATCCGGGCTGGCTAGGGCCGCCCACGACGGCGATCACCACCTCGCGGTCGCGGATCTGACCATGAACGAGGACGCGCACGAGGTCCGGCGTGCGGGTGACCCGATCGATCTCACCCCGACGGAGTTCGAGGTACTGCGCCTGCTCATGCGCAACTCGCGTCGAGTGCTGTCGAAGGCTCAGATCCTCGACCGAGTTTGGGACGACGATTTCGGCGTTCAGGAGCACGTCGTCGAGCTATATATCAGCAATCTGCGCAGGAAGATCGACGCCGGCAGGAAACCGCTGATCCACACCGTGCGCGGCGTGGGCTACGTCATGAAACCACCCTCGGGATGACCGGCAAGCTCGTGACACAGAGGGAATCGAGAGCTTCGCGACCCAGCATCGTCTCGACGGCCGTCGTCCGAAGGCGGCAACGAGAAGGAGGAGACGATGCACGAGAACCAGCCGACCGAAAGGTCTCGCCGTAGCGGGAAGCTGCTCAGCGCCGCCGGGCTGCTCGCCGCGGGGGCGGTGGCCGGCGGCGTCCTCGCCAGCAACCTGACGGCGTCGGCCGACGACAACAGCTCGTCCGGCTCGACAGCGCCACCGTCGGCGACCAGCCAATCACGCCCACCGGCCGGGAAGGCCGGTGGTGCGGCCCCGGTGCGCTCCGACGAGAAGGCGCTGACCGGTAGCGACGCTGACAAGGTGCGAGCAGCCGCGCTCGATGCGGTCCCCGGCGGGACGGTCTATCGAGTCGAGACCGATGCGGACGGCGACGCATACGAGGCGCACATGACGAAGTCCGACGGCTCACTGGTCACGGTGAAGCTCGACGAGGAATTCAATGTGACCGGCGTAGAGGACGGGATGGGGTCCGGCGGCGGATCCGCGCCCGATGCCTCGCACGCGCCGGAGAGCGGCTCGGGGAGCCCAGCACCTCGGTAAGCCGTGTCACCCACGGCCAGGTCGGCCATGCGCGAACCACCCGCAGACCCGACGCGGCGTGGCCGTCCCCTGCGCAGCCGGACCACGGCGGCGCGGGCGAAGGGGCACCGTGGTCCGGGATTCCTGGACCACGGTGCCATCGTCAACCGCGTTGCTGGAACGAGGTGCGCTTGTTCAGGTGGTCAGCAAGGCCGGCGCAAACTCTCGTAGCGGCGCGGAGCAGGCTGCGCGGCCGCCATGTCGCCACCCTGACCGGGTGCGCGGTCACTCCACCTGGCCGAAGGCCTTGATCTCGGCCTCCTCCTCGGCAGAGAGCGGGCGCGGTGTTTCGCCCTTCGCGACCTTCTCGCCCTGCACCTGGTGCCGGATCTCGTCGACGATCTCGGGATTCGCCAGCGTCGTCACGTCGCCCACATCGGCGAAGTTCGAGATCGATGCGACCACCCGGCGCATGATCTTGCCCGAACGTGTCTTGGGCATATCGGGCACGATCCATACGGTCTTCGGCCTGGCGATCTTGCCGATCTCCGTCTCGATGGCTGCGACCACCTTCTTCGCGATCTCGTCTGACGGCTGGATTCCCGGTTTGAGCGATACGTACATCTCCACTGCCCGGCCCCGCAGCTCGTCCACGACGGGTACGGCCGCGGCCTCCGCCACTTCGTCGACCGTGATGGCGGCGGACTCGAGCTCCTTTGTTCCCAGCCGGTGACCGGCGACGTTGATGACGTCATCGACCCGGCCGAGGATGCGGAAGTAACCGTCAGCGGCCTGGACGGCGCCGTCACCGGCGAAGTACGGCCAGTCGTGCCAGTCCTTGCTGTTCTCGTCCTTGCAGTACTTCTTGTAGTAGACGTCGACGAACCGCTCCGGTTGTCCCCAAATGGTCTGGAAGATGCCCGGCCAGGGATTGCGGATGCAGATGTTGCCCGCGCGACCGCTCCCGGCTTCCACGACGTTGCCCTCCTCGTCGTAGATGGTCGGGTAGACGCCGAGCACACCAGGACCGCAGCTGCCCGGCTTCATGGGCTCGAGCGCCGGCAGCGTGCTGCCGAGGAAGCCACCATTCTCCGTCTGCCACCACGTATCGACGATCACGGCGTCACCCTTGCCGACGGTGTTGTAGTACCACCGCCACACATCTGGCTCGATCGGCTCGCCAACCGTGGTCATGTGCTTGAAGCGGTAGTTGTACTTCGCCGGCTCGTCCGGGCCGAGCTTCCGCAACATACGGATCGAGGTGGGCGCGGTGTGGAAGATGTTCACCCCGAGCCGCTCGGCGATCCGCCAGGGGCGGCCAGCGTCGGGGAATGTGGGAACCCCCTCGTAGATGACGCTGGTCGTGCCGAGCGAGAGCGGGCCATAGACGATGTACGAGTGGCCGGTGATCCAGCCGATGTCGGCCATGCACCAGTACGTGTCGTCAGGATGGATGTCCTGGTAGTACTTCGACGTGCCCGTCACGTAGGCCAGATAGCCGCCAGTGCTGTGCTGGGCGCCCTTCGGCCTGCCGGTCGTACCGCTCGTGTACATCAGGAAGAGGGGTGCTTCGGCCGGCATCGACACCGGCTCGACAGTCGCGCCGCGATAGTCCCCGATCAGCTCGTCGACGAAGAAATCACGGCCCTCGACCATCGGCCTCGCCGACGAGTACTGACCAGGATGGCGCCGCCACACGAGGACCTTGTCGACATGCTGCCCGGCCTTGGCCGCCACCTCGACGGCCTCGTCCGCCTTGGTCTTGTGGTCGACCAGCTCGCCGTTCCGGTAGTAGGCATCCATCGTGACCAGGATGCGGCTCCCCGAGTCGGCGATCCGGTCGCCGCAGGCTGCGCCGCTGAAGCCGCCGAAGACCTCGGAGTGGATGACCCCGAGGCGAGCGCAGGCGAGCATCGCGACCGGCAGCTCGGGGACCATCGGCAGGTGGAAGGTCACTCGATCACCGGTCTTGACGCCGCCGAAGTCACGCAGCAACGCGGCGAACTCGTTCACCCGCCGATACAGCTCCTGGTAGGTCACGGGCACCGGATTGTCCGCTTCCGGCTCCGGCACCCAGATGAGCGCCGCTTTGTTTCTCCTCGTAGCCAGGTGCCGGTCCACGCAGTTGTACGACGCATTGAGCCGCCCGCCGACGAACCACTTCCAGAACGGCGGATTGCTTGTGTCCAGCGTGGTGTGCCAGTAGGCGTCCCATGACAGCAGGTCGGCGTACTCCTTGAAGCAATCGGGGAAGCGCTCCTCGCTGAATCTCTCCCTGATACTCGGATCGGCCGCGTTTGCCTGCGCGATGAACGTTGTTGGCGGAAAGAACTTCTCCTCCTCGCGCCAGTGAACGGCGATCTGCGCCTCCGAGACCTGGAATTCTTCTTGCTCGGCAGTCATGAGGTCTCCCTCTTTGTGCTCCAACAGGAGGATGGGCCACGGGCCGCCGGCCCGGGCAGTGACCGTGCCCGGCCGGCGGTTGGTTGGTCACGACGTTATCCCCGACCGCTCGCCTGTTGCGTCGGACCCTCCGTGGCTCGGGCGATGTGGTCAGTGCTGGGGCATCGGGGTACGGCTGGGGGCCCGGTCGGCCGTCGTCGGCAGGCTGGCAAATGGCGAGCCGACCGTGAGGACCCGTCTGCCGGTGAGCCCGTTGATGACCCCTGCGGCCGACGCATACCACGCAACGGCAGCGGTCAGGATGCCCACGTAGCCGCCGACCTTGATCGTCTCGGTGTTGGTCGCAAAGTTCCCGATTGCGAGGACGATCTCGGTCGCCTCCAGCGTGAGGAAGACCAAGAACACTGCCATGTTGACCTGGGTTGCCCACAGCAGCATGTAGGTGTTGAAGATGGCGAACGCGACGAAGATCCAGCCTAGGTCGTTATCCACCTGGACCGGCGTCGCCGTGCTGGGCAGCGTACGTATGTAGATCGCTAGCCCGATCCAGAAGGCGCCGTATGTCGAGAACGCGGTAGCGCCGAAGACGTTGCGGTTGCGGAATTCCCACATCCCCGCGAGGAGCTGAGCGAGCCCGCCGTAGGCGAAGGCGAACCCAAGCCATGCCTCCGTCCCGTGCGTCCACTGTGCGTTCTTCGCCGAGATCAGGAATGTGGTCAGCGCGAAGGCGGCAAGGCCAAGCGGTGCCGGATCGGCGATCGGGCTCGCGAAGGAGCGGACATCGGGTTCTGTTGCGGCCATCTAAACCTCCAAGGCGTGTTGTCCCCGGGCAACCCAGGGAGCGTAGAAATGCGAGGAGGTCCATCGCCGGAGTCTCGTCGGACGGCGGCCGACTCACGTCCGGGGCACAGGCATCTCCACGAGCCGCGGCTGGTGGGTTCCCTGCTGCCAACAGAGAGGGTCGTGGCCCGGCGGGATGGACGACGGACGCGACTGACAGAGCTGTGCGGTCTCGACGGAAGGTGCGAAGTTCCCCCAGCCCCGTCATGCGGATGCTGCTCATGAGCAACCTCGTCGTCGAAGTACCGCCTCGACCACATTAGCTCGAAGCTTGGTCTTTGCAACGATCCACCCCTCGTCGGTGGCGAGGTTCCGCCGCCGACGTCCACGGGCCACGCGAGGGCGAGCGCCTCCTAAGCAGATCTTGATCGCCGGACGCCGCTACCAGACCGGGCAGCGCAGCATTGCCAGTGTCGGCTGAGGATCAGGTCACGACCGGTCGGGGGGCGTCGCGCCTGGCCCAGGCACCACCCAGTGACGGTCAGAGTCCAGGGGCGCTAGTCCGAGGCGTGGGCTCGACGACGAGGACCATCCGCCGCAGCAGCTCGGCCAGTTGCTCCTGCTCGGACCGGGTCAGTGCCGCGATGATCCGGTCTTCCTCGTCACCCTGGTCCTCCATCGCCTCGTGCCAGGCAGCGTGTCCGGCATCGGTGAGCTCGACGATAACTTTCCGCCGGTCGCCCGGCAGCGGGAGCCGCCGGATGTACCCCCGCCGCTCCAGCGCATCCAGCCGACCGGTCACGGCGGCGGGCGACATCCTCATCGCCGTCGCAAGCTCAGTGGGATGTGCTTGGTAAGGCGCACCCCGACCGACCAGCGTGTGCAGGGTGTCGTATTCGAAGTCCTGCAGGTTGTGCGCGCTCAGCGCGGCCTGCTTGCTCCGCCTCAGATGCCTGACCAGCACTTGCATCCGGGTCACCACGCCTTCGGTGACGGGATCGAGCTCGGGGAGCTCAGTCAGCCAATGCGCAACGTGCTCGTCGACAGAGTCATGAGGCTGCACGGTGACAAGTATGGCACATACTTAGCTGCTTGATTATTCGTTGACAAATCTTTTGGTGACGAACTAGTTTGCGATACGTGACTCGCCTTCGCCACTTCGCGGCGCGGCTCACCGCTGGCCCGCTGCGTTTCCGCAACTTCCGGATCTTCTTCGCCGGGCGTGTGATCGACTCACTGGGGGATGGGATTGTCCCGGCCGCACTCACCCTCGCGATCATCCGCGCGACGGGCTCCGCGAGCGCGCTGGCGCTCGTCCTCGGTTGCGCGCTTGTCCCCCGGCTGTTGTTGCTGCCGCTCGGCGGGGTCGCGGCAGACAGGCTGCAGGCGCGCCGGGTCGGGCTCGTCACCGACCTCGCGCGCGGGGTCGCACAGCTAGCGGTGGGTCTCGAGCTTCTCGCCAAGGAACACCCCAGCCTTGCTCACATCGCTGTCGCGTCGGCCGTCGGCGGAGCCGCCTCCGCGTTCGGACTGCCGACGGCCTCGCCCCTGGTCGCGGCGACCGTGCCGGACAATGGGTCCGACCGGCAGCGGGCCAACGCCTTGATGGGCATCGCCCGCAGTGCGACCAACCTCGTCGGACCTGCGCTCGCCGGTGTGCTGATCCTGACGGCGGGGCCGGGCTGGGCGTTCATCCTGGACGCGGCGACGTTTGGGATCGGCGCGGCGACCCTCGCCGTCATTCGGACCGCGCACGTTGCAATACCGGCACAATCACTGCGAGCCGATCTGCTTGATGGCTGGGCGGAGATGCGCACCCGCACCTGGTACTGGACCAGCCTCATCGCCCACGCCTGCTGGAACTTCGCGGCGGGCGTGCTCGTCACGCTCGGACCGCTCATCGCCGTGGAGGAACTTGGCGGCGAGGCGGTATGGGTAGCCGTCCTGCAGGCGGGCGCGATCGGCGTCCTCGTCGGCTCACTGCTTGCGGCGAAGATCCACCCCCGCCGGCCGATCCTCGTCGCCAACCTCGGCTTGGCGCTCTACGCCGCGCCGCTACTCCTCCTCGCGGCTACCGCACCGGCCCCGTGGCTGGTCGGCGCATCCGCCGTCGCGCTCACCGCACTCGGTTTCCTCAACCCGGTATGGGAGACCGCCGTGCAGCGGCGGGTGGCCAGCCACGCGCTAGCCCGGGTGAGCGCCTATGACTGGCTGGTTTCACTGGCTGCCATGCCCCTGGGGTACGCGCTGGGTCCCGCCCTCGCCGACGCCGCCGGTCCGGGGCTGCCGCTCGTTGGCGCCGCCATCCTCGTCGCCGCGAGCTCGATCGGCACCGCTGCGGTTCGAGAGGTACGTAATCTTGAGAGTGCCCCCTCCGCCGACCCGATCGCCCAGCCCGGTGCGGATCTGCCCATCGCAGAGCACGCGGAACCCGCCGGAGTGTGAAGTGCCGCCGGGGCCGTGGGGCGGCGGTTCAGAGCTAGGAGGTCGCTGCTGCATCGCGAGCCCGCGCGCGCAATGCGCGCGCCACGCCGTCGCGCGCCTCTACGACCTGGCGGACGAGCGCCGGCGGGAGGTCAGGCGCAAGAAAGGCGTCGGTGCGATCCAGCGTCGACTGCTCGATCCGCCAGCGCGGATAGAGCAGCGGCGTCACGACCAGCTGCGCAGTGGCGGAGGCGCGTGCGAAGAAGTCGGCTATCGACTCGAAGTACCGCTCGACAAAGGGCTCGAGCGCATCCGACTGGTCCGGCTGGACGAAGCCGAAGGCGGTTGCTGTCTGGATAGTGTTCGTCACCTCCACTTCCTCGAAGGCCTTGGCCCACGCTGCCACTTTCGCCTCTGATGTCGGCAGCGCGGCCATCGCGGTGGCCGCCTTCTCCTCGCCCTCCGTCGTCGTGTCCCGGGCCAGTTCGGCGTCGACGTCGGCGGCGCTGATGCGGCCGGACGCCGCCAAACGGGTGACGGCCCGCCAGCGCAGGTCCGGGTCGACCGTCAAACCGGCGACGACGGTCTCGCCGGTCAGCAGGCCACGGACGAACGACAGGTCCTCCTCGCTCACGGCCGACCAGACGAGCGCGCGTACCCAGGCAAGCTGGTGGTCACTGCCGGGCTCGGCGGTTGCGAGCAGCTCGCGCATCCGCGTCGCCACCATGCCGAGACCCACCGGTCGCCAGGCGGGATCGGCGTAATCGTCCAGCGCGGTCGCCGCCCGGCGGCCCAGCAGTGCCTCGACGACTGCGATGTCGTGCTCTGCGCCGATACCGCCGAGAACCATGGCGACGTAGTCACGCGCCCGCATCTCGCCATCGCGGACCATGTCCCATGCCGAGATCCAGCACAGCGCCCGGGCCAAGGAGGAATCGAGGGAGGAGACGGAGCTGACCGCGGTCGCGAGCGACACCGGATCGAGCCGGATCTTGGCATAGGTGAGGTCGTCGTCATTGAGCAGGATCAGGTCGCCCCGCGGGACACCGATCAGGTCGGGAACCTCGGTCCGCTCGCCCGACACGTCCAGCTCGATGCGATGACGCCGGACCAGCCGGGCGGACTCCGCCGAGTCGTCAGCTCTGTCGGCCGCACCGGCCGGCATCTTGTCGTACACCCCAATGGCGATTCGGTGCGTCCGCAAGGTCGGCCACGCCGGGTCAGCCTCCTGGACCACGGCGAACGAGGTGATGACGCCGTCGTCCACCTGCAGCGACGGGCGGAGCTTATTCACTCCCGCTGTGGACAGCCACGCCCTCGCCCACGCGCTCATGTCCCGGCCTGAGGTCTCCTCGAGCGCGGTGAGCAGGTCAGCAAGCGTGGTGTTCCCCCACGCGTGCCGTTTGAAATAGTGCCGTAGGCCGGCAAAGAACTCGTCATACCCGACGTAGGCCGCGAGCTGCTTGAGGACCGAGGCTCCCTTGGCGTAGGCAATGCCGTCGAAGTTCGCGTACACCTGGTCAAGGTCCGCGATGTCCGCGACTACCGGGTGGGTCGAGGGCAGCTGGTCTTGGACGTAGCCGAAGGCCTTCCAGCGGTTGATGAAATGCGTCCACGCCTCGGTCCAGCGGGTCGCGAAGGTTAGCCCAACGGCGGCGGCATAGGTCGCGAACGACTCGTTCAGCCACAGGTCGTCCCACCAGCGCATGGTGACCAGGTCGCCGAACCACATGTGGGCCATCTCGTGCAGGATCACCTCGCCTCGGTCCTGCCGAGCGGTGTCGGTGACCATCGACCGGAACACGAACTCGTCGCGGAAGACCACACAACCTGCGTTCTCCATGGCGCCCGCGTTGTATTCGGGTACGAAGAGCTGGTCGTACTTCTCGAACGGGTAAGGGAAATCGAACGCAGCGGTGAAGAAGTCGAAACCCTGCTTCGTGATCTCGAAGATCTCGTCCGGATCGAGGTAGTCAGCCAGCGACTTGCGGCAGAACAGGCCGAGCGGGATGACCTTTCCATCGACCTGATGCGTGTCTCGGACGACGTGGTATGGCCCGGCGACGAACGCCGTGATGTACGTGGAGATGCGCGGTGTTGGCTCGAATACCCAGCGCGCCCTACGACGTGAGCCATCGTCTGCCGGCGCCACGTCTTCCTCCCGGGCGGTTGCCGCTGGCGATGGCTGCGGCGTCGGCGAGTTCGATACCACCTGCCAGTCGGCCTGAGCAGTAACGCTGAGCCGCCAGGTGCCCTTGAGGTCGGGTTGCTCGAAGGTGGCGTACATCGTCCGGGCGTTCGGGACCTCGAACTGCGTGTAGAGATAGACCTCGCCGTCTGCGGGGTCGACAGCGCGGTGCAACCCTTCGCCGGTGCGAACATAGGCGCAGTCGGCGACGACCTTGACCACGTTGGTGCCGGCAAGGCCGTCGAGGACGATCCGCCCGTCTGCGTAGGCAGTCGCCGGGTCGAGCTCGCGGCCGTTGAGCACGATGTCGTGGACCCGGGGGGCGATGAGATCGAGGAAGGTCGAAGCGCCTGGGGTCGTACAGCTGAAGCTGATCTCCGTGACTGACCGGAAGGTCTCTGGCCCGGTCGTCAGGTCGAGATCAACGTCGTACGAGTCCACGTGCAGCAGTTCGGCCCGCTCGGCGGCCTCGATCCTCGTCAGGTTGGTCCCCGGCACGCTGTGCTCCCTCTGTCAGCCGGCATCGTCGACGGTCTTGGCCGACGACGCCGCGGTCCTCGCGCGCGATCCCCCGCGACTGTCCCTTGTCGACCGCCTCGCTGTGGTCAGCATATGAGCCGGGTGAGGGCCGGCCTCCTGGCGATAGGTTCGTCGTGCAGGCGGCAGCCCCGGCCACGCGACGCCGCGGCCGGCCCGCGGCGAACGAGGGGGTGTCAGTGTGAGCGCGCAGCGGACGCTGCTGGTGACGGTCACCGGGCGCGACCGGCCAGGCGTCACCTCGGCGCTGTTCGACGTACTCGCCGCGCATCCCGTCGAGGTCGTCGACGTTGAGCAGGTGGTGATCCGTGGACGGCTGGTTCTCGGCGTGCTGGTTACTGCGCCGCAGACCGAGGGGGCGCTGCGTGCCGAGCTGACCGGGGTGGCGCGAGACCTCGGAATGGAGGTCGAGATCGTGTCGGGGACCGGGGACGCGCCGCCGCGCGCCGAGGGCCGCCTGCATGTGACAGTCATCGGCGACCCACTGCGGCCGGCGGCCGTTGGCGCCATCGCAACCGTCATCGCGTCCTGCGGCGCGAACATCGACCGGATCGTTCGGCTGTCCCGCCGACCGGTGACCAGCCTGGAGCTGGACGTGTCCGGCGCCGACCCCGCGGCGCTTCGGACCGCACTCGCCGCCGAAGCATCTCGCCGCCGGGTCGATGTCGCCGTGCAGCCGTCGGGCCTGCATCGGCGTACGAAGCGGCTGGTCGTGATGGATGTCGACTCGACGCTAATACAAGGCGAGGTCATCGAGCTCCTCGCTGCCGACAAGGGATGCGCCGACGAGGTGGCGCGCATCACGACTGCCGCGATGCGCGGCGAGGTCGATTTCGAGACGTCGCTGCGCCAGCGCGTCGCGTTGCTCGAAGGCCTGGAGGAGTCAGCGATCGACAAGGTGCGCTCCTCCCTCAAGCTGATGCCGGGTGCGCGCACGCTCGTACGTGTCCTGCAACGCCTCGACCATCGCATCGGCATCGTCTCCGGTGGGTTCACCCAGATCACCGATGGGCTGGTGGTCGAACTCGGCCTGGACTATGCCGCAGCCAACAAGCTCGAGGTCGTCGGCGGACGGCTCACCGGACGCCTGCTCGGGCCGATCGTGGACCGGGCGGGGAAGGCTGCGGCGCTGCGGCGCTTTGCGTCGGACGCCGGGATGCAGCTCTCCCAAACGGTCGCGATCGGCGACGGTGCGAACGACCTTGACATGATCGCTGCCGCCGGACTCGGGGTAGCCTTCAACGCCAAGCCTGCGGTTCGCGAGCAGGCGCATACCACGGTGACCGTCCCCTACCTCGATGTGATCCTGCTGCTCCTCGGCATCCCTCGGGCCGAGGTCGACGAGCACTTGGCGACCTGGGCCGACCGCGTGACGGACCGCGGCTAGAGCACTGGCCTCACCGGGCTCCCCGCCGCAACACTCCGCGCCCGGCCGCAGCACTCCGCGCCTCAGGAGCATCCAGGAGCCGGACATTTCGGGCGCAGAATGATGCGGCCGAGAGCGAAGTGCTGCATCAGGCGCGATGTCTGCCGTGCTGCATGCTTTACCGCGCCGTGTGACGTGGAGGACCCGGGCGGAGGGTCGGATGCGGCGCTTGCGCTAGGCGGACTGGACGCTCTGCCACAGGCCGACGATGTTGCCCTCTGGGTCTGAGAAGTAGGCGGAGAAACCCATCCCGCCGACGTCTTGCTTGTCGATGACCGTCTTACCGCCGAGATCCTCGACCCGCCGCAACGCCTGCTCAACGTCATCGACGCCGATGGTGATGACCGGGGAGCTGATCTGCCCCTGGCGCTGGAGCATGCCGCCGTTGATGGCGCCTCGCTCAACCGGCGTGCCCGCCTCGTCCGACTCGGTCGTCATGACGATGGTGTAACCCATCTCGGGCATGGCGTTGATCGTCCAGCCAAAGGCGTCCCGATAGAACGCCTGCGCTCGCCCAAGGTCATCCGCAGGGATCTCGAAGTGCACAACTTTGTCGCTCATGCCGACACCTCCTTGTGTGTGCCATTGCCGTCCAGTGTCGCGCGACGCGGCACCTCGGTGCGGATCCCTTTGGAGGGCCGCCCTGTCTGACGCCAGGCAAACGGATCGTAGTCCTCACGGCACACGAGGTCAGCAGCCGCGGGTGAGAGCAGTCAGCAAACGGTGCTTCTGTCGGTGGCGGCAAGACCAATCTTGACAGTGTTATATTAACAGTGTCATAATCGAGGTAATGGTATCGGAGTGGACGATCAAGGAGCTGGCGAGCCGGTCGGGAGCCGCCCTGAGCAATCAGGCGGTGCAGCCAAGCGCTCGAGTTCGCGATGTGCCCGACGAGCGGCTCATCCGCTGGTACGCGACGATCGGGCTCCTCGATCCCCCGCGCCGACATGGGCGGGCAGCGTGGTACGGCCCGCGGCACTTGCTCCAGCTTGTCGCGATCAAGCGCAGGCAGGCAGCCGGGCGATCGCTGGCCGACATCCAGGCCGAGCTCCTTGGGGCGACCGATGAAATGCTGCTGTCGATCGCAGATATCCCGGACGCGGCACTTCTCCTGCCGGACGGTGGTGCGAGTACTCGCCGGTCGCCGGCCCCCCGTCGACCAGTGCGCGCCCGCACTCGATTCTGGGCGCAGCATGCGGCTCGCGTAGGCGGCCAGACCGAGGCGCTGGCGGACCTCCATGCCGGCCCATCACTCTCGCCGCCGGCGGCCGCCCGTGGGTCGGAGGAAAGTTCGCCCGATCTGCTCGCAGCCCTACGGCTGACCCCTGGGGTCACGCTGCTGCTCGACAGTGCATCCCGTCCGGTTACCGACGAGGACCTCGCAACCATCGACATGGCCAGCGGGCCACTGCTCCAGACCCTTGCCGATCTCGGCCTGCTGCGTCAGCACGGAACCACCGAAGGAGGATCGGCATGACGGCTACCGCCCGGGGGGACTCCCCGAGATCGCAGCGTTTCTTGCCGCTGCTGGACATGTCACCGGATCCCGCCCCCAACCCCCGCGCCGGAGTCGGCACCCTTGCAACGAGCAGGGGAAACCTTCCGCTCCAGGCGGTCGACATTGGCGCGGCGATCCATGGCACGACCGCGTTGGTGGAAGTCACCCAGCGGTTCCAGAACCCGCACGATATTCCTCTCGAGGCGACGTACATCTTCCCGCTGCCCGACCGGGCGGCGGTCACCGCAATGCGGATGGAGGGAAAGGACCGTGTCGTCGACGCTGTCCTCAAGGTACGTGCACAAGCCCGTCAGGACTACGACGACGCTGTCGCACGCGGGCGCCAGGCTGCCATCGCCGAGGAGGAACGGCCTGACGTCTTCACCATGCGGGTGGGGAATATCGAAGCCGGCGAAGAGGTGACGGCACGGCTCACCCTCGCACAGCCGCTCGCCTACGACGACGGCGAGTTGACCTTCCGCTTCCCGCTCGTCGTCGGCCCGCGCTACATCCCGGCGGGACCGTCGCTGGACCGGCGGGAGGAAGGGCAGGGCGAAGGCCTGCTTGACGGGCCGCCGGTCGGCACCGGCACTTCGCCTGACACCGCAGCTGTACCGGACGCTTCACGCATCACCCCGCCGGTTGTGCTGCCCGGCTTCCCCAATCCCGTCCGGCTCGCTCTCACCATCGACGTCGACCCAGCCGGGTTGCCGATCGAGATGATCCGATCGAGCCTGCACGCCATCGCGGAGCGAAGCCGCGGCGACGGCCACACGATCATCACGCTGCAACCCGGCGAGCGGCTCGACCGCGACTTCATCCTGCGCCTCGGGTTGGCGGACACGGACCAGGAGGACGTTCTGGCGTCCGTCACGATGACAGCGGACGCGGAGACGGCCGGCGAAGGCACGTTCGTCCTCGCACTCTTCCCGCCGCCCGTCCTCCGCCGCGGCCACTCCCACCAGCGTGTCCCGGCGGCGGAAACACGGTGGCGCCCAGAAGCGGACAGTGGCTTCGCGGCTCCGCGGCAGGTGCGGCCGCGAGATGTCGTCCTCGTCCTCGACCGCTCGGGGAGCATGACGGGCTGGAAGATCACGGCCGCGCGACGGGCTGCAGCACGAATAATCGACGGCCTTACCACGGCAGACCGGTTCGCCGTCCTCTCCTTCGACAGCACCGTCGAGTGGCCGGCCCGACTGCCGCGTTCCCTTGTCGAGGCCAACGACAGGAATCGCTTCAGCGCAGTGGAACACCTCACCGGTCTCACCCCGCGCGGCGGCACGGAAATGCTTGCGCCACTCGGGCAAGCCCTCAACCTGCTGGCCGTGGATGACGAGACCCGGCCTTCGGCTGGCCGCCCCGCCACCGTTCCTCGCGACCGGATCCTGGTCCTCGTGACCGACGGTCAGGTGGGCAACGAGGATCAAATCCTTCGGGGGTTCCAGGGGGTCGTCCCCCCGGGCCAACACGGCCTTCCGGGGTTCCAGGGGGTCGTCCCCCCGGGCCAACACGGCCTTCGGGGGTTCCAGGGGGTCGTCCCTCGCGTTTACACGATTGGTATCGACCGGGCGGTCAACGCCGGGTTCCTCGGCCGGCTCGCCGCGCTCACCGGCGGGCGGTGCGAGCTTGTCGAGTCGGAGAACCGCCTCGACGAGGTGATGGCGCAGATCCACCGCCGCATCGCAGCGCCACTCGTAACCGACATCGAGATCGCAGCCGATGATGCCGCG
>DATBRJ010000268.1:0-9693 GCA_036560395.1 Actinomycetes bacterium | reverse complement strand
GCCGAGTGTGGAGGAGAAGAGCGGGCGGACAACCTTCAGCCCGCCGGCGGTGGCCGCGTCCGGCTGCAGCAGGTAGACCTGGCGAGCGGGGATGCCGCCGGGCTTGCTGTAGTCGAGCGGCGCGATCAGGCCCTGGGTGTCGACCGTGGAGAGGCTGCGTAGCCCATTCAGCAGACCTGACCGGGTAAGCGCGCCACCGCGGCAGGCCGATTCGAGGATCTGCGCCATGATCTGGCCTTGGGCGTAGCCGTACATCACGAAGGCCGTTTGGGGCTGGCCAGGGTACTTGCTGGTGAACTCCTGCCTGACCTGCCGCACGCCCGCGCTATCAGCAGAGAACGGAGCGAGCGAGCTCGCGATGAGCAGGTTCTTCTCCAGCGCTGCCTTTGCGGGCCCGGCGAGCAACTGCGGGCTGAAAACCGGACTCGACCCGAGGAAGGTCGCGTCAAAGCCGGAAGCCGCCGCGACCGAAACAGCGGAGGCCGCCTGGGCCGGCGTGGTGGTGAGCAAGATCACTTTTGCACCGGCATTGCGCAGCGCCGTGACCGGTGCTGTCAGGTCGGTGTCCGTGGGGGTGATCTTGTGCTCGACGAGGTGCAGGCCGAATTCCTTTGCTGCCGCCTGGCTGCCCGCCAGTGCGTTCTGCCCGTAGTCACCCTCGAGGAAAATGTGGCCGACCGTGTCGCCCGCGGCCACCTTCTTCTCGTCGATCAGCGCCTGCAGTCCGTTGATCATTTCGATGTCGTACGTCGTGCCTGTCACCACTACGTAGGGGTTGCTTAGCAGGCTGGACGAGAACGACGCCGCGAAGGTGAGCATTTGGTCGGTTCGAATCGTCGGGCCAAGCGCCGCGATCACCGGAGATCCCAGCAGTTCGTCGAGGGCGAGCACGTTGTC
This sequence comes from Actinomycetes bacterium, assembly GCA_036560395.1. Taxonomy (GTDB): domain Bacteria; phylum Actinomycetota; class Actinomycetes; order JAKEEW01; family JAKEEW01; genus DASYTV01. Next base: position 8,796 of record DATBRJ010000268.1, on the reverse strand, counting down.
CTTGACCTGCGCGTAGCCGGCGACCGCCTGCTGCGGGTTGTAGCCGTGGTCCTTGACGACGAACTCCACCCGGCGGTTGCACACACCGCCTTGGCTGTTCTTCTGGTCCCAATAGAGCTGGCGTCCCTGGCTGATGGACTTGCCGACGCCGGCGAAGACACCGGTCTGGTCGGTGAGGACACCCAGGCGGATGGTGCCACCGCTGACCCCGGGACCTGTGGCGATGGTGCCGCCCGCGGCGGCCGTGCTGTCGTCGTCCGATGCTTTGGTGCTGCATCCGGCCGTGATCAGGATGCCTCCGATGGCTGCGATCGCCACCCAGCGAGGAGCTCCTCGCGGCCTGGCGGCTCGTGGAAGGGGGAGCATGGCTTCTCTCCTTAGTTACTAGATCGGGAAAGGGCCTGGTCAGCGTCGATGACGACCGCGGCCTCTGGTGATGCGGGTGGTGGGTGCCGCCGTAGCCGGCGAGCCAGTGCTGCCACGCCGCCGGGCTCGAAGAGGAGGATCAGGACGATGGCCGCGCCGTAAGCGAATCGGGCGGCGATCGCTGGAGTGATGCCGCCGGAGCCGCTCGGCGCGACCCCTGGTACCTGGGCGGCATACCGTTCGAGGACCGCGGGGAGCGAGGTGACGAACAGGGCACCGAACACTGCTCCGCCGGCCGATCCAAGGCCTCCGATCACAACCATCGCGAGGTACTCGATCGATAACGCGACCCCGAATGTCTCAGGGACCATGCGGCGGAACGCCAGGGCGAGCAGCACTCCGCCAACGCCTGCGTACATCGAGCCGATGACGAAGGCGCGGGCCTTGTAGCTGGCGACATTGACGCCCATGGCTGCCGCGGCCACCTCATGGTCGCGTATCGCGCGCAGCGCTCGTCCCGGTCGCCCTCGCACAACGCCGCGGTAGTAAATGAGCGCTGCCACGGTCACCGCGAGGGCGAGGTACCAGAGTCGTTCTTCGCGGTGGAACGGAACGCCGAGCACGTACAGCGTGTGGCCGGGGTCTTCCTCGAAGGCGAAGCCAGGCAAGGTGAAGGCGGGCACGTCGCGTCCGTTCACACCACCCGTCAACCGTTCGGCGTTGACCAGGACGTGCAGTCCGAGGAAGACCAGGCCCAGAGAGGCGACCCCCAGATAGATGCCGCGAAGCCGGGCGGCGATGGGGCTGAACAGCAGGCCGGCCAGGCCAGCGACAGCGACTGCCAGCACGGCCGCCACCAGCGGAGGCAGCCCGAGGCCGAGATGATCGTTGCCCGCGGTATGCGGGTCCGAGGCGAAGTAGGCGTAACCGTAGGCGCCGACGGCGACGAAGAAGGCATGGCCGAGGGAGAGCATGCCGGCCTGACCGAGCAGCAGGGTGAGACCGAGTGCCGCGACGGCCGTGGCGAACGCGAAGAGCCCGAGCTGGAGCCAGAACGCGTCGAGGTAGAAGGGCATGACCAGTAGGACGGCGGCCAGCGCGAGCTTCCCGATGACGGCAGGTGAGATCGACCTAGACACGGTGGAGCTCCCTCGTTCCGAACAGACCGGTGGGCCGAACGAGCAGTACCAGGACCATGACGAGGTATGGCATGACCGCGTGGAAGCCGAGCCCGAGGAAGGTCAGATGTCCCTCGTACCCCTGGGTGAGCACCTCGGTGACTCCGATGACGAGTCCGCCGACAACGGCGCCACCGGTTGAGTCGAGCCCGCCGATGATCGCGGCGGGGAAGGCGCGGAGCGCGACTGCCGAGGTCGTGGGTTCCAGCCCGGGGGAGGGAAACATGGTGACGAAGAGTCCGGCCACCGCCGCCAGCCCGCCGGCCACCGCCCACGACGCCGCCGAGATCCGCCCGCCGGGGATCCCCATGAGCGCAGCCGTTTCGTGGTCCTCTGCGGTCGCGCGCATGGCGACGCCCCAGACGGAGAACTTGAACCAGGCGAAGAAGCAAGCGATGAGAGCCAGTCCGACAACGAGGGCGGCGATTCTCGTCTGTGGAATGGTCAGACCGCCGAGGGTGACCACCCCGCTGCCCCATGGGTCGCCGATCGGAAGGACGTCGATGCCGATCCGGCGGATGATCTCCGTTTGCAGGAGGACTCCCACCCCGATGGTCATGATGCTCACGGCGATGACCGAGCCGCCTCGCATCCGGCGTACCAACACCCGGTCGACGAGGGCGGCGATGACCACGGCGGCGCAGATCCCGAGGATCGCCGCGACCGGTAATGGAAGCTCGCCCGCCCGTGCCGTGGTGTACGCCCCCACGAGCAACAGAGCCGGGTACGCGAAGTTGATGACGCCGGTCGCCTTGAAGACGAGGACGAAGCCCAGCGCCAGCAAGGCGTAGACCGCGCCGAGCGAGATCCCACCGATCAGGAGTTGAGCGAAGTTCTGCATGTCGTCCCCCGCGGCTTAGGCCTGTAGTTCGGATCGGGCGCTGTCCTCGGTCCCGAGGTAGGCGCGCAGCACCTCTGGGTCCAGCTGCACTTCCTCGGGACTCCCGTCAGCGATGCACCGGCCGAAATCGAGCACGGTGACTCGATCGGCAATGCCCATGACCAGGCCCATGTCGTGCTCGACCAGCAGGATCGGGATGTCCAAGCTGTTGCGGACATCGCGAATGAGATGGGCCATGCGAGCTGTTTCGTTGGCGTTCATCCCGGCTGCCGGCTCGTCGAGAAGCAGCAGCCGGGGCTCGACGCACAGGGCGCGTGCCATCTCCACCCGCTTCTGGTCGCCATACGACAACGCGCCCACGGGGTGTTCGAGCTTGTCCGCGATCCCGACGAAATCGGCGATCTCCGAGACCCGTTCGCAATGGAGTCGCCACTCACGACCGGACCGGGCGGCCCGCAGTCCGCTTGAGACGAACCCCGTTCTGGTGAGGTGGTGGCGGCCTAGCAGAAGGTTCTCCCGGACGGTTGCTTCCGGTAGCAGGGCGATGTTCTGGAACGTCCGGGCCACGCCGAGCGCCGCGATCTCATGGGGCCGAAGCCGGGTCAGGTCGAGGCCGCAGAAGTGCACCGCGCCGCTCACCGGCCGGTAGACCGCGGACAGGACGTTGAAGAGGGTGGACTTTCCAGCACCGTTGGGTCCGATCAGGGCGTGGATGGCGCCGGCCCGAACGTCGAAGGAGACCTCGTCCAGTGCGGTCACGCCGGCGAACCGTACGGTGACAAGGTCGACGGAGAGTGCGAAGGCGGTGCTTGTTCGGTTCATGGCGACCACTTCCTCAGCCGAAGTGGGACGCTTCCGGCGGTGGCCAGCTCACGATCTACGGCTGCCTCGGTCTCCCGGCCCAGGTACAAGTCGCGCACCTGGTTGTCCGCGGTCAATTCCTCGGCGGATCCGGACAAGGTCACGACACCGACGGTGAGCACGAAGGCGTGACTGGCCACCGACAGCGCCATTGCGGCGTTCTGCTCGATGAGCATCACGGTGGTGCCCTGTGCGTTGATCTCCTGGATCACGTTGCCCAGCTGACCGACCACCCGTGGCGCCAACCCGAGCGACGGCTCGTCGATCAGCAGAATCCGGGGACCGGCCATGAGTGCCCGCCCGATCGCCAACATCTGCTGCTCACCGCCGGAGAGCAGGCCGGCCCGCTGCTCCCGCCTGTCGAACAGGATGGGGAAGAGCTCGAACACGCGAGTGCGCGCCGCCGTCCTGGCGGTGCGGTCCTTGACCGCGAAACCGCCGATGCGCAGGTTCTCCGCGACGGTCAGACGTGTGAAGATGCGCCGGCCTTCGGGAGCTTGGATGACTCCCGCCGCGGCGATCGCCGCCGGGGAGCGGCCAACGAGATCGCGATCTTCCAGCTTGATGGAGCCTGCATCAACCGAGCCGCGGTATGCGGGCAACATCCCCGAGATCGCGCGCAACAGGGTGGTCTTGCCCGCCCCATTGCTCCCGAGCACCGCGACGACGGCGCCCATCGGAACGCTGATTGAGACCGACCGCAGCGCGAGGATCGCACCGCGGTAGCTCACCTGGAGATTGCGTACCTCGAGCATGCCCGCCTCCGTCTTGGCTGCCGGATCCGACAGTCATGGCCGCTTTATCGTCAAAGCCGGTGGCGAGCCGGAGTAGCTGCAGGCGGAGACCTTATTTCGGATATCTCCATTCGGAGATGGCGTCTGGACCCGCCGAACGGCACCATGAAGGAACACCCCTCGGTCATGGATTGCCCGTTGCGCTATTCCCGACCGCAAGGGGTGGGAGGCGGCCAACATGAGCGACGTGGTGAGGCGGTGGCGTGAGCCACCGGGGGGCGTGCTGTTCGAGCTGAGCGAGGGATACGGCAAGATCCTCGCTCTGCTCGACCGGGCCGCCGCCATGCGCCGCGTCGTCGCCGACGTCCCCAGCATCGCCGGCCTCGATATGGCGTGGGTCGGCGAGCCTGGCGGCGAGGATCAGATCGTGCTCGGCCACACCATCAACAGCCGCACTCTCGGGGTCAACGGGCTGATCGTGCCGATCGGATGTGGGCTCGGCGGGCAGGTGCTCCGCAGCAGGCGTCCGATGTGGGTCAGCGACTACACCACCGCTGCGAACATCACGCGCGACTTCCTGCCGCAGGTGGAGGACGAGGGCGTGAAAGGGATGATTGCGGTTCCGATGGTCTACGAAGGGCAACTGTTGGGGGTGCTCTACGGCGCAAGTCGCCATCAAGCCGAATACGGCGATCGCGTGACGCAGGCCCTTGAACAGGCAGCCGGGCAGGCCGCCGCCGCCGCGGTCGTCGCGGAACGCGCGCGGCACGCGGCCGAGGTCGCCGCCTACGAGGAGCGCCGCCGCCTCGCCGTCGACCTGCACGACACCGTCGGTGCCATGCTGTTCACCATCGGCGCCGGCATCCGCAAGCTGGTCGACCAGCTTCCGTCCGACGACGCGATTCGCACTCGGCTGGGCTACATCGAGGACCAGGCAAGGCAAGCGTCGGCCGCGCTCCGCGGATCCCTGTATGCGCTCAGCGCCTCACCTGAGGAGGTGGCGCTCGGCGTTGCGCTCCGAGGCGACTGCCGGGCGTTCGAGGAGCGCTCCGGCGTCATTGCCCGGCTTATCACCGTTACCGAGATCCCCCCGTTGACGCCCCCGCGGATCAGGGCACTCGTCGACGCCACTCGGGAGGCGCTGGTCAACATCGAGAAGCATGCCCACGCGCGCTCCGTTGTCGTCAGTGTTTTCGCTGCCAGTGACGGTGTAGCGGTCACGATCGCCGACGACGGCGTCGGTTTGCCCCGCGACCCCCAGGAGACGCCCGGTCTCGGCCTGGCCGCGATGTCGGAGCGTCTTTCGAGGGTCGGCGGACGTGTCCGTGTCGCGCAGAACGACGACGGCGGCGTGACAATTCAGACATGGGTGCCAGCGTGAACGAAGACACCATCCGCGTCCTCGTCGTGGACGACCATCCTGTCATCCTCGATGGCGTCAGCCTTGCAATAGGCAGCACCTCATGGCTGACCGTGGCCGGTTATGCACGCACTGGGCGAGAAGCGATCACCGCCGTCGAACGTCTCCAGCCCGATGTCGTCCTGCTCGATCTGCGCCTGCCCGACATGCTCGCGCCCGAGGTGGTGCGCTCGATTCGGTCCCGCCGGCCCGGCATAAAGATGGTCATCTTCACGGCCTATCCCGACCATGCGGCGTTGGAGGCCGCGCTCGAGGCAGGCGCCCACGCGCTGGTCGTCAAGGATGCCGAGCGCGCCGACCTCGTGGACATCATCCGCCGAGTCGTCGCTGGCGAACGGGTCGTCTGTACCGATATGGGGCAGGACCACAATCTCCTTCTCGCGCAGAAGCTCAAGGAGTGCGGCCTCACCCGCCGCGAGTACGAGATTTTGCGTCGGGTCGCCATGGGCGAGACCAATCCGGAGATCGCAACGGCGCTCGGCCTCACCCGCAACACTGTCAAGACCTACCTCCAGCGAGCTCTTGAGAAGCTCGGCGCACGTAACCGCATCGAGGCACTTGCCCGCGCCAACGAATCAGGGATCCTCTAGCGGCCCGTCAACGAAGCCTCTTTGCGTCTGCCGGCGGACCGCTGGCGCCTGCCTGCGTTCTCGCTCACCCACGTCGTTCCGTTATGAGGGCTCACTCGGCCTTGCCATGCATCCAGCGGTCCGCCGGCATCCCGCAACGGACCTCGCTAACGGCCCGCTAGAGAATCCGGGATCCTTTGGCGTGTGCACACCGCATCATCCGTCCCGAGCCGGTAGTTTCTCCAGGGCTTCTGGCCGGAGGTCATCGAGGCTTCGCAGTACGAGATCGGCGCGGGCGAGTGCATCCGGGGCCGGCGGATAGCGAGGGTGCGGCACCGCCACCACAAGCAGGCCCGCGGCGGAGGCGGACCGAAGCCCATTGCTTGAGTCCTCGACCGCGATCGCCTGGGCAGGAGCGACGGCGAGCCGCTTGACCACAGTCAGGTAGACGTCCGGCGCCGGCTTCCCCCGCCTGACCTCTTCCGTGGAGACGGTCACTTCGAACAGCGATGTCATGCCCGTCGCGGCGAGGACCCGATCGATGAGTGGGCGGGACGCAGAGCTGGCCAGTCCGAGGGGCCAGCAGGCTGCGAGGCGATGGACGGCCTCGACGGCGCCTGGCATCAGCGGAAGGTCCATCTCGTAGCGCTGTCCAACCTCCTCGACAACCTCGCGCGCGATGCGGGACGGGGGCGCATCCACGCCGAGCTCGGTGGCGAGATAGCTGGACCATTCCGGCGTACTCATGCCCATCAGACGCTGCTGGCTATCCGGTTGCCACCGACCACCATGGTCGGCCACATACTGTCGCCGGACCTGCTCCCAAACAGGCTCGGAGTCGATCAGAACCCCGTCCAGGTCGAAGACCACCGCTGCCACCACGGCCCTCATCCTCCTCCCGGGCTAGGGTGGTCCGTGGGGACTCAAACGTGCCACAGCCGGTAGGGGTACCTTTACACCCTTTGTCGGGAACGGTCACGATGGCCGGGTGAGCCTCCAACCGATCGAGGTGACGGCCCGAGAGCTGTCCTCTGACCTCCCGGCCCGGCGCCGGAACGGCTCATGCTCACCTGCGGTCCGCAATGGCGGGTGACGCGTGCTTCGCAGGTGTTCCTTGCCGTGAATAAAGGAGGAGGCCATGAGGCAGTCCTGCCGGGGTCGCATCGGCCAGGTTTCTTGGAGGTAGCAGCGTGAGCCGTCCAGCGATGCTCACCGTCGACGACGATGCTGCAGTCTCGCGCGCTGTCGCCCGTGACCTACGCCGCCGGTACGGGGAGAACTACCAGATAATCCGGGCGTCCTCCGGTGCCGAGGGACTGGATGTGCTTCGCGAGATCAAGCTCCGTGGCGGCCGGGTTGCGATTCTGCTCGCTGACTATCGGATGCCCCAGATGAACGGCATCGAATTCCTGGAGCAGGCAATGGACCTGTTCCCGCGTGCCCGCCGTGCACTGATGACGGCGTACGCCGACACTGAAGCGGCGATCGAGGCCATCAATGTCGTCGACGTCGATCACTATCTGCTCAAGCCGTGGGATCCGCCGGAGGAGAAGTTCTATCCCGTGGTCGATGAGCTCTTGGAAGCCTGGCAGGCAGCGGGCGAGCGGGAGGTGGAGGAGGTCAAGGTCGTCGGCCACCGGTGGAACACGGCCTCTTACAAGATCCGTGATTTCCTGGCTCGGAATTTGGTGCCCTACCGGTGGTTCAGCGCCGACGAGCCCGAGGGTCGCCGGTTGCTCGATGCCGCGGGAGTCGGACTGCAGGCAGTCCCGCTGGTAGTGACGCCGGACGGGCGGCCGCTTGCATCGCCCACCGCGGCCGAGGTGGCCGCCGCCGTCGGCCTATCGACCGCTCCGGTACGCGATTTCTATGACCTGATCATCATCGGTGGAGGTCCGGCCGGACTGGGTGCCGCGGTTTACGGTGCATCTGAGGGCCTGCACACCGTTCTGGTCGAGCGCAGGGCGATCGGCGGCCAGGCCGGACAAAGCTCCAGGATCGAGAACTACCTCGGTTTTCCCGACGGCGTGTCCGGGACGCAACTCGCCGACCGGGCCCGTCGCCAGGCAGTGAAGTTCGAAGCGGAGGTGTTGACCACTCGAGATGTGGTGGGGCTATCGGCGCACGGCGGGGCGCGCGTGGTTAGCTTCGGCGACGGCACTGAACTGTCCGCGCATACCGTGATCATCGCGACGGGGGTCTCGTACCGACCACTGGTCGCGCCCGGGGTGGCGGAGCTGACTGGCCGTGGCGTCTATTACGGTTCGGCGGCGACCGAGGGCCCGGCCTGTGCCGGTACCGACGTGTTCATTGTGGGGGGTGCGAACTCCGCCGGTCAGGCCGCGCTCTTCTTCTGCCGCTATGCGCGCAGCGTCACGCTCCTCGTACGCGGCGACTCGCTCGAGCGGTCCATGTCCTACTACCTGATCCAACAACTCGCTGCGATCGACAACATCGAGGTTCGCACCGGTACCGAGGTGATGGAGGCGCATGGCGAGGAGCATCTGGAGGCTGTGACACTTTGTGACAGCAAGCGCGGGAACACCACCACGTTGCCCGCCGAGCACCTGTTCGTGTTCATCGGAGCCGAGCCGCGCACGGAGTGGCTCGACGCCGCTGTTTCCCGTGACTCGCGTGGCTTCATCTACACCGGACCGGACCTGTTGACCAGCGGGCGTCGGCCGACTGGATGGGACCGCGACCGTGACCCGTATTACCTCGAGTGCAGCGTTCCTGGCATCTTCGCCGCCGGCGACGTACGGGCCAACTCCGTTAAGCGTGTCGCCTCGGCCGTCGGCGAGGGCGCAATGGCGGTCACGCTTGTCAA
>DATBRJ010000267.1:0-8393 GCA_036560395.1 Actinomycetes bacterium | reverse complement strand
CAGCCGTGGGTGCTGGGGAGCTCCGGCAGCCTCTGCATGACGAGGCGATTCGCGGCCAGGATTAGCCATGTAGGCAGGTCCGTGCCCCGCAGTGCGTCTACGCTCGACACGGAGGTCGAACGTGCAGATCCGCCTGCTGGGTGGTTTTGGTGTGGATCGCGGGGGCCAGGCCGTCCAGCCGGGGACGTGGCGTCTGCGTAAGGCGCGCACGCTCGTCAAGCTGTTGGCGTTAACGCCTGATCAGCGCCTGCACCGCGAGGTGCTCCTCGATTCGTTGTGGCCGGGCCGTGATCCGACATCCGCGGTGAACAACCTGCACCAAGCGTTGTACGTCGCGCGTCGGGCGCTGGCGGGGGACGCGCCAAGCGACGGCTTGCTGGAGTTGCGTGACGATGTTGTGTCGCTGCTCGCGAACGATCTCGTCGATGTGGACGTACGGCGCTTTGAGCAGCTGGCGGCACTGGCCCGAGCCAGCGGTGACCTCGCTGATCTGCGCGCTGCGGTGGCGGCGTACACGGGCGATCTGCTCCCCGAGGACCGGTTCGAAGACTGGGCTGTCCGGCCGCGTGAGGAGCTGCGCGAGAGTTTTTGCGATCTCCTCGTAGACCTCGCAGACACCGCCGGCGCGACCGGGCATGAGGCAGAGGCGCTCGATGCGCTGCAGCGCGCGCTCGCGGCCGACCCTCTGCACGAGCGTGCAGTTCGGAGCACGATGCGGCGCCATGCGGCGATGGGCCGGCGGTCGGAGGCACTGGCACGGTACGAGCAGTTGCGCCGTGACCTGCGTGGGGCGTACGGCACCGATCCCGACCCCGAGACGCGGCGGCTGTACCGCGACCTGCTCACCGGCAGCCTCGAGGTTGAAGAGCCACGCGACGTGCGGCGCCATAACCTCGCGCAGGCGCTCACGAGCTTCGTCGGGCGCGAAAGAGAGATGGCAGATGTCCGCCGCCTGCTGAGCCGGGGCCGCCTACTCACGCTCACAGGGGTGGGTGGTGCCGGCAAGACACGGCTCGCGGAGGAGGTGGCTCGCAGGCTCGTCGACGCATACCCCGATGGGGTGTGGGTCGCGGATCTGGTACCTGTAGCCAATCCGCGCCTGGTCGCCGACACCGTGGCGGCCGCCCTCGGGTTGGATCCCGCGGCGAGCGACGACCCGTTGCGCACATTGGTCACCGGGCTCGCCCCACGCACCCTCCTCCTCGTCCTCGACAACTGTGAACATCTGCTCGCCGCCTGTGCTGAGCTAGCCACCGCGGTGCGCCGCGGCTGCGCCGGCGTCACGGTGCTCGCGACCAGCCGGGAGCCGCTCCGTGTTCCAGGCGAGGTGACCTTCAGGGTGCCGTCACTGGAACTTCCCGAGCCCGCGGACGCCGGTGATCCCGACCGGCTCGGGGGTCTCGCCTCCGTACGGCTCTTCCTCGACCGCGCCCATGATGTCCGGCCTGACTTCGTCCTCGACACCGGCAATACCGGGGCCATCGTGGAGATCTGCCGCCGGCTCGACGGCATTCCCCTCGCTCTGGAACTTGCTGCTGCGCGGGTATCCCACCTCGAACCGACGGAGATCGCCGAGCGGCTGGGCGAGGCACTTCCCCTCCTCGGTCCGAGCGGTCAGATCACCCGGCACGCAACCCTGCGGGCCGCGCTCGAATGGAGCCACACATTGCTGTCCGCAGACGAGCAGGTGCTGCTGCGTCGGCTCGCGATCTTTGCCGGCAGCTTCTCGCTCGCATCAGCCGAGCAGGTGTGCGCAGACGAGGGGCTTCCCAGCGGGAACGTGCTGGACTGCCTCGGCCGGGTAGCCGACAAGTCCTTGGTGCAGGTTGAACGCGCTGGTTCTCGCTCCCGCTACCGTCTGCTCGAGACCATTCGACAGTTCGCCCGGGAGCGACTCATCGCCGCGGGCGAGGTCGAAGTGCTGGAGGCCAGACACTGTCGACACTTCCTGGATCTTGCGCGCGACCATGATCCGGAGCTGGCTGCCGGGGTCGTCGTCGAACGCCCGCAGTTGCTCGACGCCGATCACGACAACCTCCGCGCCGCGCTCGGCTGGGCACTGCGCAACGACCACGAGCGGGCACTGTCGCTAGGGGTCAGCCTGTGGCCGTACTGGCTGGCGCGCGGTCACTTCGTCGAAGGTGCGGGATTGCTCGAAAGTGTCCTCGATGTGGCAGTCGCACCGTCACCGGAGCGGGGCAGGGCGCTGCTCGCCCTAGCAGTCCTCGACGGGCGCAGAGGCCTGGGTGACCGATTGGCGGGCCTCGGCGACGCTGGTGTCGCTGTCGCAGAGCTGTCAGGTGAGCCGGCCGGGGTCGTGTACGCGCTGGTTCTGCGCGGCATCCTGCTGCTGGGCAGCACACAACTCGACGAGGTCGAGCGAACGGCCACGCTGACGCTCGCAGAGGCCGAGTCGCTAGGGGCGGAGCCGGTGGCCGCTACCGCCCGCAGCCTGGCCGCGCTCGCCGCCCTGTTCCGCGAGGACGTGACGCTGGCACAGCGACGATTCGCCGAATGCCTTCACCACCTGAGCCTGATCGAGGCGACAGTCGTCCCCTTCTTCCCAGCCGTGACGTTGTCCATGCCGCTCGCCCCGGTCGACGGATCGCTGGTCCCGGTCTTCGAGGAGTCCTGGCTGCTCGGCCGTCGAGTCGGCGCCCAGCAGGGGCGGGGTTACAGTCTGTCGGCGCTCGCAGACGCCCATCGGCTCGCGGGCGATCTGGACAACGCCATCGACGCCGTACGTCAGTCGGTCGAGGCGTTCGCCGAGATCGATGACGCGGCGGGGCTGGCCCATGCTCTCAACCATCTGGGGTGCATCGAGCGCGACCGGGGATCGTTCGAATCCGCCGACGGTCATCTGCGAGAGGCGTTGCGGATCCGCGAGGAGCTGGGGGATCGCCGCGGTGAGAACCTGAGCCTGGCCAACCTCGGACTTCTGTCTGCGGCGGCGGGCGACCTGCGCGAGGGACAACGCTATGCCCGCCTTGCTCTCGACCGTGGCGAGGCAGTCGACGACGGGCCGGGAGTAGCCGGTGCGCTGCTTGACCTCGCCGTCGTCGAACTGTTCGCCGGCGAACGCCACGCTGCCCGGGTGCTCGTCGAACAGGCGGTCGAGGCATTTCAACCGCAGGGGTACGCGCGACTCGAGGCGTGGGCACGGCTCCTCGCCGCCGAACTCGCCCGCGACGACAGCGACTCGGAGGCCCTCGCCAGGCACGGCCGCGCGGCGGCCGAACTCTTCACCCGCCTGGGCTCGCGCATCGGTATGTCGCGGGCAGTCGCCCTTCCGCGCGGGCGCAGGGTCTCGAACCGTCCGGGCTCACGCCCCGCTAAGGGACGCTAAGCCGCTGCAAAGGCGGTCTTCCTAGCGTCGTGTCGTCCACGGCACATACCGAGCACGACGACTGGAGAGAAGGAATGACGACTACCGACGCGCGTCCCGACACGCTAGGAGACGCCACGCTGGGAGAGCTCGCCCAGGCATTGCGCGGCGAGCTGGTCCGCCCCGAAGACCCTTCGTACGACGAGGCACGATCGATCTGGAACGGCGCCCACGACAAGAAACCGGCTGCCATCGTTCGGTGCCGCGGGGTGGCCGACGTCCTCCGCGGAGTGGACTTCGCACGAAGCGAGGGCCTATCCATCGCGATTCGAGGAGGCGGACACAGCATCCCCGGCTTCTCGACCTCCGATGGCGGCCTTGTGCTCGATCTCTCAGCGATGAACGCAGTTCGGGTCACCCCGGACCGGCGCCGAATCGTGGCCCAGGCCGGATGCCTGTGGCAGGACGTCGACGCGGAGGCTCAGGCGTTCGGGCTGGCAGTCACCGGCGGCCTGGTGTCCACGACCGGCATCGCGGGCTTCACCCTCGGCGGCGGGATCGGCTGGCTCGTTCGCCGGTACGGACTGACCTGCGACAACCTCGTTGCGGCAGACATCGTCACCGCGGACGGCCAGTACCTGCACACCAGCGAGGACGAACATCCAGATCTCTTTTGGGCCTTGCGCGGCGGTGGCGGCAACTTCGGCGTTGTCACGTCGTTCGAGTTCCAAGCACACGAGGTCGGTCCAACGGTCTTCGCCGGCATTGTCTTCTACCGGGGCGAGGACGCCGCCCGCGTGCTCCACGGTTTCGGCGAGGCGGCAGCGAACGCATCCGACGAGCTGTCCCTGGCGATCAACCTAACTACCGCGCCGCCGCTCCCGTTCCTGCCCGAGGAGATCCATGGCAAGCCCATCGTTGCCGTTGTCGGTATGTGGTCGGGCCGGACCGAGGACGGCGATATGGCGACCAGGGCGTTCCGCGGGCTCGCTCCGGTGGTGGCCGACCTCTTCGGCCCGATGCCGTACGTCGCGATGCAGTCGCTCCTCGATCCGCTGTACCCGCCCGGCATGTGGAACTACTTCCGCTCGGCGTTCTTCACCGATCTCGGCGAGACAACGATCGACGCGCTCGTCTCGTCGTACTCCCAGAAGCCCAACCCCATGTCGGAACTTCACATCCACCACCTCGGCGGAGCAATGGGCCGGGTACCAGCCGACGCCACCGCATTCGGCACCCGCGATCGCGAGTACATCTTGAACGTGGTGGCTCGCGCCCCCGACGCGGAGGGCTTCGACGGCGTCGTCCAATGGGCACGCTCGGCATCCACCGCGCTCGGACCGGATGCGGCGTCCTACGTGAACTTCACCGGCGAGGCAAGCGACCAATACGTACGAGCGTCATATCCGCCGGCCACCTACGCCCGGCTCACAGCGGTGAAGGACCGCTACGACCCCACCAACCTGTTCCGACTCAACCAGAACATCCCACCGTCGGTCGCTCCGGGATCGGCAACTTGATCACCGCTCGTGGAGGATGGTGAGTCCTGAGTCGTTTGGCTGAGTTCTGACCCGACAGACCAGAAGATCCCTGCGAGCCCCGGAAGAGGGAGGCTCGCGGGGATCTCTCTTGCCCTCGTCGAGCGGATCCGTTGGCTCGCGGCACCTTCCTCAGACAGCTCATCTGTCCGTTAGGTCCCCAGAAGCTACACCTTGAAGTTGCAAGCCCGGAATTTTATGACCGTGGGTGTATTTGCGCGGGAGGTCTCGGCCTCCGGTGAATGACAGCGCGAACGCGGTCACGATCGGATGCTTGGGGGACGACATGAAGCGCATATCTATCGTCGTGATCCTGATGTTGGTACTAGCGGCCTGCAGTTCGCAGTCCGACGGCGGTCCGGGCCCTGCTCGGAGCAGCAGCGCATACGGCACCGTGTCCGGGCAAATCGTGCGCCACGACACGGGGGAGCCATACCCGAATGCATATGTCCGGTTCGCGTGGCTCGTGGACGCCAGCTACGAGAAGGAGACCCACACTGTGACGGACCACAGCGGGAGGTACGCAATCCAGCTCCCGGAGGGCCAATTCCGGGTGACGGCGGGCGACTCCTGCGACCTCAACGCGGGGTTTGCCATCGTCGGGAAGGCTCCGAACGACGTAATGATCACAGTGCCCGGGACCAGCGAGGTGGACTTCGTCGAGTACCCGATAACCCCCGGCGCCGACCTGCCGGGTGTCTGTTAGAAACCATGGCCGCGGCTGCGGCCTTATAGCCTGCCAGGTGCAGCGCTGCGACGTGACGGACCTAGCCCGCGACGAGTGCGACCACTGCCGGGCAACCACATTGCACGCAGCCCAACCTGCACCAATGACTCACCAGAAGAAGTACCAAACCCGTTCGCGCCTGCGCCCGCGTCCGGCCGACATGCCCGCTCCACCGGGAGCGATCGAGGTCTACACGGACGGCGCATGCTCGGGAAACCCCGGACCCGGCGGCTGGGCGTGGGTGGTTGACGACGGCCGGCACGCGGCGGGGTCGGAGCCGGTGACCACCAACCAGCGCATGGAGGTCCGCGCGGCCCTGGAAGCGATCCAAGCATTGCCTGACTCCCTCATCGTGGTCAGCGACTCCACCTACCTCGTGAACTGTTTTCGGGACCGCTGGTGGCGACGGTGGCGCACCCGCAGCTGGACAACCACCGCCAAGAAGCCCGTCGCCAACCGCGACCTCTGGGAACCACTCGTCGATCTCGTGGAAGCCCGCGGCGACATTGCCTTCCGGTGGGTCAAGGGCCACTCCGGCAACCGTCTCAACGACCTCGCAGACGAGCTTGCCGTCGCCGCAGGGCTCAAACACGGTCAGGTCTAAGAACTCCTAACAGAATGACGGTGCAGCGCCACCACGGTCTTCCCGGTGCCCCGGGCCGCCCTCGATCCCAGCACCTCGGGTGATCGAGCCGGATGATCTCGTCATGCTCGGCCTGGATCGTTGCCAGGATGTCGCGCATCCGGTTACGACGGCTCACCCTTTCGGGCCAAACTGCGCGTTCAGTTGACTGGCGCGCCGAACCACTTCGGCATCTGGCGGAGCAGATCCGTGTGATCTTCGCCGACCCACGCCACGTGGCCGTCCGGCCGCAGCAGCGCCGCGGGCACGTCCAGTTCCTCGCTGACGTCGACGACGTGGTCGACCCGCTCTGCCCAGCCCGCCACCGAGAGCCGGCCGGTCTGGTCGAGCAGCAGGCCGCGGCCGCCGTGCATCAGCTCGTAGAGGCGACCCCGCTTCAGCTCCATGTCCCGCATCCGCCGGCCGAGTAGTTCATGCCCCTCGCCGAAGTCGTAGCGCACCCCGATCGCAGTGATCTTCTCGATCAGGTACCCGTTCACCTCCTCGAAATCCATCAGTTCCGACACCAGCCGGCGCACCGACCGGGGCCCCGGCTCGAGGGACAGCAGCTCCATCTGCGCGCGGGTGTTGTCCAGCACGTCGGCGGCCACCGGGTGCCGTTCGGTGTGGTAGCTGTCCAGCAGCCCCTCCGGTGCCCAGGCGTTGACCTCGGCGGCCAGTTTCCAGCCCAGGTTGAACGCGTCCTGGATACCGAGGTTGAGCCCCTGCCCGCCCACTGGCGGGTGGATGTGCGCCGCGTCGCCGGCCAGCAGCACCCGGCCGGTGCGGTAGTGCTCGGCCAGCCGGGTAGCGTCGCCGAAGCGGGAACGCCAGCGCGGTGAGTGGACGCCGAAGTCGGTGCCCGCGAAGGCACGCAGCTGGTGCTTGAACTCCTCGAGGGTCGGCGGAACCGTGCGGTCCTCGGCCAGCCCCACAGCGGGCACGACGACGCGGTACACCCCGTCCCCGAGCGGCCCGACGCCGAACCGCAGTTGGGTCTTGCGGACTTCCGCGACGATGGCGGCAACCGTCGCCGGATCCTCGGTCACCTCCATCTCGCCCAGCAGCGTCTCGACCCTGGTGGGCTCGCCGGGGAAGCCGACGCCGAGCAGCTTGCGCACCGTGCTGCGCCCGCCGTCGCAACCGACGAGGTAGCGCGAGCGCAACTGCGTGCCGTCGGCCAGCTCGACGGTCACCCCGTCCTCGTCCTGGCTGAGCCCGACTAGTTCGCAGCCGCGCCGGATCTCGACGCCGACCTCGGTGGCATGCTCGGTCAGCAGGCGCTCGGTGATGGTCTGCGGGATGCCGAGGACGTACGGATGTGCGGTGTCCAGCCGGTCCGGCGAGGGCTTGTCGACACCGGCGAAGAAACCACCGACCGGGTACTGCTGGCCGAGCGCGAGGAACCGCTCCAGCAGACCGCGCTGGTCCATCACCTCGACGCTGCGCGCGTGCAGGCCGAGCGCGCGGACAACCCTGGTCGGCTCCGCCTCCTTCTCCAGTACGAGCGCGTCCACGCCGTGCAGCCGCAACTCGCTGGCCAGCATGACGCCGGTCGGTCCGCCGCCAGCAACGATCACGTCAATCATGAAAACCCCCCATTCGACAAGGTTGCATCTCGGCCGGCTGCTCCGCGCAGGACGACGACGGGAACACCCGCACCTCCGCGCCGAGTGCCCTCAACCGCACCGCAAGTTCCACCGGCGGTTCGACGTTCCGCGAGACCCACATGTCGACAAAGCACGCGTACTTCGCAAACCCCTGATTTCAGCAGGTTCTGGCTTCGGTCGGAGATTCTGCAGCACGACCCGGGTCTTGCCGCAAGCCCCCCGGTAGGCTTTACATTGAGAGTGGCAGGGAGTGCGTAACCTCCTTGCCTTTCCTTTTGCCGTCCGCCATCGACGGACAACCTCCTCGCGAGCGGCTGTGGTGGCCGTGGTCAACCATCCGGCCGATACAAGGTGACAAACGGCCCAACCGGATCGGCCGTCCGGCCAGTCCTCAACTCAACCCCAGCCGCGAACCGTGCGATCAAGGGACCTTGAACCGTCACGGGTTTGATGCCGCATCTTTCTGAGTCGAGGAGGATGTGCGCATGCCTAGCAAGATCGACCCGACCGTGCGGGAGCGGGCGTTGCGGATGATTGCTGACCATCGGCGGGACTATCCGTCGGATACCGC
>DATBRJ010000266.1:0-3080 GCA_036560395.1 Actinomycetes bacterium | reverse complement strand
GCACGTCTCCAGCATCCTGAGCAAGGCGGTTCCCGCTACCGGTTCGACGACGCCATCCAGCCGGCGATCTGGGCGCGTGAGTTGAACCCGAGCTTGTTGAGGATGCTGCGGACATGGCTGTCGACGGTGCGCTCGGAGATGAACAGTCGCGCCCCGATCTGCTTGTTGCTCAGACCGTCGGCGACCAACCGTGCGACATCGGCTTCCCGCTTCCCGAGCGGTGCCATGCTCCCATCGTCGGAGGACGCGGCGGCGACCTGAGCCGGCTCGCCAAGCGCCATCCGGATCGCGACCTCTCGACGCAGGCGCTTTCCGGCGTTGAACTCGGCCTCGAATCTTGCCGCCCCGAGCGCCGCGGTCGCCCGCGCTTCGGCCTGGGCCAGGAGCGGAACGAACGTCGGGATGAGAGTTGCGCCAGCCTCGGTCCGCACGGTATCGGCGGCCCCGAGCAGCTGCGCCCCGAGCCGCGCCCGGCCAGAACCGGCGGCGTGGCAGCCCAACGCGTCGAGCAGGCAGTACTGTCCCACCCGATCATCGATCTCGCTGCCGATCCGCAACGCCTCCGCGAACAGCGGCCGTGACCGGTCGAGGTCACCTGTCATCAGCGTGGCGGAGCCCAGGTTCATCAGCATCATCTCCAGGGCGTACAGGTCGCCTGCTTCCCGGCTCAGACGCGCGCCTTCCGACGACGTGGCCCTGACCGTTTCGAGGTCGCCCTCGAACAACCCGTTGAGTGCTCGAGCCTGGAGGAACCCGAGTACGGCGGGAACGTCGTTGTCGAGGCTCTCGGTCACGGCGAGATCCTCGTGGAGCAGGCGCCTTGCAGCCGCGCGGTCACCGGCCATGTTTGCGGCGACCGATGCCATGGAGAGCGATTGCGACAGCAGACTACGGTGTCCTGCCTCTCGAGCCACCGTCACCGCTCGTTCCAGTGCTGGCCTGGCTGCTGCTGGGTCGCTCTGCAGCACGGCCAGGAAGCCGCGGATGAAGTACGGCCAGCCACCCACGACCGGTGCGCCACGCGCAGACGCGAGCGCGAGCAGCTCGTCGAGCCACCTGACACCCTCGGTGGTGGCGCGCGTGATCCAGTACCAGCCCAGGGAGCAGGCCAGATCGAATCCGCGTGGGAGGTCCGCGTGGATCAGGCATCGCTGTAGCACCGACCGCACATTGTCGATCTCCAGCTCCATCCATTCGAACCACTCGGGAAGCCCGAACCGAGCCTGCCCGGCGGATCGCCGGCACCTGGACACGTAGTAGTCGGCGCAGCGCAGCTCGATGACGTCCTCCTCGCCGGCCGCTCGGAGCTTGAGGCGGGCGTATTCGCGCATCGTCTCGTGCAGCCGATAGCAGGCGTGGCCATTGGCGTCGTCTCGCATCACCAGGGACTTGTCGACCAGGGATGCCAGCAGATCCAGGGCAGCTGCCGCCGCAACGTCGTCGAAGGCACAGACCGACTCGACGTCCTCCAAGGTGAACCTGCCGGCGAACACGCACAGGCGCCGCAGGAGCGCCCGCTCGCCGTCCCCCAACAGGTCGTGGCTCCAGTCGATCGTGGTCCGGAGGGTCTGGTGACGCGGCAGCGCAGCCCGGCTTCCGCCTGTCAGCAGGCCGAACCGGTCGGTCAGGCGGTCGAGGATCTGCTGGGCCGTGAGCACCCGGGTGCGCACCGCGGCGAGCTCGATCGCCAGCGGCAGACCGTCGAGCCGGCGGCACAGCTCCACCACCGCCGCCTGGTTGGAGGCGGCCAGCTCGAAGGTGCCCGATGCCGCCGCCGCCCGCTCGGTGAACAGCATGACCGCCTCGTTCTCCCGCAGCCTGGCGAGGGGCTCGGCCGCCTGACTTGAGGGCAGGTCGAGCGGCGGGACCGGCATCACGTGCTCACCCGGCACCGACAGCGGCTCGCGGCCGGTGGCAATCACCCGCACGCCTGGCGCGGCCCGGATGGCTTCGGTCACAAGCTGGGCGGCCGCTGCGAGCAGGTGCTCACAGTTATCCACCACCAGCAGCAGCTCCTTGTCCTTCAGGTAGGAGCGCAGCAGCGCAAGCGGCTCGGTCCCGGTCTGGTCGCGCAGCCCCAGGGCCGCCATGACGGCATTGCCGACCAGTGCCGGATCCCGAACCTCCGCCAGCTCGACCATCCAGGCGCCGCCCCGGAAGCCACGTGCGAGATCTGTCGCCGTGCGGATCGCCAAGCGGGTCTTGCCGACACCCCCTGGCCCGACGAGGCTGACCAGGCGGGCCGCGGTGAGCTTCCGCTTGAGCTCTGCAAGCTCGCGGCGGCGGCCGATGAAGCTGGACGCCTCGGCCGGGAGGTTGCCCGACCGTCGCGCAGGTCTGGCCATCGTGAAGAGCAACGTACCACGGCCGCAAGCCGCCGAAGCCGGCCGGCTAGGTACCTCATCGGCGATTCCACCGATTTCAGCGCTCCGCCGCCCACCTAGGCTGGCGCGCATGAGTATCGCGAGGTTCCCGTGCGGGCGCTGGACGAAATGGGCGGTCCTCGCCGCGTGGGTCGTCGTGTTCCTGGTGGCCGGACCGCTCGCCGGCAGGCTGCCAGGTGCCGAGGAGAACGACCCGTCCGCCTCGCTGCCGAAGAACGCCGAGTCCACCCGCGTGCTCGAGCTGGCCAGGCGGTTCACCCCGAGCGATACGGTCCCCGCGCTGGTGGTGTACGAGCGCGCCGGCGGGGTCAGCGCCGCCGACCGGGTCAAGGTCGCCGACGACCTGCGGCGCTTCGCCCGGGTCGACAGCGTCGGCGGCCAGGTCGTCGGCCCGATCCTGGCCAGGGACGGCGCGGCGTTCCAGGTGGTCGTCCCGATCAGGGTGGGCAGCCGGGGTTCGGATGCGAGCACCCCGGCGGTCAAGCAGATCCGCGCCATCGCCCACGACGGCGACGGCGGCCTGCGGGCGTACGTGACCGGTCCGGCTGGCTACGCCGCCGCCTTCGACGACGTGCTGAAGGGAATCGACTCGACGCTGCTGTACATCACGGCCGCGATCGTCATCGGCATCCTGCTGCTCACCTACCGCAGCCCGGTGCTGTGGCTCTTGCCGGTGATCTGCGTCTTCATCGCCCT
>DATBRJ010000265.1:0-2110 GCA_036560395.1 Actinomycetes bacterium | reverse complement strand
GAGTCGTGGTAAGCACCTCGTTGAGCGTGACCGGCCGCCCGGCACAGTTCGGCCGTGGTGTCATGCAGGAGGTGGGCGGCAAGCTGATCGGGCAATTCGCCCAGTGTCTTGCCACCGAGGTGCTCGGGAAGTCCTCGCGCCCGGTCGAGGACCCGGATGCCGAGACCCAGGCGGCCGAGGCCGTGACCGCCGACACCGCCAAGACAGTCCCTGCCGACCGCAGTGCTGCCGAGGCGACGACGCCCGCGGCGACCGGAGAAGCCGGGGAACCGGCGCGCGCCGCGGAGCGGCCGGGTACCGCCGAGCGACCGAGTACCGCCGAGCGACCGAGTACCGCCGAGCGGCCAAGCCCTGAGGCCATCGACTTGCTCAGCACGGCCGGGGTACCGGTCCTGCGCCGGCTCATTCCTGCGCTTGTCGTCCTCGTCGCCATCGGCCTGGTCATCTGGTGGCTGGTCAGCCGCTGAGACAATCGACCGCGCTTATCACCGGCGCAAGCAGCGGCATTGGCGCCGCCTTCGCCTGCCGGTTGGCGGCGGACGGACATGGGCTCGTCGTGGTGGCCAGAGATGCCGATCGATTGCAGCAACTCGCCGACCAGCTGTCCGCCGAGCACGGCATCATCGTCGAGGTGATAGCAGCCGATCTGGCCGATCCCGTCCAGCTGGCCAGGGTGGAGGCGCGGCTGAGCGATCCGGAGCGCCCGGTCGACTTGCTGGTGAACAACGCGGGCTTCACCCTTGGCCGGCGCTTCCTAAGGACCACGATCGACGAGCAGGAGCGACTGCTCGACGTGCTCGTACGAGCCGTGCAGCGCCTCACCCGCGCAGCTCTCCCCGGCATGGTCGATCGGGGTCGAGGCGCGGTGGTTAACGTCTCTTCGGTCGCGTCATACGTCCCCCAGAGCACGTATGGCGCCGCCAAGGCCTGGGTGAGGAGCTTCAGCCAGGCACTCGCCGTCGAGATGCGCGGGACCGGCGTCCGGGTGATGGCCGTGCTGCCGGGCTTCACCAGGACTGAATTCCAGCAACGGGCAGGTATCAGGACTCGCGGCCCCCGAATGCTCTGGCTCTCCGCGGATCGGGTGGTCGACGACGCCCTTCGAGATCTCAAGCGCGGTCGTATCCTCAGCATCCCTTCGAAGAGGTACCGCGTCCTCGCAACCCTGAGCCGGATGTCACCGCGCTGGATCGTTACGGCACTTACCCGGTGGTTTAGTGATCGCGCCCGTAAGTCCCGCGGCGTCTGACAGGCCCAACACCGGGGACCTACGCGCGCGACCACTAATGTCTCGGACACGGGACACTTGACTCGGATCCGGCATCAGAGTCATCTCAAGCGGCGCTACCGTGCAACGGAGCACTCGCACAGGAGGGCAGCATGCAGGTGGAACACGAGTTCGTGGTGGCAGCGCCGGTAGACACCGTTCGGGTTCTGCTGACCGACCCCGATCGGTCCACCGCATGTATTCCTGGGCTGACGGTAGAGACATTCGCGCCGGGGGAGTACGGCGGCCGGCTCCGCCTTCGGGTCGGCTCGACGACCGTGACCTACCGTGGGACCGCCACGGTCAGCCCTGGCGATACGGTCCGGCTCGACCTCGATGGCCAAGAGGTAAGGGGCAGCGGCATCGCGAAGGGCACCCTGACGATGTCCCTCTCCGGCGAGGGTGAGTCCACCCGGGTTGGCATCGAGGCGGACATCTCGGTGACCGGCAGGCTCGGTTCGCTGGATTCGGCGGTGCTCGAGGATGCGCTTCGGCGGCTGTTCGCCCGGTTCGGCGAGTGCATCGGTGCGGCCGCAATGACCGACGGAATCGAGACGGAGCCCGCGACGGGGCCGGAAGGCGGTCTCGGCACCGAGGTGCCCGCGACACCCAGCGCGGACACCACCGGCCAGGCATCCCCGCCAACCGTCGAGGTGCCTGCGACGCCTTTCGATACGCCTCGCCGTGAGCTGGCGATGACCGGTGCCGGTGACGATGACCTGCTGGCCGATCAGGGGCGGCGGGTTTGGCCGCTCCCGCCTGCGGTTGCCTTGCTCATGGGTCTCACAGCTACCGGGTTGCTGGGTGTGGTGATCTGGCTGCTTCGCCGTCGTCGCGCCTAAC
>DATBRJ010000264.1:0-7510 GCA_036560395.1 Actinomycetes bacterium | reverse complement strand
CCAGTACTTCAGCAGCAGGATCCCGTGGGGCTTCCCCGCACCGTCTGAGCGGGGTGGAACGTGGCGCCCGCCCGGGCGAGCAAGCCGCCTACGAAACGCCGGTTCGTACAGCTGCTGTCGGTCGGACCTGGGCCCGGGTGGTCGAGAGTACCCTGGCGCCGCTGAGCGCGATCGCCTGACGCCGCCGCCGACCACGGTCGCGCGATGGTAGCCGGGCCGACCACCGATGCCCCTGTCGTGCCTCCTCCTGGGCGGTGGCGGTTGGTTTGAGTTGTGGGGCCGGTGTCGTGCTCGATGGGCCGGTGGTTAGCCGGATCTCATGTGCTGGGTTACTGAACGCGCTGAAGCTCACGACCGCCCGGTTCACGAAGAGTTTGGTTGACTGCTTGCTTTGGCCGGTTCAGTGTGGCTTGGTTGCTTTCAGCCTGCGCGAGCCGAGCGCTTCAAGGAGGGAACCAATGGGCACGCCGACCCGACGAGCCGTGTTGAAGGGCACCGCCGCGTTCGCCGGCCTGGCTGCGGTCCAGGCCTCGGGACTGGCCGACCCGGTGCAGTCGACACCGGCCGGTACCGGCGGCGGGCACCCCAAGGCCAACGTGCTGCTGGTCCATGGGGCATGGGTTGATGGGTCCAGCTGGAGCCGGGTCATCGCCATCCTGCAGCAGCGGGGCTACAACGTCCTCGCGGTGCAGCTGCCGTTGACCTCGCTGGCCGAAGATGTCGCCTGGACCCGGCACGTGCTGGCCGAGCGGCTGCAGGGCCCCACCGTCCTGGCTGGCCACTCCTACGGCGGTGCGGTGATCTCCGGCGCCGCCACCGGCGTCGACAACGTGATCGGCCTGGTATTCGCCTCGGCGTTCGCGCCTGATGAGGGGGAGAGCCTGGGCGAGCTCGGAAGCCGGTTTCCGCCGCCGCCTGGCCTGGCCCACACCCAGCCCGACTCGTTGGGCTTTTTGTGGTTCGATCCGGCGGCGGTCCCGACCTACTTCGCCCAGGACATCCCGGTGGAGGAGGCGCAGGTGCTGGCCGCGGTGCAAAAGCCGATCGCCGCCAGGGCCTTCACCGACCCGGCGGGGCCGCCGGCGTGGAAGATGCTGCCGTCGTGGTTCCTGGTGTCCACCCAGGACCGGATGATCAACCCGGACCTGGAGCGCTTCATGGCCGCCCGCATCGGCGCGAGGACCGTGGAGGTGCGCTCCAGCCACGCCTCGCCGGCCTCCCACCCCGAGGTGGTGGCCAGGCTGATCCGGGCGGCGGCCCGGGTCGGCGCTCGGGGCTAGGCAGGCGGGCGGGGGCTCAGGCCAGCGCGGACACAACCCCAGGGAGGCCGCAATGAGCACGAGTGAGGACCACACCAGCGGCGCGGGTGGGATGGCGGAACAGGCGGCGGGGCTCTTGGGCGGCGAGGTTCGTGAGGGCTATGCCGAGGTCGGCGACGTACGATTGCATTATGTCGAGGCCGGCCAGGGGCCGCTGATCGTGCTGCTGCACGGCTTCCCCGAGTTCTGGTTTGGCTGGCGGCAGCAGCTCAACCCGCTCGCGGCGGCGGGATTTCGCGTCGTCGCCCCCGACCTGCGCGGCTACAACCTGTCCTCGAAGCCAGATGGCGTCGCGGCCTACGACACCGGCCAGCTGGCCGCCGACATCCGCGGCCTGGTCCACGAACGCGGTGCCGAGTCCGCGCTGCTGGTTGGTCACGACTGGGGCGGCACCGTCGCCTGGGCCACCGCGATGCACCACCCGGAGGTGGTGGACCGGCTGGCCATCCTCAACGCGGCCCATCCGCGGAAGCTCTCGCAGGGACTGCACCACCCGGGCCAGCTCCGCAAGTCCTGGTACTTCTTCTTCTTCGACCTCCCCGAGCTGCCCGAAACCGTCGTACACGCCAATCACTGGCATTTCTTCCGGCACTTTCTGCGCGACGCCCACCCGGCTTATACACCGGAGGAGATCGAACGCTACGTCGAGGCGTGGTCGCAGCCAGGCGCAGCAACCGGAATGATCAACTACTACCGGTCCTCGGTGCGGACCTCGCCCAAGAAGGCCGAAGCGGCGCTTCGCCCAATCTCGGCGCCCACCCTGGTCATCTGGGGGGAACGCGATCGCTACCTCGGCCCAGAACTAGCCGAGCCTGAGCACGGCGACGTGCCCAACCTCGACCGCGTCGAGCGCCTGCCCGACGCGTCGCATTGGGTGCATCACGACGAGCATGAGCGCGTCTCGCAACTGCTCATCGACTTTTTCGCCCCAGCCCTGCCAAGCAAGGACCGTTGACTGTCGACGAGCATTGCCGGGCGCTGCCCGGCCCCCGGCCCTCCCTCGGAGATAGGAGGCTGGAGGGCCCGGCGTCGCGCCGCCGCCTAAGCCAGAGCCGTCGGACCAGCCACTAGACCGTAGCCGATCAGTAGGGCGGCGTAACCGATCCATGCAGGTATCCACCACCAACCCGAGGCCACCTCTGCGTAGGACGTTTCCCATGCGATCACGCTGGCCGCGATCACAACAAGTATTCCGATCGGCGCTAAGAGCCACGACCATCCGACCGGGATGCCAAGATCGACTAGTCCGGCTCGCCAGTTAGGGAACGCCAACACACAGGCCCAGTTCGCGATGGCGATCCAATATCCGGCCACTAGTCCGGACGCCTTTTCTCTCTCACTCGTGACGGAGCCAAGTGCAAAGAACAAGATCACTACGATGCCGGCTATGAGCAGCCAGCCCTTGAGACTCATGGACCAAGCTTGGCAGTCCTTGATCGTGCTGAGCTGAAGTGCGCCACTGAAAGCAGGCTACGAGAGGCTGGGCAGACTCATCCGCTCTTCCGGACCGAGTCACCTTCGGTGGCGGCCCTCGCCGGGTCGTTCGGGTGCGGAGTGAGCGGAACCGTTTCCACAGTCATCCAGTCGCGCAAGGGCAGGGAGGCAACAATGGCCTCCAGCGCTGCCGCGTCGCGAGCCTGATAGAGGCCGAGCGTGCGCCCGTCGGGCAGCAGCCACACCCGCAGGATGTGGCCTTGTTGGGCGAGCTCTGACGCGCGTCGTGCCTCGTGCGCCTTACGGTCTGCGATGGCCACGGCGGGGACGCTATCCGGCACGGTGATCGTGAACGTGATCAGGAACTCTCGCGCCTCGTGCCTAAACGCGCCTTGAGGTGCGCCGCGGGGTGCGGGGTCGTTCGGGTGCGACACCAGCGGCGTCACGTTGTCGGTACGCCACACGCGCAGCGGCATCGAGGCGAGCACGTCCTCGAGCCGGGCAGGGTCGTCGGCGGCGAACAGGCCGAGTGTGCGCCACTCGCCCAGCTGCAACGGGGGACGCCACAGCCGAAGCAGGTGCCCCTGCGCCGCGAGTTCCCGTGAGCGCACCGCCTCCCGGGCGCGGACATCCGTCACCGCGTCTTCGGCCGTGCCCTGTGGAACGTGAGTGGTCATAGTGACCAAGTACTCCATGACGAGCCTCCTCCACGCCGAGCGCCTCCAGTTCGCTGAGCACCTGCCGCGCATCGGCGTACTGGCCGCGCACCGAGTCCTCCGGGATGCGGCCGTGGTCGGCGACCGCGGTCGAGTGGCTTGCTCGGTCCTCAGCTCACTGCTTTCTTCACGAGCGCGCCGATCCTTGCCTCATCGCCGGCGGTCAACTCCGTCAGAGCGAAGGCGGTCGGCCACATGGCGCCTTCGTCGAGGTTCGCCGTGTCGTTGAAGCCGAACGTCGCGTACCTCGATTTGAACTTCTGCGCGCTCTGGAAGAAGCAGACGACCTTGCCGTCCCTGGCATACGCGGGCATCCCGTACCAGAGCTTCGGCGAGAGGGCTGGCGCGCTGGCTTTGATGATGGCATGGAGCCGCTCGGCCATGGCGCGATCCGATTCCGGCATCTCGGCGATCTTCGCGAGCACGGCGCTTTCCTCGTCCGTCTTCTTCCCGCGCGGGCCGCGACGCGCAGCCGCCTTCAGCTCTTGGGCGCGCTCCTTCATCGCGCCTCGTTCCTCGTCCGTGAATCCTTCGAACTTCTTGTCGGTCGCGGTGGTGCTCCTGGCGGACTTCTGCGTGTCGTTCATTGCAGGCTTCCTCCCCTGCGAGTCTTGATGGGAATGACCCTCATGCTAGGGAACCGGCACCGCGACGGCTTCTCCGAAACTGATCGATCGTCACCTGGGTGAAACGAGAGCGATGGCGCCGACTGGATCGATCTGTAGCGCACAGCTGCACCACGATCGCGAACTGTTAGGTTGCAGGGATCCGTCGAGCCGATGACGAGGAGGATGGCCGTGAGCGTCTACAAAGTGATCGACATCATTGGCACGAGTGACCAGTCGTGGGAGCAAGCAGCGGTCACTGCAGTCACCACGGCGGGCCGCACCGTTCGCGACATGCGGGTGGCCGAGGTAGTCGAGCAGGATCTTCACATCGAGGAAGGTGGCGCGGTCACCTACCGGGTCAAGCTGCGGATTTCGTTCAAGTACGAGAGCGAGTAGCCGCGCCACTCACTTGTGATGAGCTCCCCGTTGTCGTTCCGGTCATAACGCTGGCGCGACCGGACCGCCGGCCTGCCAGACTTCCCGCGTGAGTCCCCCAGCGCACCGACTGCGCGTGATGTCGGGTCGTGATCCTGATGAGGAGCACCGGGCCTCGACCCCCCTGGAGCTGCTCTACGACCTGACGTTTGTGGTGGCGTTCGGGGTGGCGGCCGAGCAGTTCGCCCACCTGCTCGCCGCCGGTCACCTGGCCAGTGGCCTCAGTGGCTTCAGCTTTGCTGTGTTCGGAATCTGCTGGGCATGGATCAACTTCTCCTGGTTCGCCTCCGCCTACGACACCGATGACTGGGCGTTCCGACTGGCCACGATGGTGCAGATGGTCGGCGTGATCATCCTGGCACTGGGCCTTCCGCAGGTGTTCCACTCCATCGACGAGGGCCAGGCCGTCAACAACCGAGTCTCGGTCGCCGGCTACGTCGTGATGCGGGTTGCCATGCTGTTCCTCTGGCTACGTGCCGCGCGGCAGAATCCGGAGCGGCGCCGGGCCTGCCACACCTACGCCGCCACAATCGGGGTCTCGCAGGCCGGCTGGGTCTTGCTGCTGGCAGCGCATCCGAGCCAGGGCGCTTTCTTCGTCGCAGCCGTGCCGCTCGTGTTGATCGAGCTGGCCGGCCCGGTCGTCGCCGAGCGCGGCAAGGGCGGCACGCCGTGGCACGCCGGCCACATCGCGGAGCGCTACGGTCTGTTGACCATTATCACGCTCGGCGAGGGGGTGATCGGTACGGTCGCCTCGCTAAGTGCAGTGGTGGAGTCTCAGGGGTGGAGTTGGGACGCCGCGTTGGTGGCCGTCGCCGGAACGGGGCTCACCTTTGGGATGTGGTGGATGTACTTCACGATCCCGTCGGCGCAAGTGCTGCGCACCCATCGGGAGCGGGCGTTCCCCTGGGGATACGGCCACATTCTGATCTTCGGCTCGATCGCCGCTACCGGCGCCGGCCTGCAGGTCGCGGCCACGTACCTCGTTAACGAGACGCAGATCGGAGCCACCGCGACAGTGCTCACCGTTGTGGTGCCGGTGGCGGTGTACGTGTTCGCGCTATTCGCCCTGTATACGTACCTGGTTCAGGCCGCCGACCCGTTCCACCTCGCGCTGCTCGCAGGTACCACAGGGGTGCTGGCGCTGGCCACGTTCCTCGCCTCCGCCGGCGTGGGGATGCCCGTCTGCCTGGTCGTGGTCATGTTTGCGCCACTGGTAACGGTGGTCGGCTACGAGACCATCGGGCACCGGCACATGCTGGTCGCCCTGGAGCGCATTGGCGCGAGCTAGGCGGGATTCGCCGGGAAGTCAGGCGTGGGTCCGCCAGCTAACCCCCGCGTGTCGAGCCAGCTGGAAGCAGCGCACGTCCATCCCCTCCCTTGCACGGCCCTGCGCGAACGCAGACCCCCTCCCGTGACTCCGCCCCGGGGGGCGGCGCCACGTCCGTGCGCCCATTCTCATACCACGGGTCGGTCGCTCGTCAATGGGCAGAAAGTACGTGGTCGAGCGGCGGCGGGACAGGCGATCCACTGAACTCGGCTGCGCAGGGGTGGGAACGATCAGGCTTGGGCTGACGCATGCACACCCGTACTCTTCTTCAGATCGGGTACGGAGGTGGGGGCGATGGGCCGACTGGTTGAGGTCGCGGACACCAAGATCTACGTCGAGGAACGCGGCGCGCCGTCGGCGTTCCCACTGCTCGTCTTCCACGGTGGGCCGGGGCTCGACCACACGGTCTTCGGCGACTATCTCGACCCGTTGACCGAGGGGGACCGCTATCGGCTCGTGTTGGTCGACGAACGCGCGTGCGGCCGTTCGGACCGGTCGGCACCGCCCGAAACGTGGACGCTGGAGCGAATGGCACAGGACGTAAGCGACCTGGCGGCCAGCCTTGGGGTGACCGACAGCTACGCCACGCTCGGGCACTCCTACGGCGCCTTCGTGGTCTTGCAGCACGCGGTCGACCATCCGGGGGAGCCGCGCGGCACGATCGTGTCGGCGGGCATGGCGGACGCACGCTGGCTCGAAGAAGTCGAGCGGCAACTAGCGACCTTCGAGCCGATCGAGCTCCGCGAGCAGGTGACCTCGTCGTGGGCGCGTGAGAGGGAGGTGCAGACCGAGGACGAGGTGGCTGAGCTGATGGCGGACCAGATGCCGTTCCACTTCTGGGAACCGCACGGCGCGCCGCTCGCGGAGTATCTGCGCCGGACGGCTGGCCTTGCTCGCTACGCACCAGACGTCATTCGGCACTTCTCCGCGCAGGACTACGGGGGGATCCAGGTCGAACAGCGGCTCAGCGAGGTGACGCATCCGGTGCTCGTCCTCGCCGGCCGCCACGACCGGACGTGCGCAGTCGGCGCGTCGGAGGACATGGCGCGGCGGCTCGCTAACGCGGAGCTTGTCGTGCTCGAAAGCTCCGCACACATGATGTTCGCCGAGGAGCAGGACCGCTTCCTCGCAACGGTCCACCAGTTCCTCGACCGCATCACGACCTGACGTTCGTCGTCCGGCGGGACGCTCCCCTACCCCTCGTCGGCTCGCGCAACCTGTCAAGGCCATCGAGGATCACGTCGAGCCCGAACTCGAACTCCGTCTGGTCGTCACACCATCCCAACGTCGTGTCGGGATCGTCGTGGGCGATCTCCGCCATCATGCCGACGAGGTACGGAAGTTGGTCGGCCATGGTCTCGAGCGCGGCGTCCGCCTCCTCGCCGCCGGATCCGTCGCCCGGGTCGAACAACTCCTGGCTGAAGCCCAGCGCCCGGCTGCCGAGGGCGTGCAGCGCGTGGTGGATCAGGTCGTACGAGAAGCCGCCGTCCCGCATGAGCCCCACCAGGCCGTCGTGGTACCGCAGGACCGCGAGACTTGTGGTGGTGCGCGTCTCGAAGACGCCGGGCGCCCACCGGTGCCGGAGGAGGACCTCGCGAGCGGACAGGATCCGCTGGCGGACGGCCTTCTTCCAGTCTGCGCCCCGGGCCGGAATCCCGATCTTGTCGACGA
>DATBRJ010000263.1:0-4015 GCA_036560395.1 Actinomycetes bacterium | reverse complement strand
CTCAGCGGAGCGAGGCATCACACGCATCAGCGGCGGGAGATCCGGGCGATCCGCAGGGATCGTGACCGCGAGCACGCCGAGCTCGCGCGCGAACGCGAGGCGCTCGAGGCCGAACGGAAGAGCCTGCACCCGGCCGAGCCGACGACCCAAGCAGAGCCCGCTGGGCCGGGCCGGCGGTTCCTGGCCGGCTTGGGCAGGCGCGGGTCTGCCACACGCACGGAGCAAGACGAGCCCGTCGCAGCCGAGCGGTCGACGAGGTAACCAACGAGGCCCGCACATCAGCCGTGCGGAGACCACGCGCCTCCGCACGGCTGATGATTGCGCGCCGACACTCCGGTGGATGACATCGCGGCCCTCATCGACCACCTCGGACTGGATCAGCCGGACTTGGTGGGCTACTCGCTCGGCGGTGGGGTGGCGCTGCAGTTCTTCGCCACGGCCACCATCGCCTTCCTCGACGAGCAGTCAAGCTGAACGTCCGTTCCAATGTTCGGCGTGACCTGGGACGGTCCAATTGAGAACGTCTAGAAGTCGTCCGGCCACGGCTTGGGCAGTTCACCTCGGTGAACGCGGTGCACACCGGATGGCGACGTAAGCTCAGCGCGCCTTCCGGGTTCCCTGCCATAGAAGAAGACGGTGGCGGCCACCAAGGCGAGATCGGCGTCGATCATCGCGGGGTGAATCGATCCAGGGAGGGCCAGCAACCGGCGCAGGCGGCCCTCGGGCAACGGCTGGGACAGCTCGTGCAGCGCCTGGAGGGGAACAAGTCGCAGCACGCCATTCGAAAGGGGCATCGGCACCGGGTACAGATCCCAGGGCATGAACCAGCCGCTGAGGGGGCCGGCCAGCTCGACTCCCTCGGAGCCGAGCCGGACAGCCGGCCAACCCCAGTGCCCCCTCGACCTGCCGTCCGTCCACAGCCTGTACACCCCATGTCCCATCACCACCGCGAGGAAGACAGCAGCCGCCCCCGCCGCTATCGACCCATGGACGCCAGCCCAGGAATAGACGAGCAACAGGACCAGCAGCGTGAACAGGGAGACGGTGACCAGAATGAGGATCAGCGCCGTCCCGAGCCCGTGACTGGGGAATTCCAACTGCGTGGCCCCATCTCGAGCCACCAGACGTACGGAGTGGCCACCTCTGTGGCCGGCGCGGGCGTTGAGGACGCACAAGAGCCCGATCGGACCGGACACAAGCAGCAGGACCATACCGGGCAACACCCCTCCGATGGCAGCAACCAGCCCGGCTATCGCCAGGAGAAGGAAGGGCACAGCGAGCCACGCCTGACGGTGGCGGAAACGCCGCCACCGCGAGGGGGTTGGCAGCTTGTCGGCCACGTCCGCGACCCTACCGGGGAAGGCCGCCTCCGGCTTGCCGGCCCGCGTGCGGCGCGCGCCAACGCCATCCCCTTTAGGAACTGATCTTGTCCAGTCGCTGAAGAAGGTCGTGAGCCGCGAGCTCGATGTCCTTGTGGCGCCATTCTGAGGCCCGGTACACGCAGGCGATCAATCCGATGCGGTGGATTCGGCGGAAGTCGCCATAGACGAATGCGTACCTGGCCTTGGTGTGATCCTGGGCCCCGTCAGTGAGTCCGAGAAACCACTCGGCATACGCGTCCCACGTATGGGACTTCAGGTAGGCATTCTGGTCGTCTGCGCGAGGCTGCACCGTCCCCCAGTCACTGTTGAGAACGTATTGTCTGGCATCGATGAGCCGCCGCGCCCTGGCGACAGCACGATCATTGACCGAGTACCGGGCCATGGCTGGCAGTCTTGCAACGATGGCTGAACGGAACAACATCACGTCTGCGCGGCAGCCACTAATAACGGCCCGTCGCCGTGGCCTTGGCCCTCAGGGCTGCGTGACCTGCCGCGACCGATCTCCGGGACGTAGGCGGTGCAGCAGATGCTCGGGCACGCCTTTGCTGCAATGACGCTGCACGTGTACGCCGGCTTGTGTGCGAGCGGTCGATCGACGGGAGCCAGGGCCAGCGCTATGACACCAACCACCCCGGTGGTGACGGCATTGAGGCGAACACGACCACCGGTAACGAAGCCGTGAAGGGTGGACGCGGACAGGCCATTCGCGGGGTAGCAGCGGCTTGCGCGGATTGTGCGCAGCGCAGGCGAGCGGCCATTCGTTCCGCGCGCGGTGAGCCCCGCTATTCAGCTTGACGCCGGGTGCGCGCGGGCGCATAGTCCAGGAACCGATCACTCGGGCTGCGGCCACAGGGGACGTCATGGGCGGGCTTGCTGCGTTTCGCCGGGTCTCGATCATTGCGGCGCTGTTACGCGCGCGTGGGGTTCGCGGCGGCGCCGGCTGCAGCCCAGGACGAGATCGGCTATGTCTCTGGCACGTCACGGCGCAGGTCAGGGGCGAGCCGGTGGGGATGGTCCGCATCGAGGCGGGTACGACCTCGTCCGGCCGCTGCGCCTCTTCCGAGTGGGGAGTTTGGCCGAGGTCGGGTGCTTGCTGCCCGCCTGTGGTAAGGAGGCCTCGATGAAGATCCGGTCCCTGCTCGCCGCGATCGCTGCCCTAATCCTTACCCTTGGGGTGGCCGGGCCCGTCGGTTCGGCGACTGCGGCCCGGGTGGCGTCCTGCGACCCGATGCAAACGCCGCCTAGCTTCCGGGGCGAGGTGCCCACCGCCGAGAAGGTGCTCGGCTTCGCGCTCGGCTCGCAGGAGGTAACCGCCGCCCAGTCGGATGCCTATGTGGATGCCGTGGACGCCGCCAGCGCGCGGGTTGTCAGCGGCACGCTGGGCACGACCTGGCAGGGGCGGCCGATCCGTACGCGCTGGTGGGAAGGCCGGAGAACGTGACCCCGGAGGGGCTGGCGGCGATTCAGCAGGCGGCGCGGACGCTACGTGACCCGGCGACCAGCGATCAGCAGGCGGCGGACATCGCCCGTCGCTCACCAGCGATCCTGTGGCTGATGGGGAACGTCCACGGCGGCGAGGAGAGCCCGACCGACGCCGAGCTCCGGGTCCTGTACGAGCTGGCCGACCGCGACGATTGTGCCGCGCAGCAGATCCTCGACAACGCCCTGGTGGGGTTCATCCCGGTCCAGAACCCGGACGGCCGCGAGGCCGACACCCGCCAAAACTCCTACGGGTTCGACATGAACCGCGACTGGTTCGCTCGCACCCAGACGGAGACGGACACAAAGCTTGAGTTGCTGCGTCAGTACCCGGGCGTGCTTTATGTCGACGCCCACGAGATGGGCGGCAACCACTACTTCTTCCCGCCCACCGCCGACCCGACCTACCACGAGGTCACGGCCGCATCGATGGACTGGCAGGACAACCTCTACGGTGGCGCCTTGGCCGCCGAGTTCGACCGCCAGCACATCCAGTACTTCACGAACAAGGTGTTCGATTTCTTCGCGATGGTCTACGGCGACATCGTGCCGGCAACCGGTTTCGGCGGGGCGGGCATGACGTTCGAGAAGGCGAACTTCGACCCGATCGCCCAGCGGACCTACCAGCACTACGTCACCCACTGGGTGTCGATCTCGCAGGCCGCGCTTAACAAGCAG
Source organism: Actinomycetes bacterium (assembly GCA_036560395.1). Taxonomy (GTDB): domain Bacteria; phylum Actinomycetota; class Actinomycetes; order JAKEEW01; family JAKEEW01; genus DASYTV01. Next base: position 476 of record DATBRJ010000263.1, on the reverse strand, counting down.
GCCATCCTGCGTCGCTGGCACGAGGAGTGGACCGAGGCCTACCGGCAGGGCGTGGACGGCCAGCTGGAGCCCAACGAGGTCAACGACAAGGGCAACAGCGTCCAGCTCCCGGTGCCCGAAGAGCCGGTCCGCCATTACTTCCTCCGCGCCGACGACCCGAGCAAGGCGGATGAGGTGCAGGCGCTGGTGCGGCGGCTGCAGCGCATGGACGTCGAGGTCTACCGGCTCACGGCGCCGCTGGCGGTGACCGACTTCCGCGCCTACGGTCGGCCGGAGGCTGCCACCGTCCTTCCCGTTGGCACGTACTGGATACCGATGGCGCAGAGGCAGAAGCACTGGATCCAGTCCATGCTCAACGAGGACACCTACGTCCCGTTCCCCTACTTCTACGACGTGAGCGGCTGGAGCAACCCGCTGCTGTTCAACGTCAACGGCGGCCGCTCCGGTGCGGTGCTCGACCCGGTGGCCGAGCGGGT
>DATBRJ010000262.1:0-7696 GCA_036560395.1 Actinomycetes bacterium | reverse complement strand
GGCGATGGATCTCTATGCCGGGCCGTTCCAGACTTTCCGGCGGGTGACGTTGCCGCTGGTGATGCCGGGGATCGTTGCCGGTGCGCTGCTCGCGTTCTCCCTCTCGTTCGACGACTTCATCATCACCAACTTCAATGCTGGGACCACGGTGACCTTCCCGATGTATGTGTGGGGGATATCGCTTCGCGGTGTCCCGCCGCAGGTGAACGTCATCGGAAGCCTGATGTTCCTGGTCGCCCTCGCGGTCGTACTGGGCAGCCAGCTGTTCCGCCGTTCGCGGCCCGCCTGAGCCGGTTTCCTACGGTGGCGGGGCGCCAGAGCGCCCCAGGAACAGCGACCATAACCCGCGCCGGACGAAATACGGTCGCGCCCGCAGGTAGGCAAAGCCCACACTCGGTGGTATGTCGTCACTCTGGGTCGGAGTGGGGCTAGGCGCTTTCGTCGCTGCGCAGCCCGGGCCGGTGACGCTCTTGCTGGTCAGGACCGTCGCCCGATCCCGGCGCGCCGCCGCAGCGGCGCTCGCGTCGGCAGTCGCCATCGTGGATCTCGGCTATGCGAGCCTAGGCGCGGCCGGCGCGGCTCCGCTCGTTCAAGTCTCCGGCGTACATCTCCTGCTTGGGCTGGTAGGTGCCGCGGTCCTCATCGGCATTGGCGCACGAACGCTCTGGAGTGCCTGGCGCTACCGGTCGGGGTTGGAAGTGCCTGCCGAGGTGGCGACGCCACGTCGGGCGTTCCTGACCGGTTTCGCGGCCACCGCGTCCAACCCGCTGACCATCGCGTCCTGGGCGTCGATCTTCGCGGCGGCGAGCGTCGCAGGCGCCGCCTCCACGGCCGGCGGAGCCGCGGCTCTGATCCTCGGCGTTGGGATCGGCAGCCTCGCCTGGGGATTGACGCTCACGGTCGGCGCCGGCATCCTCGTTCGCCGGATGGGCCAGCGCTGGGTTCAGTGGCTCGATGCAGTATCCGGCGCCGGCTTGGTCGGCTTCGGCGGGTTGCTCGGCTGGCGCTCTGCTGAGGCTCCATAGGGGTTCGCGCTCCAGAAGCCGCGGACGGTCACGCTCCGGTCAACGCTGGGTGTACTGCTGAACGACGAGCTCGGTGTTGCTGCCACCGAAGAAGCCGGACTGCGCTGTCATGTTGTTGGCGACGCGCTGGAGCCTGTCAGGCACGAGGGTGTCGGGGAACTGGCCGATCTGGACAAGTGCCGCGGTCTGCTTCGAGATCTTCATATAGTTGATCAGGACGTCCTCGACCTCGGTCCGGTCAACCGCAATCTCCTTCGCGGCGGTAAGACCGGCGATGAACGCGGCAGTCACGTCTTTGTACCGCTTTGTCCAGGACGCGGTCGCCACATAGCCGCTCAGCGGTACGTCTGCGGTCGGCCCCGCCGCCGTGTCCATGAGGCGGTGTACGGCCGGCAGATCCTTGGCGCCTTGCTCGGCGGCGGAGATATAAGGCTCAGGCATCCACGCCGCCTGGACCGAGCCGTCCTTCAGCGCCTTGGTCATCTCGTCGAACGGCACTTGCTTGTAGTGAGGCATCTCGATGTTGTTCGCTAGGAGAGAGGCGGTCGTGAGGAGCTCACCAAAGCCCTTGGTCCGATCGACCGCGATCTCCTTGCCGGCCAGGTCCGCCGGCTTGGTGATGGAGCTGCCAGCAGGGACGACGACCTCGACAGTGCCTGGCCCAGCCTGGTAGCCCTCAGCGAGGATCCGCAGATCCTTGCCCTGTGCCTGCGCCTGGAACAGGGAGACATAGTCGGTCAAGAGGATGTCGACCTCATGGTTGGCAAGCTTCTCCAAGCCTTCGCCGGGCTGGATCGGGACTGGTTGGACGTCGAGCCCTTGGTCCTTGAACAGCCCGTGCTTGAGCCCGATGTAGATCGGCGCGGCGTCGATGGATGCGGGCACTCCCACCTTGATCGCGCCCTTGGCGGGCTGGCGGTCCGTGTCATCGGAGGATGACGAGCTGCAACCGGCGACGAGCATCACCGCGGTGGCAACCACCGCGATCGAAGCACGACGCGCCAAATTTGCCGTTTTGACGCGGGACACGAGCTCTCCTTGCAAGGCTATGGGCAGGTCCACTCCGCGAGATGCCGCGACGGACACGTCGCCGCATAGTACCGGCAGGTGACTGCAAACGGTCCCGACGTTGAAGAAAGTGGACGAGCTGTGCTGCAATGGCCCGCTGACACGCTCCGTCGGAAATCGGCCGCGCCCGCGGGAGGACGCGGAGGTGTGGCCTGCCGGTGTGTGCCGGGTCGAGGCGAAGGTTGCGAGGGCAAGTGCAGAGACGATCCACGACGGCGCGGCGCGGCGCTCACCCGGTTCCGCCGTCGTTCACCACGTTCCGTGAAGAATCGACCACGAACGGTGCGGAATCAGCTCGGCCCCCCGTTTCACAGCCGAACCTGAACGGGCGTCCGCTGCGGACCGGACACCGCTATGCCCTGCGCAACTGGCGGGTGCGGACCCGACTCGTCGCGCTCATCTTGGTGCCGACGCTGGCCGCCGTGGCCCTCGCTGGGTTACGAGTCGCCTCGTCGCTGCGGACCTCGGACGCGTACGCCAAGACGTACGCGCTTGCGCAGGTAGATGAGCGTGTGGTCGACCTCATCCTCGGCCTGCAGGACGAACGCGATGAGATGGGCCGGTTCATCGTCAACGGGAGGCAGGCCGCCGACCGCGCACTTGTCGAGGGCAGGCAGGCCACTACTGACGGGCTCGCACTTGCTTACCGTGACCAAGTTTCGAACTTCAATGGGACCTTCGAGAGCGACGAGGTCAGTGCCGAGCTGGGCCGGATCGAGGCTCGGCTGAGCCGGCTGAAGGAGATCAGGGCGGCGGGACTCGACTCCGACATCGACGCTGCAGCGGCCACGAACGCCTACACCTCGATCATCGAGGAGCTCCTCGAGTTCAACGGCCAGATCGGCCAGGACAGCAAGGACGAGGAGATCACCCAGAGCGTGCGTGCCCTCGATGCGCTCGCCAGGACCGAGGAATTCGCCGCGAGGCAGCGCGGTCTGCTCTTCCGTGCCATCAGCGACGGCGCCTTCGCCCCAGGAGAGCTGACCGAGCTTGGCGACGAGCAAGCCCGGCGGGACGGCTCGCTTGCCGACTTCCAGCGCAGCGCCTCTCCGGCGCAGATCTCGCTGTACAACAGCCTGCTGTCTGGAAGCGACGTCGAAGACACCGCCAGGCTCAAGGAGAAGGTCGAAGCCGAGGCCTCATCCGGTAACAACCTGCGCGAGATCAAGGACGAGGATGGCACCACGCTGAATGCAGACGTGTGGTTCCAGACGGCGAAGGGAGAGCTCGACCTGCTCCGCGCGGTGGAGCGGCGGGTCATCCAGGACCTCAACAACCGCAGTCAGGAACTGCAAGACAAAGCGCAGCGTGGCGCACTGCTCGACACGCTCGTCGTCGCCTTGGTTCTCTTCCTCGCCTTCCTCGGCATTTCGATCATCGGCCGCTCGATGACCCGGCCGCTGCGGCGGCTGCGCGGCAGCGCGTTCGAGGTCGCTGAAACCAGGCTGCCGGACATCGTCAGAAAGCTCGAGGAAGGCGACGGCCGGACCAGTGATGTCAGCATCGAGCTGGTGCCGGTCGCGTCGACCGACGAGATCGGCGAGGTCGCGCGCGCGTTCGACGCCGTCCACGCGCAGGCGGTACGACTGGCGGTCGAACAGGCCGAGCTGCGGAGCAACGTCAACGCGATGTTCGTCAACCTGTCCCGGCGCAGCCAGGGCCTGGTCGAGCGCCAGCTGCGTTTGATCGAGAATCTCGAGAACTCCGAACAAGATCCCGACCAGCTCGGCAATCTCTTCAGACTCGACCACCTCGCGACGCGTATGCGTCGCAACGGTGAGAACCTGCTCGTTCTCGCCGGCGAGGAGCCTGAGCGCCGATGGAGCCAGCCGGTGCCACTCGTCGACGTCATTCGCGCTGCGATTTCCGAGGTGGAGCAGTACGAGCGGATCGAGCTAACCGCTTTGCCTGACCTCGAGATCGCGGGCCGAGCGGTCAACGACGTCGTCCACCTGCTCGCTGAGGTGCTCGAGAACGCGACTGCCTTCTCCTCTGGCGACACCCGGGTGAACGTCGCCGGTCACGTCCTCGGCAGTGGTGGCGTCATGATCGAGGTCGAGGACGCGGGCATCGGCATCGAGCCGGCCGAGCTCGAAGGGATCAACGAGCGGCTGACCAACCCGCCGGTCATCGACGTCTCGGTGTCCCGCCGGATGGGTCTGTTCGTGGTCGGCCGGCTGGCCTACCGGCACGGGATCCGGGCCCGGCTGCGGGCCGGTGCCAACGGCGGCGTCGCCGCGCTTGTCGCCCTTCCACCCGACCTGGTGACATTCACCTCTGGGGCCGTTCCGGTCGGCGCGGGCGCCGGCCTGATCCCGGCACCGCAGACGCCGGCCACAGCTGCCGCCACGCGGCCGCTGGCCGGCCCGGCCGCCGGGCTGGGTACCAATCCCTTCGGGCTGCCGCTCGGGCCTCGACCTGAGCTTCCAGCCGGGGAGGTGCCCGCAGCGCAGAACGGTGCTGGCGTTCCGGACGCCGGCCCAGATGGCAGGCCAGGTGCTCCGCTGAACGTGCCGCTTGGCCCGCCGCCGGTGCCCGGCTCGCCGCTGGTCGGCACCGTCCTGCCGCCGATCGGTCGGGCCGGCGCGCCCGCGCCCAAGGTGCCGGGAGGCGGCCCGATTCCGCAGGTGCCGGGGAGCGGCCAGATACCGCCGCCTCCGGGCAGCGGTCCCATTCCTCGGGTACCCGTCCCGCAGGTTCCTGGCAGCGGCCCAATGCCGCCGCCTCCCGGCGGCCCGACCCCCCCAGGGCCGGCCACTGCGCGGGCCCTCCCGTCGGAACCTTCCGAGCCCGAGGCCGCAACGAAGGCCGGTCAGGACGTTCCCGCATCAGCTGCGACCGAGACCGGACGGCCGCCATTCCCGCACCCGGCCGGCCCGGAGGCTGGTGATGGCGAAGCGGGCGCTCCCGCCGGGCTGCGGCAGGGCATCCCCGGGCTGCCCCCGCTGCCGGACTCCCCGTCGCGGCAGCAGCCACCGCTGACAGCTGCCGACCTCGTTCGGGCGAGCGGCGTCAACCTCTCCAGCGGTGACATCCTCGACCCGTCGGCCCCTGGGTCGCGCGGCGACCGGAACGCAGAGCCCATCTTCGTTTCGATTCAATCCGAATGGTTCCGCCGCCGGACCCGTCCAGCCGCCACGGCCCGGCCGACACCGCCGGATGCTCCAGCGACCGATGCGCTCACGACAGATGCGCCCACGACCGATGCGCCCACGACCGGTGCCACGCCTGTGCCATCGGCCGCCGCGGCGGCAGAGACGACGGCCGCTCCCCGGGTCCCGGCCCAGCCGGCCGCGGGCTCGGCGTCCGAGGAGTCCGTGCCTGCGCCGGAACCGGCGACGGTGGCGGCCCAGACGACAGGCGCTGCCGACGGGCCACAACAGCAGCCGCAGGTCGAGGTCGAAGAGGAGGACGAAGTCTGGACCTCGCCGGCCGACTCCGGTTTCGAGGCGGCTGCAGTGGTCGCGTCGCCGAGCGTCGGCGGGTACACCGCCGCTGGACTGCCACGCCGGATACCCAAGACCAACCTCGTTCCAGGTACGGTCGGAGGAAGTTCGGCGGGCCAAGGCAGGCACGCACAGCGTTCTGCTGACGAGGTGCGCGGTCGCTTGTCAAGCTTTCACCGGGGGACCCGCCGCGGCCGGGAGGAAGGCCACGGCGACGAGATGCCGGAGGACGCCGAGTCGATGGCGGCTTCCGAGGCCGAACCGGGAGGGCACGCGCCGACCGGCGATGCCGAGGGACAGGAGAACGAGTGACGACTGAGCTCAGTCAGGCAGCGCAGAATCTCAACTGGCTGATCACAAACTTCGCCGACCAGGTGCCAGGTGTTGCACACACGGTCGTCGTCTCCGCGGACGGTCTCCTGCTCGCGGTGTCGGCGGGCTTTCCGCGTGACCGCGCCGACCAGCTGGCAGCCGTCGCGTCGGGTCTGCTGAGCCTGACCCAGGGCGCATCGCGGGTTTTCGAAGGCGGTCAGGTCACGCAGACCGTCGTCGAGATGGAACGTGGTTTCTTGCTTGTCATGTCGATCAGTGACGGCTCGATCCTCGCCGTGCTCTCGTCGCCTGACAGCGATCTAGGTCTGGTCGGCTACGAGATGGCCTTGCTTGTCGAGCGGGCCGGCCGGGTCCTGACGCCTGCCCTTCGCGCGGAGCTGCAGAGTGCGCTTCCGCGCTGACATTAGGGGTGTACCCGGTGAGCACTGGCCAGGACGATGTCCACGGCGCGCTGGTGCGGCCGTACGCAGTCACACGAGGACGGACCCGGCCCCGTCACCACTTCGCCATCGAAGCGTTGGTATCCACGACGGATTTCGGAGCCCAGGCCGGACACCGGGGGACGCCTGAGGTTCAGACGATCATCGAGCTGTGCCGGGAGGTACGGTCGGTCGCCGAGATCGCAGCTCACCTGAGGGTTCCCCTCGGAGTGGCGCGCGTCCTTGTCGGCGACATGACGGACGAAGGGCTGGTGCGGGTGCACGAGCCTGGATATGAGGATGGGCAGCCAGACCTGATGCTGCTCGAAAGGGTGCTCAGTGGACTTCGCAGGCTCTAGTGCCACGAGTACGACGACCCGCCCGACGGCGTCGTCGGCCGCCACGACATCGGTGAAGATCGTTGTCGCGGGAGGCTTTGGTGTCGGCAAGACGACGTTCGTGGGCTCCGTGTCCGAGATCGTCCCGCTGACGACCGAGGCCGTCATGACCGTGGCTAGTGAGGACCTGGACGACCTCACGCAGACGCCGGGAAAGACGACGACGACGGTCGCGATGGACTTCGGTCGGGTGTCCCTCGACGCTGACCTCTTGCTCTACCTGTTCGGAACGCCGGGCCAGAACCGGTTCTGGTTCATGTGGGATGATCTTGTGCGCGGTGCGATCGGCGCGGTGGTGCTCGCCGACACCCGCCGACTGGCCGACTGCTTCCCTGGGCTCGACTATTTCGAGGAGCGCGGCCTGCCCTTCATTGTGGCTATCAACCGCTTCAACGGTGTGCTGACCCACGTCGTCGACGATGTACGCGACGCGCTCGCCCTCAATCCGAACGTTCCGATCGTGACGTGTGATGCGAGAGAGCGCGAATCTACGAAACAGACCCTGATCGCCCTCGTCGAACACGCCATGCGCATGCGCCGCCGCTAGTAACCCGCCGCTTTGCATGAAGGGCACCCTCACCCGACGCTTCTATGGGTTGTCAAGTGGTTGCAGCTGTCTCCATGAGCCGGAACAGTTGCCGGGCTGCGTAGCGCTTGAGGCAGCGGCGGATCTCGGGGTCGGTCTTCTGCCCTGCGCGGCGCTGGGCGGTGTAGTTCTGGGTTTTGGTGTGGTGGAGCATCCGCCAGTTGATGATGACGTGCAGGGCGCGGTTGAGCTCGCGGTCGCCAAATCGGTTGAGCCGATGACGGGTGATCCTGCCCGAGGATGCCTGCAGCGGACTGGCACCGGCCAGTGCGGCGAAGGCGGCCTCGGATCGGCAGCGGCCTTGGTGGGACCAGGACACCAGCAGCTGGGCGGCGCTCATGGGTCCAACGCCAGGTTGCTCGAGCAGGACGGGCATCGCCTGGGCCACCAGCTGCTGCAGCTGCGCCTTGTTCGCTCGCAG
>DATBRJ010000261.1:0-18641 GCA_036560395.1 Actinomycetes bacterium | reverse complement strand
CGGCGCCGATGCCCGAAACTACCGGGTTTCCTGCGACCGGATCGCGCGGGAGGTACCCGCGTTCCGTCCGCAGTGGACAGTGCGGAAGGGGGTCGAGCAGCTGGTCGAGGCGTACGAGCGGCACGGCCTCACGCTCGAGGCGCTCATGGGCGAGCGGCACCAGCGGCTCAAGCGGATCGACGCACTTCATGCGGCTCACGCCATCGACGACACGTTGCGCTGGACGGAGGCCTCGTGACCGGCATGTTGCTCGAGGACACCACTCTCGACCTGCGGGTCGGCGACGTCGTCGAGGTCCGCAGCGAGGCGGAGATCCTGGCCACGCTCGACGAGCACGGCGAGCTCGAGTCGCTGCCCTTCATGCCCGAGATGCTGAAGTACTGCGGCCAGCGGCTCACCGTCTACAAGGTCGCGCACAAGCTCTGCGACACGATGACGCGGTCCGGCATACGTCGCATGAAGAACGCCGTCCACCTCACCGGTGTCCGCTGTGACGGCAGCGCGCACGGCGGTTGCCAGGCGGCCTGCCTCATCTACTGGAAGCACGCGTGGCTGCGTAAGGTGGACCCGGCCGTGGACGGTGCCGCGCCCGTGGAGCCCGTGGCGGACGCTCCCGACCTCTTGCCGCTACTCACGATCGCCAGCCGGCGTCCGCCGGACGAGGACGAGACCGAGCGCTACCGGTGCCAGGCCACCGAGCTGCTGCGTGCCGCGCCCGAGGTGCTGCCCCTGCGCGACGTGCGGCAGTACGGGGCGGACGTCCGGACCGGCAACGCAGGCCTGGTTTGGACGCTGCGGACCATCTTCGTAGGGCTCTACAACCGCGCCCAGAGCGCCAGCGGGCGCATCCTGCCGCGGTGGCTGCGGTTCCGCGGTGGGCGGAAGTGGGGCTATCTGCGCGGGACCGCGGCGCAAACCCCGGTCGTGAAGACCGGCCTGCAGCCGGGCGACCTGGTCCGGGTCCGGTCGCGGCGGGAGATCGAGCCGACCCTGAACGCCAACCTGCTCAACCGCGGCATGGGCTTCGACAACGAGATGGCCCGGTTCTGTGGACGGACCGCCCGCGTGGCCCGCCGCATCGACCACATCATCGACGAGCGGACTGGACGGATGCTGCAGATGCGCAACCCCTGCATCGTGCTCGACGGGGTCGTGTGCGAGGGGGCGTACAACGCGAACTGCCCGCGGGCCATCACGCCGTACTGGCGGGAGGCCTGGCTCGACAAGATCGACGAACCTAGCTCGCGACCTGCTGGTAGACGCGGAGGTAGTCGACCTCGAGCTGGCGGGTGAGAGTCGGGTCGGTCAGCCCCACGTTCCACCGTCGCTGCCAGTTGTTATCGACCATCATGTGCAGGATGATCTGCATCGGCCCGTTCTCGATCGCGCTCGCGTTCGAGAACTGGGCGCACTTCTTGCCGTCGATATACCACGCAATGTGGTCGGGCTCCCAGTCCAGGCCCATCCGGACGAATCCCTTGGAGTAGTCCTTCGCGGCGCAAGCGCCGTTGTTGTGTTTGCCAGTGTTGACGTTGTACGACTGGGACCTGTCGTTGTAGCTGTAGGTCATGAACATGGTGGTGGGATCGTCGCCGAGCAGCTCCAAGATGTCGATCTCGGACCGGTAGTTGTAGCTGGGGTCCGCGGGCAGCATCCAGAACGCCGTAAAGAAACCCTGTGTCGCTGGGAACTTGATGCGGGCCTCGACGTAGCCGTAGGTGAACTTATAGAGGTAGTTGGATCCGTTGTCGGCCCGAGACCGCGCGGTCGACAGCAGGCCCGCCTTGTAGGTGCAGCTCCCGTTCTGGCACGCGGAAGCCGGGAACGGCGGCGAGCGCGGCGCGGCGATCAGCTTCGCCGTGCCGTTGGAGACGACGACCTGCGACGGCTGGTAGTGCTCACGCCCATTGTTGAAGGTCGACGTACATTCGCCGTAATTCCAATCGAAGCAGGGCGTGAGCTTGCGGTGGTCGTAGTCGCCGCCGTTGAACTCCTCGCTGAACGCGAGCTTCCACTGCTTGCTGTCTGCCGCCGCCACCGGAGGCCGGCCTGGGGCGGTGGGCGAGGCTCCGGTCGGGGAGGCGCCGGCGGATGAGCGTGTGCTGGCAGAGGGCACGGCCGACCCAAGGGCCGCGAACGCGCTGGGTGCGGCGGAGGGCTGGCGCAGCGTTGCCACGCCGCCAACCGAATCGGACCGCACGCCGCTCGAGGGCGAATCAGGGCCGAGGGATGTCCCACCGGGGCGCGAAACGATGCCGTACGCCGCGGCGCCGGTCAACAGCGCCACCACGGTGGCGGCAGCGGCCCAGCTCAGCAGGCGCGGCCAGCGCTCGGTAACCCTCCGTGACTGCGTACCTACCCCACCGCGGCGCATCGCCAGACGTTCGTCCCTCCCAGGCCAGCAAGCCGATGGTGACCCTAACAGGCGGCGGTCCACGGTCAGTTTGGAGTTAAGGAAAACCTATGGTGACGAGGTCGTGCCAACGCCGTCGGTCCGCCGCACTGTCGGTCGGCCTCGCTCTGCGTCGATGAATGCCGCCATCGCGCCGACGGTGACAGGCACTGACGCCGATCGACCACCGCAGCTCGGCAGGCGTTCGCAGCAGCCCACACCGACAACGGTCAGCTCGGTGCCGGCCGGGACACCGGTGTTCGCAGTGTCCGGCAGTCCGAAGCGGCTCGGTCTCGCCGCGGAGTTGGTCGCGCCCGGAGCGACCGCGCCCGGGAACGGTATCGCCCGCTCTCCGGCCCGGTCGCCGGGGGCCTGCCGTCGCCGGTCCCGGCAGAGCGGTCCGCGTGCCACCAGCGTCCTCGCGGGTGACGAACAGGCCACCGACGAGGACGACCGGAACCAGGGCAAGCAGGCCCAGGGGTCCAGGCCCGAGAAGATCGCGGTCGCGGTTTACCAGAACCGCTCCTGACCGCCGGACGCCCGCCATCGCGCGTACGGTCGCCGAGCGTTGTCGGGCCGTGCCGCCCGGCTGTCGAGGTCTGTTGGCTATCCGTCACCAGCAGCATGCCTAGGACGATGGGCCACAGTCGGCCGCGAGCGTAACCTGGCCAGGTCCGACGGCCGGAGTCGCCGCGTGCGGGTGGATCCGCCGCCGGGGAGGAGGTTCAAGTTGGCCAGCACACCCAAGGTCCACATGCCGAACGTCCGTAGCGCCGTGTCAGCGGCCAGACGTCTCGTCGGCGATCTGGCGTACGAGCGGCGGTATCGCGTCCACACGTCGGGGCGCGTGTTCCGAGACGTGCACGACGCCGAGAACATCTACTACGTCGCGGTCAGTTGGCGGCAGCTGCGTCGCGCGCTCCCGCCCGGCTCGGTGACCGAGCGCGACGTGTTCATCGATCTCGGTTCTGGGATGGGACGGGCCGTGCTGGAGGCGGCCGCCACCTATCCGTTTGCGAGGGTGATCGGCGTGGAGCTGATTCCTGACCTCCACGAGATCGCCCAGCGGAACCTGGCGACGACGTCGCGACGGTTGCGAAGCACGAACGTCGAGCTGGTCTGCCAGGACGTCCGCCGTTATCGCATCCCCGACGACGTGACCATCTTCTTCATGAACAACTCGGTTAGAGGAGCGCTGTTCGGGGAGGTGATGGCGGCCATCGATGCGTCCTACCGACGCCGTCCCCGCGCGATGCGGCTGGTGTACCACAGCCCACTCGAGGACGAGGTGATCATGGGGACCGGCGTGTGGCGGAGGGTGCGAACGGTCCGGCCCCGCCGGGCACACGGCCTGCACGGGGCGACGTTCGTATACGAGCGCTCGCCCGATATGTAGCCGGAGCCGCGGCCGGAGATCCGTTCTCGCGCACCGCGTGCTCGAGGGCTGTCGCCTGGTCGGGTGCGAACCGTGCGCACCAGACGCGTCAACCACTAGACCTTGCGGCAGAGTGCTGTGGGTGCGTTGCCGCTAGGCTACGGATCGTGCATTCGCCCGTCTAGTACGGATCGGCGTGCCGGCTAAGCCAACGAAGGTCCAGCCCGGCGGCGCTGGCCACCCGACCACTTCGTGGCAGTCGACGGACGCAGAGTCGCAAATCTGTCACCGGGCCCGCCCGCACAACCGGGCCGCATAGAATCGCTTCGCCTTGTTCCCCGAGCCAGGTGGAGTTCCTTCATGCGTGTTCTCGTCACCGGCCGCGGGAAGCCCGGCCCGTTCACCGTGCGCACGCTCGGCGCGGCGTCGAAACCGGCCACGGCGGCTCGCTCGGCGATGAGCGACGCCAGGTGACCACCTCCGACGTGTCCACCGAGTCGATTGGCCGCCAGGCGGGTCGCGGCCTTCGGTGGAGCCTCGCCGGCACGGTCATCGGCAAGGCCGGCGGGTTCGCCATGGGGCTGGTGCTCGCCCGGCTGCTCGCGCCGGCCGACTTCGGCGTCTACGCGGTCGCGGTCGCGGCGATGGCGTTCGTCATGCACGTCAACGACGTCGGACTCATCGCGGCCACCGTGCAGTGGCGCGGCCGGCTGGAGGACATGGCGGCCACGGCGGCGACGATGGCCGTGTCGTTCAGCGTGGTGATCTACGGGATCTTCTGGTTCGCCGCGCCGACGATCGCCGGGATCGCGCACCTGCCTCAGGCCACGGGCCTCATCCGGCTGGTCACCGTCGTCATCCTTGTCGACGGCGTGACCGCCGTACGCAGTGCCGCGCTCATGCGTACGTTCCGCCAGGACAAGCTGATCCGGGCGAACATCGCCGGTCTCGTGGCCAACGCCGGCGTGGCGATCAGCCTCGCCGCCGCGGACGCCGGTCCGTACAGTTTCGCCGCCGGGGTCGTCGCGGGCGCCATCGTCACCGGCGTCCTGGTCTTCATCGGAGCCGGGCTGCCGTGGCGGCTGGGGATCGACCCTTCGATCGCCCGCAGGCTGTTGGCGTTCGGCATACCGCTAGCGGCGAGCCTCGGCATCGAGGCCGTGCTGCTCAACGCCGACTACATCATCATCGGCCGCCTCGTCGGGGCCGACTGGCTGGGCTACTACCTGCTGGCGTTCAATATCTCTACGTGGGCGCTGGGGATCATCAGCGGCGCCGTGCGATACGTCTCGATTGCTGGTTTCTCGCGACTGTCGGAGGTGGACTCCGCGACGCTGTCGGCGGGCGTACAGCGCTCGATGCCCCTACTGATCACCGGCCTGGTTCCCATCGTCGTGCTCACAGCCACCCTCGCCTCGCCCCTGGTGACGACCCTGTACGGAGGCGAGTGGGCGCCCGCGGCGCCGGTGCTGCGGTTCCTCATGATCCTTACGGTGGTCCGCGTGCTGACATCGTTCGCGCTGGACATCCTCATGGGCGCCGGCGCCACCCGGTCGACGCTCTGGGTCAACCTTGGCTGGGCGATCGCACTGGTCCCGGCGCTCATCATCGCCACCAGCCGGGATGGGATCCGCGGCGCGGCGATCGCGCACGCGGTCGTAGGCGTACTGGTAGCCGCGCCGGTAACGGTCGTTGCGCTGCACCGAGTGGGCGTACGGATGGGGCCGATCGTGCCGGCGTTGGCGAGACCGGTGTTTGCCGGTGTCGCCGCGGGCGGGGCCGCGCTGCTGGCGGAGCATGCGTCGGGCCCGCACCCGGTGGTACGGCTTTGTGTCGGGGGCAGCGCCGGGCTGTTGGTCTACGGCTCGTTGGCCATGACACCGGCCCACCTCCGCCGGTCAATCGGGCTGCTCCGGCGGGAGGAAGCGCATGCCGTCGAATGACGTCCTCGTCTCCGTCTGCCTGCCCGTACGCAACGGCGCATCGAGCCTGGAGCCGGTTGTCCGGTCGATCTTGGCCCAGGAGCACGCCAACCTCGAGCTGATCATCTCCGACAACGCGTCCACCGACGGCACCGAGGACCGGTGCCGCGCACTCGCGGCCGCAGACAAGAGAATCGCGTACCACCGCCAGCCGGAGAACATCGGTCTCCTCAATAACTTCATGGCGGCGATGCGGCTGGCCCACGGCACGTTTATCCGATGGGTGGGAGACGACGACTGGCTCGCGCCTAACTGTCTGTCCCGGAGCCTTGAGGTCTTCGCCGCGGACGAGCGGCTGATCCTCGTGACGATGGGGACGGCCTTCGTCGGCGACGACGGGGTAACCGAGACCGCGGACTACCGCGGCCACGCGCTAGCCTCCGACGACCCGATCGAGCGCTTCACCGAGATGCTCCGCCTGCTCAACGACAGCCACCTGCGGCTCGATCCGCTCTACGGTCTGATGCGCCGCCAGGCGATCACCTCGATCCCCCGCCGCAACATGCTCGCTGAGGATCAGATCTTCGCCGCGAAGCTCGCTCTGACCGGGCCTTGGGGGCATGTGCCCGAGGTGCTGGGTCGGCGCGGCTGGCGCGCCGACGGCCGGCCGGCCACCGCTCGCCGGCTCGGCGTACCGCTCTGGACAGCGCGCGCGGCAAACACGTTGCAGGGCTGGGAATTGTTGCGCTGCGTACGCCAGGCCGACCTCGACCCGGACCACCGGCGTCGGGCATGGGCGGCGGTCATCCGCTGGTACGCCGGCCGGCAGCGGCTCACGATGGCCGCTCAGGCGCGCGGGGTCGCCCGAGCGGCCAGGCTGCGTGCCCGGCGCCGGTTCCCGGGGCCAGCGGCCCGACCGGCTGACCGGCCGCGGCGGTGATTTGGCGACGTCAGTCACGGATTGCGGTGACGGACTTGACCAAGCCACCAATCCGTTCGTACCAGAGCTGGGAAGACGGGAAATAGGCCCGCATCTCGGTCAAGGAAAGGAGCTCGACGGAAGCGGCATTCTCGACCGCCTCCGCCACGCTGCTGGCACGCGCGGGACTCAACGGCCAATGCCGCGTCAGCGCTGCCCTCGCGCGCAGGGGTAGGAACTGCATTCCCGGACAAAGCCAGTGCGGCTCGACGGGAAAGTAGCGGTACGGCGTCTGCACCCAGTGCCGCTCTGCTGCCGCTTGAACTACGTTGGCGAAGCGTTGACGCTGCGAATGTCCGCCGACGTGTTCAATGACGGAGTTGGAGACGACCAAGTCGTAACGCTCCGCTGAAATCTCCGGCGGCGGCGCGCAGGCGTCGCCCACCACGGTTTCCATCCATGGTTCGGCGGCCTCGAGTTCCAGCAGGTTGAGGATGGTGACGTGCGCGGGCGGTCTCGCAAAACCGCGCCAGAACGGCGGCCCTCCGCCGAGATCGAGCACGCGCATGGAGGCGAGGTCAGGGAAGGTAGCCACCAACTTGTCAGAACGTCGGGCGCGAGCGCGCTGGCCAAGAGAACCAGGACGTTCGCTATCGGCCAGCATTCCCCGCACCGTTTGCCGGAGAGCCATCCCACCCCCTAGGCTAGACTGCCCGCGACTATAGTGGTGATGCTTGGTCCCGGCCAGACGCGCAGCGGATGTGATCTGTCGGTATTCCGCCACCGCATGTTCGCCGCAGATATTCGGCAACAAATGAACGCGCTGACAATGCGAAATGACGGCGCTGTCCACAGCGCACCGACCGGCGGAACGGTCGGCGCAAATTCGTTCGTAGTCCTTCCAATTCGACCCCAATGGGGGGACGCCTGGACACACTCGGTTCTATCGCCTGGAGAGATCCGCCGAGCGGACGACCCGACTTTCGTGGACGTAACGGGCTCATAAACATCCACCTGTCATGAGTCATTGTCGGCTAATTGCTAACGATCGGACACGCTCGGGCGCGTGGTGTTGCGTGTGTAAGAAACCCGTCAGACCCCTGCCGTCTGCCGCCACGATGCGAATAGCTTTCCAGCGGATGTTGGGGCTGCCAGCAGGGAGCGTGGTGACTGATACCTCCGTAGAGATTGGGTCGATTGGCCGCAAGGCGGCCAAGGGACTGGGCTGGGGCCTGCTCGGCAACGTCGCCGTGAAGATAGCCTCGTTCACGACCTCACTGGTGCTAGCCCGGTTGCTCATGCCGCACGACTTTGGCACCTACGCGGTGGCGCTGGCGGCGACGCAGTTCGTCATCCACATCAACGACGTCGGACTCATTCCGGCGACCATCCAGTGGCGGGGGCGCCTGGAGGAGATGGCGCCCACCGCGGCGACCCTGGCCACCCTGTTCAGCGTCGTCGTTTACGTCGGCTTCTGGTTCGCCGCTGCTCCGTTCGCCCAGTTCTCGGGCGTGCCAGAGGCCACCGCGGTGATCCGCGTCTTCACTCTCACGATTCTCATCGACGGAATCACGGCCGTACGCAGCGCCTACCTGCTGCGCACCTTCCAGCAGCGCAGGTACGTCCAAGCCAACCTCGCCGGCGTCGTGACCAACGGAATAACAGCGGTGACGCTGGCGACGGCTGGGGCCGGCGCGATGAGCCTGGCCGCAGGCCAGGTCGCGAGCTCGGTGGCGACCGGCACGCTGGTGTTCCTGTGGGCCGGGCTGCCGATCAAGGTCGGCGTGGATTTTGCCGTCGCTCGCAAGCTCATGGCGTATGGGGTGCCCCTGACGGCGGGCCTCGCGGCCGAGTCGGCGCTGGAGCAGGCCGACAAGGTGATCGTCGGCCGAGTCATGGGCGCCACGGTGCTCGGGTTCTATCTGCTGGCATTCAGCGTCTCCAGCTGGGCGCCCGGCATGATCGGCTCGGCGATCCGGTACGTGGCGCTGCCCGGCTTCGCTCGACTGTCCGAGAAGGACTCGGACACCCTGTCGAAGGGCGTCCAGCGGGTCATCCCGTTGCTGTTCCTGAGCCTGATCCCGATCGCCGTCCTCATCGCCGTGCTCGCCGTGCCGACCCTGTCGTTCCTGTACGGCTCCAAGTGGACACCGGCCGCCGGCCCACTACGGTTCCTCATGATTCTGATGATCGTGCGGATGCTGACAGGCATCGGCATGGACATCCTCATGAGCACCGGCGCGACCCGGTGGACGCTGCTGATCAACATCGGCTGGGGAGCCATCCTGATTCCCGCGCTGTGGGTGGGCACTCACCTCGATGGCGGACGTGGTGCGGCCATCGCGCAAGCGGGGATCGGGCTGCTGGTCGCCATGCCGTTGGCGGTCGTCGCGTTGCACCGCGCGGGCGTCCGCCTGGTGCCGATCGCCGGCAAACTGGTGCGCCCGGCGCTGGCCGGTGCGCTCGCAGGAGCGGTCGCGCTCGCCCTCCACGCGATCGCCGGGCCGAACGCGTTCGTCCAGCTCGCTGTCGCCGGCACGGCCGGGCTGCTGGTGTACCTCGCCACGGCGGTGCCGCAGGCGGAACTCCGCGCCTGGGTGGCCGCGATCCGGCCGAAACGGGCGCAGGCACTCGCCGAGTGACCGCGCCGCGCGCTGGCCCGGCAGGACACGCCAAGTGTCGCGCGTCAATAGGTCCTCGGTCCGCCGGCTGGTCCTGACGCGTCGGTCAGCCGAATGCCGGCGTTGCGCACCGGCAGCCCGATGGACACAGGGTGTCTGCGTTCACTGAGCCATAACCCTATCGATAGTGATCTGGGCGCCCGCCGTCGGGAGCGGCTGTCCATGCAAGATCATCCGACATTCCGCACGTCCGTGCCACAAGGGTCGTCGTGTGCCCGCCGCGCGATTCTCGGGATGTCGTCTATTGGGCGCACGGCAGATCTCGCACTACCTTCGTGACGCCGTAGTTTCCGTCGACCTCCACGATCTTATTGTCCTGCCAACGCTGATGACCGCACGTGCCTTCGGCCGACGCCGGCGACGCGCCTCCCCACGTGTTATTCACCACACGGTTGCCGTGGAAGACGAAGTCCGGGCCGCTTCGCCATTCGGCGACGATGACATAATTGTCGCCGCCGGCGAGCAGATTGTTGTTCACGGTCACGGCACTGATGTGCGGATCCTTCATGTTGATAACAAACGTACCCTTGCCATCGGGCCGCATGTCGAACGTGTTATGGAGTAGCTGCACATCGGTACACGGGCCCTCTGGGCAGTACGCCTGTATCCCGTCAACGTGGCTCCCGTCGGGCGGCGTGACCGACGGCGGCAACCAGCACATCACCAGATACGAGTCCCGAACCAGCACGTGACCGGGTTCCGACATATCCACGCCGTGGTCCACGCCGCGAATATGCACGCGAGCGGCCGTGTAGTTGGCTTCCTGCAGTCCGGCGGCGCGAATACAACCCGTGGCCGGCCCGATGGTTGAATCGCTGATCGTGTAGGGGTACGTATTGGTTTGAGAGTTCGAGCCAGGGCCAAATCGGTTGAAGACCGAACGATCGATTTGAGTGTTCTTGATCACCACATTGGGCGCCTTGATGTTCAGGTTGCCGGTGATGTGCCACTTATCGATTACCTGTCCAGCCACCCTTGCGTTGTAGTCGCCGTTGACCGTCTTCGAAAAGACCGTCCCTGCGGGTACCCCAGTACAGGCCGGTGACGGATACTTCGGCAACGGACACGTGGTGGATCCGGGCGGCGGAGGAGGCGGACCGCCGATGGTCCCGGTGGACGTTGGGGTCTTCGTTCGGGTGGGGGTCCGAGTGGGCGCGCCGCTGGGGTCTCGTGACGTCACCGCTGCACCACTGGGAGGCTCCGTAGCCGTCCCCGTCGTGGCATCGCCGGGCCGAGCGACGCTGTCCGGGTCGGGCGCAGAACGTACATAAGTGGCTAAACCGGTCCAGACCACCGCAGCACTAACGGCGATGCCCAGACCCACATAGATCATGCGTCGAGCAGTGGAAGGAGCAAGATCAAGCAGTCTGGTCTTGCGCATGCAACGGCACCTCTTCGAGAGCTGTCACCAGCTATGAATTCCGCGAATTGACCAATCGGGCCGGACCATCGCTCAAGGCCTCTCGACCCCACGTTCTCGCCACACCACAGCGGCACTACCCCCAGAGCGTCGACGGCGTCTCCCGATCCGCGGTGTCCCCGAGCGTAGGGCATTCGATTCCGCCGCGGGAACCAGCTCGGAGTGGTCTGCCGTGTCGCAGTCGGACTGCTCGTCCGGCGCCGTCTGGCGGCACCAGCTAGCCCACGGCCATCGCCACGCCGACATCGAAGTGGCCATCCCGGAGGCCGGAAAGAACGTACCCAGGGTGTTTGCCCTCGCCATGTTTCGTCGACGCCAACCGTGCGGCCGATGTGCCCCGTCGACTCAACCACCGGCACGGCGCATGGTCCGCCGACGCGTACCAGGCCTGGCGACGTCGCGTCCATGGTCCTCACCTCGACGACCTCAGCCCACTCGCCATGGACTGTGGCCGGCTCGCGAAGGCGCTGTCATGAACAGACACGATCCGTGGCTGTACTCCGCCGCCGCCGACGACATGTCCCGCGGCAGCGGGGCCATCGGTGCACCGTCAACGAACTTCAAACGCGGAACACTATCGGTCAAGGAACCACTGGGTGGTCGACGTGCGCACCATGCGCGACGGGTGCGTCAGCCGCCATACGGTTCCGCACAGCCCCAAGGTGAGGGCCAGCACGGTCGCATACGTGCTGAAGCTGAGCGAGTCAAACGTCCCCGCGACGGCGAGGCCGATCACCTGCGTCGAGATCAGCGCCGCGCAGAGATGGCGGTCCTCAGCGCTCGTGGACCGGCGAAGGGCCAACCCGGCCAGCGTGATACCAGTGATGTGCAGCCCCGCGAGCACCGCGACGCCGAGGACTCCGTTCGTGAGTAGCGTGTCGAGCCATTGGTTGTCGAGGATCTGGTACTGCGGGGCCACCCACGTGCCGGTGCCCCGGCCCAGCCACGGCCGTTGCCCGACGTAGTGGAACACGAGCGGGTAGCGTGCAGTCCGCACCGTGAATGCGGGGTTGCTGGCCGGGCTGTCGTACAGCCGGACCAGGGTGTTTGCCAGCCCAGGGCTGGCCGCGGCGAGCGCGGCAAACAGGCCGAAGCTGACCGCGCCGACGTTGTAGCGCGTCCGCCAGCTCCACACCGGGAAAAGCACGGCGACCATGAGCCCGATCGCGAGTATGCCGGTCCGGGAGATCGTTGCCGCGATGCCGGCGGCGATCACGGCAGCGCAGGCGAGGGCGAGTCGCCGACGCCAACGGCGACGGCTGAAGCAGGCGAAGTGAATAGCGAACGGTAGGCACAGCGCGAGGTACGCGGCTAGCTCGATGTAGTGCGTGGTCGTGCTGGCGACCCGGATGCCCTCGCCGCGCATCTCGAAGCCGATGGTCCAGCCCTTGGATTCGAGACCCGGGAAGATCATGTACTGCGTCACGTCAATGGCGAGCTCGTACTGCAGCAACGCGATCAACGCGACCGCGGCGGCGCAGCCCATGAGCACCTTGAGCACACCGCGGAGGCGCAGCCAGTTCGGCACGCCGTCGGCGGCGGTCAGGATCGTGCCCGTGAATACGCAGAAGAACAGCGCCATGCGATCGGCCGCGTTCGCTTCCATCGATGTGAGCCCGCGCAGGAATCCGGCCGCGTACGACACGAGCACCGACACGATGAACGCCAGCACCGCCCACCGGAGGGGCTGCGGGCCGGTCAACACCAGGTGCGACGTGAACCGGACCAGCACCCACCAACAGAACAGCGCAAAGCCGACGATCAGCCCGGGCCGCGCGAGGTCGGTCATGCCCGGAACGATGAGGCGCGACGGGATCAGGGATATCAGGATGACCATGCCGCTGAGCAACGTGGCCGCGTCGATGTACGTGACCCGGCGACGCGTCACGTACGTCTGCGAAGAGACCAGCGACGGCTCCAGGTCCGCCGTGTGGATCTCTGCAGTGGTGGTCACGAACGCTCCGACCTGTCGGCGGGCCGCGGGACGGTCGCGGCCCGTCAGGGCCGCGACTTCCGGTCTCCGTTCTTCCCGGGCCAGCGCTCCCGCTTCGGCAGCGACAGCGGGAGGACGATCGTCGCGTCGGCCGGAACCTCCAGAACCACCGCAGCCTCGGAATCCGAGTCGTCGGTGTCGACGGAGCGCGACCGCTCGCCGGGTGGCTGGTACTCGACGTTGACTCCGGCGAGAACGCCATCCTTCGGCTGGCTCGGGGGCCTCTTACGGGCGCCCGGCGCGGCGCCCGCCGAGGGCGCGTCCCGCTCGGTCTCATCGGTGCCGCCGGACAGCGCGCCCACGACCACCGCGGACGGCGGGACCGCCGCGGGCGCCGGCTGTGTCCGCCGGACCTGGCCGGACACCGGCATCGTCGGCGGCGCCGCTGCGGCAGAGTCCGCCCGGCGGCGACGACGCCGGCGCAGCCACGCATCCGCACCCACCGTCACCGCCGCCGTCATGAGCAGGCCGGCGCCGGCGACCGCGACGAGCGCGCGCTTGATCTTGGAGTTGGACTCCTTGACGTTGGTGCCGAGGTCGAGCCGCTGCGCGCTCACCGAGTCAGCCTTTGATACCCCAAAGTCGCTTTGCAGCTTGGCCACGCTCTGGTTGAACCGCTCCACGAGCCGCTCGGTGGTGGCCGTGGCCTGCTGCTTCGTCTTGCCGACGACCTCGAACGAAACCAGCGGGCTGCTCGAACCCATCGTGACCGTGTAGGAGGTGCTGTAGCCCGAATCCTCCAGCTCCTTTACGACCGTCTGGTCCAGCACTGTGATGATCGCGGCGTTTCCTAAGGTCATGAGACCCTGGCTGAGCCACGGGTTGCGCTGGTCGGGGGTGGCCTGCCCCGGCTTTGTCGCACCCAACACCGGCGGCACCAGGCTGACGTACGCGGTCGAGACGTAGTCAGGCTTCAGGTGGCCGACCGTCACCACGGTGAGCACGGCCGAGAGTACGACCATCGGCACCGCGAACATCCATCGCCGGACCAGCAACTTCGTCAGGTCCCAGAAGTCCACCGTCGTCCCTTCGTGACACGGGGGCGAGCGGCCCCCGGGGAATGCTGCCGAATCGCGGTGTGGACCGCCCCCGTGGCAGCGGGCGCCTCCAAGTGTCTGGCGGCGCCTCCCGGGTAGCAAGACACGGATACGTTAAACCGTTTGGCGTCACCACGATGATGAGATGGCGCCATGCGCGGACGGCCGGAGAGTCGGAATTCCGACACTTAGCCGCGGCGGGCTCCGCCCTGTCGGCTTACGGATAGTGGCTCGGCCCGATCTACCGATGGTCCATTTGCGGCCCTGGGCCGGAAGATCGCCGAGTCAGTGATACGGCCGAATCACCGATCGGAGTGGTCTTTGCGCGCGCCCGTCGCTCCAAACTCGATTGTCAACCTCACGGTTCATGGGATCGGTCCGACCATTCGCGAGCTCGAACCGGACGAGGCGGGCACCTGGGTTGGTATCCATCAGTTCGAGCAGGTCCTGGACGCCGCGGTCGGCCGCAATGACGTCCGGCTCACCTTCGACGACGGCAATGCGTCCGATGTGGAGTACGCGCTCCCCCGGCTGCTGGAACGTGGGCTCACCGCCCAGTTCTTCGTGCTGGCCGGGCTCCTCGGCCGGCCGGGGCGTCTCGACGCGGACGCGGTGCGGGAACTTGTCCGGGCGGGCATGACGGTCGGCTCGCACGGCTGGGCACATCGCGACTGGCGGCGGGTGAACGCGGAGCAGGCGACCGAGGAGATCGGCGAGGCCCACCGGGTGCTCGCGGCCATCACCGGCAAGCCGGTCTCGCGGGTCGCGATTCCGTTCGGCTCATACGACCGGCACGTGCTCCGCCGCTTGCGGCAGGCAAGGGTTACCCGGGCGTACACCAGCGACGGCGGCCGGGCCAAGCCCGGTTCGTGGCTCCAGCCCCGCAACAGCCTCCGTCACGACCTCGACGCCGCATGGATCGGCCGGCTGCTGAACAGCTCGCCACCCCTGACGGTGCGTGCCCGCAAGCTCGCCGGGCGCACGATGAAGCGCATGCGTGGTTGACGGTGAACGAAACGACTTCCCCGAGCCACCGCGAGCCCGAGCCGCGCATCGGCGTCGTGATCGTCACGTACAACAGTGCGCGCGTTCTGGGCAGCTGCTTGCGTTCGTTGCCCTCGCGTGGCGTACGGCTGACCGGGGTCGTGGTCGCCGACAACGCCTCGCGCGACGATTCGGTCGCGATCGCCGAGGCCTCGACCGAATTGCCGATCTGCGTCGTCCGGCTAGGCCGGAACGCCGGCTTCGCCGCCGGGGTCAACGCCGGCATGGCGGCGCTCGACTTCCGGACCGTCGACGCGGTGCTCATCATCAACCCGGACGCCACGCTGCGGCCCGACACCATCGCGATGCTGTGGCGCGCGCTGGGCCGGCCGCGGTGCGGCATCGCGGTGCCGCGGCTGGTCAACGCAGACGGCAGCCTGCAACCGTCCCTGCGGCGGGCGCCGACCGTGCGCCGGGCCCTGGCCGAAGCGGTGATCGGCGGCGAGCGCGCCGGCCGGTTCGGGAGTCTCGGCGAGCTCGTCACCAACCCCGACGACTACGAGCGGCCCGGGCCAGCGGTCTGGGCCACGGGCGCGGCCATGCTCATCTCGGCGCAGGCCGTCCGGGACATCGGCCCGTGGGATGAATCGTTCCTGCTGTACAGCGAGGAGACGGAGTTCGCGCTGCGTGCGGCCGACCGCGGCTGGATGCTGTGGTACGAGCCGGCCGCCGTCGTCGAGCACATCGGGGGCGAGTCCGGCACCAACCCCGCCCTCGCCGCGTTGGCCGTCGTCAACAAGGTGCGGCTCTTCCGGCGCCGCCGCGGGGTCGTGGCCTCCACCGCGTACTACCTCGCGATCGTCTTCGGCGAGGCGATCCGGGCGGTCGGAGGCCGCCGGACCGCGCGGGCATCGGTCGTGGCACTGGTCAGGCCGTCACGTCGACAAGGCGCGCTCGCGGAATGAACACACGCCTGGGCGTTGGACACCGCCTTACCACACTGCGGACGGTCGCGTTCGACACCCTCGGCACCGAGGAGCTGGACGCCTGGTACCAGATGCGGGCGGACAATCCGCGACTGGACAGCCCCTATTTCGATCCTGGGTTCGCCGCGGCCGTGCACACGAGCGGCCCCGCGGTGCACGTCGCCGTGGGACGCGACGACGCCGGTGCGGTCTGCGCCCTGCTCGCCCATCACCGCGACCGCTCGCTGACCCGGCCCGCCGGATGGCCGGCCGCCGACTTCCAGGGCCCCGTGATCGCGCCGGGATCGTCGTTCCCGCCGCTCGCGCTGTTGACCGGCGGTGTCCGCCGCTTCGCCTTCGACCATCTGCTCCAGCCATGCCCTGAGTTCGCGCCGTGGGTGGAGTCCACGAGATCGTCGCCCTTCGTGGACACGACGGGCGGCCTGCCGGGCTACCTCGGCCGCGCGTCGCGGAGCGGCAAGGACAACATGGGGCAGGCCCGCCGGCGGCTGGCGAAGGCCGACCGGACGTACGGCACGGTCCGGTTCGCCGCCGATGTTGTCGACGACCGAGCGCTGGCCACGGTGGTACGCCTCAAGCGCGACCAGTACGCCGCGACGGGCGCCCGGGACTATTTCGCCGCGCCCGGCCGGGTCGACCTGCTCAGCCGACTGTTGCACACGCGCGACGCGTCGTTCGGCGGCGTACTGTCCACACTGCACGCGGGGCCTCATCTGGTCGCCGCCCACTTCGGCATCCGCTCCGGTTCCGTGCTGCATTGGTGGTTTCCGGTCTACGATCCGGACTTCGCCGCGCTCGCACCCGGATGGATGCTCCTGCGAGAGCTCGTGGCCGCTGCACCGTCCCTCGGCATCGCCCGCATCGACCTCGGCCGCGGCGACGACGAGTACAAACGCCGGGCGAAGACCGGACAGACCCAGGTGAGCCAGGGCATCGTGACGCGCAGTGCGACGCGCCGGGCCGTCCGGCGCGCGCGTACCTCGTTGGTGGCGGCCGCGAAGTCGTCGGCCCTCGGTCCGCGTCTTCGTCGGGCCGCTCGAGGGATCCGACGAAAGCAGGTGGGAGGAGAAACATGAAGGTCAGCGTGTTCGGGCTCGGCTACGTCGGCTGCGTGTCCGCGGCCTGCCTCGCCGCCCGCGGGCACGAGGTCGTCGGCGTGGACGTGAACCCGGTCAAGATCGATCTGATCAGCCGAGGTCTCGCTCCGGTCGTCGAGGAGCGGATCGGCGAGCTCACGGCCGACGTGGTGCGCAGCGGGGCGCTGCGGGCGACCACCGACGTCGAGGACGCGATCGCCGCCACCGAGATTTCGCTCGTCTGTGTGGGCACGCCCTCCGCGCCGAACGGCAGCCTGTCCACCGCATACCTCGAGCGGGTGGCCGAACAGATCGGCAGCGCGCTCGCCGGCCTCCGGCGGCGGCACACTGTCGTGTTCCGCAGCACGATGCTCCCCGGCACGTGCACGGATCTGCTCATCCCGATCCTGGAGAAGGAGTCGGGCAAGCTCGCGGGCACCGACTTCGGCGTGGCGGTCAACCCCGAGTTCCTCCGCGAGGGCAGCAGCGTCCGGGACTTCTTCGAGCCGCCGAAGACCGTCATCGGCGAGTACGACACGGCGAGCGGCGACCTCGTCGCGGCGCTGTACGCCGGCCTGCCGGGCGAGGTCTTCCGGGTGCCGCTGGCGGTGGCCGAGATGACGAAGTACGCGGACAACGCCTTCCACGGCTTGAAAATCGCCTTCGCGAACGAGCTGGGCGCGATCTGCCGGGCGCTCGGGCTCGACTCGCACCGGGTGATGGACGTCTTCCTCGCGGACCGAAAGCTGAACGTCAGCCCGGCGTACCTGCGGCCGGGCTTCGCGTTCGGCGGCTCGTGCCTGCCCAAGGACCTGCGGGGCCTGGTCTATGCGGCCCGGCGCGCCGACGTCTCGGTACCACTGCTGTCGCATGTCCTCCCGTCCAATGAGGAGCACCTCCGTCGCGCGTTTGACCTGGTCGCCGCGACGGGCCGCCGCCGGATCGGGCTGTTCGGGCTTTCGTTCAAGCCAGGCACCGACGACTTGCGAGAGAGCCCGCTCGTGGAGCTGGCCGAACGCCTGCTCGGCAAGGGGTACGACCTACGCATCTACGACGCGAACGTCACGCTGTCGCGGCTGATGGGCGCGAACCGGGACTACATCGAGGGCCGACTGCCGCACCTGGGGGATCTGCTGAGCAACTCCGTCGAGGACGTGCTCGCACACGCCGAGGTCTGCGTGGTCGGTTGCCAGGACCCGGCCGTGCTCGGTGCCCTCGACGCGGCCGGCGACCGAACGATCATCGACCTCGTCCGTCTCCCCGACGCCGACACGCGCCGGGCACACCGGGGGTACGTGGGCCTTGGCTGGTAAAGCGCTCGTTCTCGTAGAGAACCTGTCGGTGCCGTTCGATCGGCGCGTGTGGCAGGAGAGCACCGCGCTGCGGGACGCGGGCTGGGACGTGCACGTCATCTGTCCACGGGGGACCACGCGGGACACCGAGCCCGAGGTCGAGCTGGACGGCGTGAAGATCCATCGTTATCCGCTGCGGTCCGCCACGGGCGGCCCGTTGGGGTACCTGAAGGAGTACGGGTCGGCGCTGTGGCACACCTATCGGCTGGCGCGCCGGGTCGGGCCGGTCGACGTGGTGCACGCGTGCAACCCGCCGGACCTGTTCTTCCTGGTCGCGAGGCGACTGAAGCGGCGCGGGGCCCGGTTCGTGTTCGACCAGCACGACCTGGTCCCCGAGCTGTACCTTTCGCGGTTCGGCCGCGGTGCCGACCTGCTCTACCGCGTGGTGTGCTGGCTCGAGCGGCGTACGTACCGCGCCGCCGACGTGGTGATCGCGACCAACGAGAGCTACCGGGTAGCCGCGCTGACCCGGGGCGGCAAGCGGCCCGAGGAGGTGTTCGTCGT
>DATBRJ010000260.1:0-10977 GCA_036560395.1 Actinomycetes bacterium | reverse complement strand
GGACGGGAGGGCTGCTCGTGTTGTTCGTGGGTGATGACTGGGCCGAGGATCATCACGATGTCGAGGTCGTCGACGAGGCCGGGCACCTGCTGGCGCGGGCGCGTCTGCCGGAGGGTTGTGACGGGATGGCGCGCCTGCATGGGCTGATCGGCGAGCACCTGCCGCCGGAGTGGGCCGAGCTTGACCCGGCGGAGGCGGCCGCTGGGGTGAAGGTCGGGATCGAGACGGACCGGGGTCCGTGGGTGACTGCCCTGGTCGCGGCCGGCTATGAGGTGTTCGCGATCAACCCGATGTCGGTGGCCCGCTACCGGGAGCGGCATTCCACGTCCGGGTCGAAGTCTGATCGGGCTGACGCGCACCTGCTCGCCGAGATCGTGCGCCTGGACCGGGCGCACCACCGGCCCGTGGTCGGGGCTAGCGGGCAGGCCGAGGCGGTCAAGGTGGTCGCCCGCGCGCACCAGTCGCTGATCTGGGATCGGCAACGCCACGTGCTGCGAATGCGGTCGGCGCTGCGGGAGTACTTTCCGGCGTTTCTGCAGGCCTTCGGCGACCTGGCCGCACCGGAGGCGCTCGAACTGCTGGCCAAGGCGCCCGACCCGGAGCGGGCGGCCCGGCTCTCGCGGGCACAGATCGCGGCGGCGTTGACGCGGGCCAACCGCAAGGATGTGGCCGCACGAACGACCCGCATCCAGGCGACCCTCCGCGCCCCGCAGCTGCGCCAGCCAGCGGCGGTGACCTCCGCATTCGCCGCGGTGGTGACCAGCCAGCTGCGCATCGTTGCCACGCTCAACGACCAGATCGGTGAGCTGGGGCGGGTGGTAGGCGACCATTTTGGCCGCCACCGGGACGCTGAGATCTACACCAGCCAGCCGGGTCTTGGTGTCGTCCTCGCGGCCCGGGTCCTCGGCGAGTTCGGCGACGATCCCGACCGGTTCGCCGACGCCAAAGCCCGCAAGAACTACGCCGGCACGTCGCCGGTGACCCGCGCATCGGGAACCCGCAAGGTCGTCCTCGCCCGCCACGCCCGCAACCGCCGCCTCGGCGACGCGCTTCACCAATGGGCGTTTTGCGCGATGCGCGGATCACCGGGAGCCCGCGCCTACTACCTGGCACTCCGCGGCCGCGGCACCGGGCACCAGGCCGCCCTCCGACAGCTCGCCAACCGGCTCGTCGGCATCCTCCACGGCTGCCTGAAACCCACACCCACTACGACGAACGCACCGCCTGGGCCCACCTCCTCGAACCGGCTGCTTGACACTCCCACAACATGGGATGTCTGCCGCGTGCAAGCCGGTCTTACGACGAGCTGATAATGCTAAGCGGGCTGATATCCGGGCTCGGTGCGGTACGGCCGGCCACGCTGAGGAGCTGAAGTGATGGGTGAGCTACCTGGTGATGTGCCGATGGTGGAACGTGACGTTGTCCGTCTGGTCGTGCTCGACACCCGCTCTCAGGTGCTGTTGTTCCATACCCGTGACCCGACTTACCCCGAGCTTGGCGTGTGGTGGGAGCTGCCGGGCGGTGGCATCGAGGACGGCGAGACCTACCTGGATGCCGCGATCCGGGAGCTCCGCGAGGAGGCGGGCATCACCACGGCTCCAGGGCAGGTGGGTTTGCCGACGTGGCGGCGGGATGCGACCTACCGGTATCGGGGGCAGCGCCGGCTGCAGCACGAGCAGGTGGTGATGATTCGGCTAACCGGACTGGGCCCCGCGGTCGACGGGTCGCAGCGGGTCGACTTCGAGAACGAGGACTACTTCGGATTCCGGTGGTGGCCGATCAGCGAGATCGTGGGAAGCGGTGACCGCTTCTATCCCGGTCGACTCCCCACCTTGCTCCCGGCTTTCCTCGCTGGCGAGCAGATCGAAGAACCCTTCGAGGTTTGGTCCTGATCGCAAGGACCTTCGCCAGGCCTCGCGCCAGCAGGTGTAAGCGGCTCAAGGTGATCGAGGAGATTTGCTCCTCTACGGGACGCGGGTTCCGTGACTCCGGCACCCGGGAAGCTTTCGACGAGCAGAGGTCGATGACGATGCAGGACAGTGGTTCGCACCACGCACTCTCATGCCAAGTTGATCGCGGTGTGCCAGTGATCGGCAGCTTGATCGACCCTTCGCGATGCCCTGGACTGCATATAGTCCCTCACCCGTGGTCGACCGGTGGCGGTCGCACCTTGCTGACCACGATGGGTGAGTCCTGACAGGCGCCCGGATCGTGATCTCACCCGGTTTGGTGGTGCGTGTACGTCCCGCGTGGCTCACCTGTCCGCGACACCGCTAGGGGCCAGGCGGGGACAGCCCAGGGTCGGATTCGGCGGGGGAGGCAAACGGACTCCCGCCGCTGCGGGTTCCGTTTCGTGACATGGTCAGGGCGTGTGGGTCGGCCATAGCGCAGCGCCGTCTTGAACGCGTTGGAGGATGCGCGTTGCGATCGACTCGGCGCCGTCGGTACTTGCGATGAGGTGACGGGCGTCGACGGCCGCGGCCGCGAAGTCCTGGTACATGTGCCGGGTTGCGTCAAGGTCGGCGAAGCCGTGGCCGACTCGCGCTCGCACCCGCTCGACGCAGGTCGGCTCGGGTGGAAGCAGGACCACGTAGTGAACCGCGGCGAGCCCGGTGGCTGCGACGAATGCGTCGACGAACCAGGGCCCGATCACTCCGTCGTAGGTGACCGTGTAACCGCCAACCGCCAGTCGCCCCGCTGCCGCTGCAGCCGCGTCGACCACCACCTCGTTCTGCTGGTGTGCCTCACTGGTCCACGGAGCCAGGTAGCCCTGGTCGATAAACGCGAAGAATGCATCGCCAGCCACCAGGGCGCTCGGTTCGAACATGCTCGACAGCGCGCGCGCCACCGTCGTCTTGCCAGCACCAGGCGGTCCGGTCACGACGATCAGTTCGGCCACACCGCCCATCATGTCGCGAAGCCTTGTCCGTTTCGCGGCTGTGCCAGCTGACGACCGCCTACGGCGCATGAGTCCAGCCGCAACCGCCGCGGTCGGCGCCGCATCGATGGGACCAGCACTTCGATCACGCGCCCCGCCGTCGACCCGTGCGCACTGCATATCCGTGCGTTCGTCCGCCAGCACGGACCTTTCCTCCTCTGCCGCGGCGAGGGATGCTCGTGAGGCCAGGAGCCGGGACGACTTCAGCCGTTCCAGGCTTCGCCTGGGGGATCCTCGTATAGTCGGCGAGCGGCCGCCTCACAGATGAGTGCGCCGACGTACTGGTGACCTGGCGCCGTCCAGCCGATACCCCAAGACGACATGTACTTCTCGTGGCATCCGGCAGCCTGGCGGTGAGTCGGCGCGATCCGGGCTAGATCTGCTACCTCGTCCGTATAGCTCGCCAGGTGGACGCATCAGGTCATTGCGCGGCTGAGAATCAGCTGCATCAGCTTGGTCGCTGCGGTGAGGAAGGAACCGGCAATCGGATCTTCTGAGAGGCTCGCTGCCGGACCTTGGCCGAAGCGGGGTCCAGCTGGGGTGAGCGTCATCACCCGTACGTGTCCGCAAGCGGCGGGAGGGCCGACTGCTCCCATGGGCCGATGGCGTTGGCGATGACCTGCCCTGTGGCAAGCCAGTCGTCGATGGCCGACCGGATTTCGGCGACCGCGGGGTCCTCCCAGATCACGACCTTGCCCGAGTAGTTCAGGTAACGGGCCGTTCCATCTTGATAGGCGGCAAGCAGGTCATGTGCGCTGTGTACAGGCATCACGGCCACCACGCCGAGCGCGACCTGGGCGCGGTCGGCCGGAGGCGGATACCCGGCCTGGCGCAGGAAGTGCCACGCTTGCAGGGTCTGGCGTGATTCAAGTCGCTCTGCGAGCGCGATCTGCTGCCAGATCTTCGCAGCTTCGTCCGGCTGTCCGGCACGGGCCAGCCGCTCCGCGCGCTGGAAAGAGCTCCATGGCTCATCGGGATCGTCCGCGTCCCGTAACACCCACTCGTCAAGGGGGGCGTCACCGTAGATGAACTGCCGCAGGGCATCAGCTGGACTGGGAGCCTTCCGGCGGCCACTCATGCCGGCACTATCGCAGAGCTCGCGGCGCAGGCGACGTCGCAGAGAGGCTCATTCTGTCAACCGGCGAGTGGAAACAACCCCTGCGGGTGCCGCGTCATCAAGCACCGAATTGCCGCCCACGCGATCAGGTGGAGGGGCACCCGAACAATCAGCGCTCGACGTGCTATGCCGACGATGACCAGAAGATGCGCGGAACTCATCCGCTCATGCCGGAATCCGCGGGTCAGTTTGGCGGCGGCGTCAGCGGGTTGCCTCGGATGAGCACCGTGACTGGTCGCTGGAGTGCTGTGATGTCACGTTCCAGGTTTCCGTCAACGAGGAGGAGGTCCGCGGCTAGCCCGGGCTCGAGACGACCCGTCACCTCAGCGAGGCCGCAGGCCCGCGCGGCGCCTGCGGTGGCGCTGGCGACCGCGTCGGCGATTGAGAAACCACCCTCTGTCAGAGTGGCAAGCGCGAGGCTGACGATGCCGTGCGGTTTTGCTGGAGCGGCGCCTGCGTCGACACCGGTGACCAGCTGGATGCCGTGGGTCTGCGCCCGTTGCAGCACCTGGAGCCGTGCGGCTTGGGCAGTTTCGAAGTCGAGGCCGATCCGCTTCATGGCAGCTGCTATCCCATGTGGTGGGGCAGGCATCGAAGCGAGAACTTCGCGGTCGAAGCCGAGGGTTGGGTCCACGTCCACTCCGGCCTCTGCAACGGCCTCGAGCACCTCGTCTGGAACACGAATTCCGGTCTCGGTGAGGCCGGTGAAATGCTCGATGCCGTCGACACCGGCAGCCAGGGCGTGCCGAATGCCTGCGAGGGAGTGGGCATGCGCCAAGACCGGTAGCCCGACTGCATGAGCCGCGTCGACGAGTTTCCAGAGATCAGCCGCATCGAACTGCACGCCCAACGGGTCGGTGCCGACCGTGGTCATCCCCCCCGCTGGCCATCACTTTGATCACATCGACGCCACGCTGCTGGTGCTCGCGGACCGCGGAGCGGATCGCGTCCGGACCCTCCACGACTCCGCCGAGGTAGTGGCAGTGGCCGTCGGGAACAGTCAGTGGGGGGCCGGCGGCCTTGATGCGCGGAAGGCCTGCGCGTGGCGAGTCACGGAACGCCAGCGTGCGGTAGCCGACGTCGCCGAGGTCGCGGACCGTGGTCACACCGGAAGCCGCTTGCTGCCGCAGCGACTGTTCGATGATGTCGTCGACCGCATCGGCATCGAGCGACCTGGCGCGTTCCAGGCTTCCCGGTGCTGAGTCAGAAACCAGATGCACATGCGCGTCGAACAACCCTGGGAGCATGGTGCCCTCGAACGTCGTCAGTGGATAGTCGGTGGGAACTTCGTATCCGACCGACTCAACGCCCTTGATGACACCGTCTTGGACGATGACGGTGGCACCGCCTGGCATGAACCGCTCACCGTCGAACGCGGCGGGCGCCCTAAGAGCACGCATTCGACCATCATCGTGCAACTCAGCTCATCCCGTTTGGGACGGCCGGCAACCGCCCGGGGCGCTGCGTATCCATCCGCTCTTGCCGCAGGTTGCTCGCGCCGCGTCGACCGCCCTGCGCGCACGGTGCGGTCATGACCGCGCCCTCGTTGTCGCGGGCCTCGACCGGCTCCGGGTCGACCTGCGTGACGTGCATCGCCGCCCGGCACGCCGACCTACGCACCACCATGTGCTACGACCAGGCACCCTCACGGTCCACACCAACGCACTGTCATACCGCCGGTCGGGTGTTCCGGTCGTCGGGCATGCTGGTCCGGTGCGGCGTCTTCCCACGGTCGTGGTGCTCTACGGGCCGAAGGGCGCGGGCAAGTCGTGGGTGGGCCGCGGAACTATCCAGGCGCGCCGGTGTGCGGCATGTCGACGCCGATCTGCTGGTGCTCGATCTACTCGATCAAGAGGTGCGTCCTGATCCGCGGCTGGGCTGGCTCGACCAAGTGGAGACCGCGGTCCGGCGGGCGGTCAGCGAGCACCGGTGCGTCTCGGTCGAGGCGACCGGCGCCTGGGAGAGCGACTGGATACTCGCCGACCGACTGTCCGCGGCCGGGTGTCGGGTCCTGTCGGTGTGGGTGACCGCGCCGCTGGAGGTGACCCTTGAGCGGCTGGCCGGCCGACGGAGCCGTAGGGTACCGGTGTCGCGCCATGACGCGAGGTGGATACATGAGGAGGCCACGCGGCGCGCGGCCGGACGGTCCTTCGCCGCCACCATCGACACGTTCGCAATGCCCGATCCGAGCAAGGTGGATCACCTCGTCACGTTGCTGCGCTGACCCGCCACCGCACGGCGCGGGACCCGCGCTCATGCCGCTCTTGGTGCACAGTCCCGCCGATGAGCGTGCCTATGGGGGTGTGTCGTTGCGGGCCACCCGGGCTACGTGTGTTAGGCCGCGCGGGCGGCCGCAATGTTCCCGAACCGTCATTGCGGCCGCCTTTCTTCGCCGAAACCCCTTGGGGTACTCGTGCGTCGAAGGGTATGGAGGTGAGCCAGGATGGCTCGACGGCGCTGGCTGCTCTGGATCGCGGCAGTGGTCGTGGTTGGCGGCTGCGGCCCGAGTGGGGGTGGCCCGCCTGGGACCGGGGGTGGAGAGGACCTGGACCGGCTCCGCCAGCGGGCGCGTGACGCCCTGGCTCGGTACGACCAGGCCGTCGGCGACGCCGGCGGCTCGCAGGGCTTCGCTCCGGTCGGGGACCTGACCGGTCAGCTCGGCGACTGGGAACCCGCGAACGGGGACAACAACAAAGCGGCGCTGCTGTCCGGTCGGGTGCGCGCCGCCACGGCGCTGCCCGCCGCGCCGCAACCGACGGGAAAGGTGATCTGGGAGAACGGGGCGACCCAGACGATCCCTCTCATCTCGGCCGACGAAGCACTCAAGCAGCTGACAGCGGCCGGCACCGGGGACTGCCCCGACTGCGTACCTCTCGAGGTCACCGGTGCGCAACTGACCACGGCGCGGATCCAGACCACCCGCGGCCCGGCGACGGCGCCGGCGTGGAAGTACACGCTAAAGGACACGGCGGTACGGGTCACCCGGGTGGCGGTCGCCAGTTCGGCCACCGTCACGGTGACGCCGCCGTCCTGGGATCCCTACAACACACCCGGCGGCCTGGCAATCGAGTCGGCGACCACGACCACCACCGGCAGGCAGCTGACCGTCACCTTCACCGGCGCCCCGGGCCCGGCAAGCCAGCCCTGCGGCGCTGACTACAGCGCGCAGGCCGTCGAGTCGGCCAATGCGGTCGTCGTCATCATCGTCGAGCAGACCCACGCCGCCGCCGAGGCATGCACGGCTGTCGGCGCGCGGCGTACCACCACCGTCGATCTGGCTCAGCCGCTGGGGGAGCGGGCGGTCCTCGAGGTGCGGCAGGGCCTGCCGGTCCCACTGACGATCACCGCGTGACGGCCACCGTCTGATGATCTTCAAAGTCGGACCGTCGCGGACAGACACCAACATCCGGTCATGCCGCGAGCCGAACGGGCGGGTGAACGGGCTCGGATGCCTGCCTCGGCGGGCGTAGTCTCGGAGCCGCACCTGAGGCCGCGGCCCTAATCGAGCACCGTGGAGGTACGGCGCATGGTGGACATGGACTTCCCTGCCCCCACCGACGGCTTCGTTCTCACCCACTTCCTCGTGGTCGCAGATCAGGATCGGTCGCGGCGATGGTATGAGCAGGTACTCGGCGCCAAGACGGTACTTGAGCAAGACCCGGTGATCATGAAGGTCGCCAACTCTTGGATCATCCTCAATGTCGGCGGCGGCCCGACCGAGGACAAGCCGGACGTAACGCTGGAGACCCCGCCCAACCCCCAGCGCACCAGCGCATTCCTCAACATCCGAGTCGCGGACATCGCATCGGTCTACGAGCAGTGGCGAGCAGCCGGAGCGGAGTTTCTAACCGAACCGCAGGATCGAGGCGCCGAGATTCGCTGTTACATGCGTGACCCGGACGGCCACCTTATCGAGGTCGGCCAATCCACCGGCGTCCGCGGCTAACCCGTCCCGAGGTGCGGGCGTGATCACTGCGGTTGTAGCGACACAATCAATTGCCGCGATCCGGTAAGCGCTCATTCGCGTTTCGCGTCAGTCATGGCGACGGTCACGTTCTTTGGCCGCGATAAAGCTCCGGTCAGGACCGTGCGCGGGCGACTGTCCGGCGAGCGTCGCGCCACGCGATCAAAGCCGTGCGCACACGGGGCGAGGAAACGTCCTCACCCCGGCGCCTGGAGCGCAGCTGGTCGATCAACCAGGCCGGGGCGTCGGCCTGTTCGATGGCGCGGGTCTTGGTGAGCAGTTCGCCGGTCGCCAATGTGTGGCGACCGCGGGCCATCGACGTCAGCCCTAGATCTGCGATCACCGGATCGAGCCACAGCGTCGGACGCCGTGCCGCCCAGGTCCAGTATCCGGTGAGCTCGGCCCGCGCCGCCTCCCGCACGTCGTCAGCGCTCATCGCCGGCAACACGTCCAGTGGCGCGCGACCGAAGACGGCGTAGCCGTGGCGCACGAGCTCGGCTCTGGCAACTCCCGACAGGATACGTTGCACGAGCGACCCGTGGCTCCAGGTCGGGTGCAGCACCTCAAGGTCGAGAAGCCGCGCACGATCGACGTACACGCATCCAAGCTTGAGACCCAAGCCCGTTCCCTCGTCGAGGCCACGATGAAGTTCCGCAAGCACGACCTGCCGAGTCGTGTCGACCGGCCCGTCGACCAAAGCGACGAGGTCGAGGTCGCTGATGCCACGCGCGTAGTCCCCCGTCGCCAACGACCCTCCGACGAGCAGATCGGTAACCCAGCCAAGCGGCACGAGCCTGCTCCCCAGCTCCTCCACGACAGGGGGCGAGATGGTCACGAGCGCATTCTAGGAGCCTGGTTTGTCCCAGACTGGCGGTCTCTAGCCTGCAAGCGGCGCGCGGCGGGAGGGTCCTTCGCCGCCATCATCGACACGTTCGCAACGCCCGATCCGAGCAAGGTGGATCACCTCGTCACGCTGCTGCGCTGACCCGCCATCGCACGGCACGGGACGCGCGCGCCATGCCGCATGGCGATCGTCCGGAGAACGCTTTTCGTTTGGGAGCTCGCATCGACAGTCGGTGACACAGCGTCACACTGGCTAATCGACGACACACCCCGAAGAGGGTGGAGGCCGCCTGCCGGCGCCGAATCCGCCTCGTCAAATCGGTCCTGGATCGGGGCCGATCCTGGCCCGGTAGCCGCCGACCGGCTCTTTACTTCCCGGAACTAGTATGCGGCTCGGCCACCTTCTTCGACTGGGCCGAACCGCGCTGCCTGAGGAAGATCGTCCCGACGATCAGCAGTCCAACCGCGAGAAACTCGCTCTGCCAGTTCTGCAGCGACTGGAACCAGAACTGGCTGGTGCGGATGAACTGGCCGGGTGACGTCTCGGGTTCACCCTCGGCCCTGCGCTCCACGTTCTCCTCCGCGGTCCCGCCAAGTAGGTGCAGCACGAAGGACAGAGCGAACAGGCCGAACAGCGTGATCGACAGGCTGTTCTCGTAGAGCTTGAGTGCGAGCCCCCCGCGATGCACCGGTGGCGGCGAGTCCGCCTTGATCTGCTTCGGGTCGCTCGGGTCGTCGTCGTTGGGCTGGTCCGGTGGGTTGGACTCCGGGGAGCCGCGCTGGACCAGCATCGCGGTCAGCACGACGTAAGCGCCCATCTGCAGGAACTCGGACTCCCAGTTCTCCGTGGTCGCCTCGACGAAGTGGCCACTACCGAGGTAGGCCAGGAAGCTCAGCGCCGGCATACCCAGATGTTGCAGGTCTCCGTTGTACGCATGCCAGCCGACCAAGCTCTGCCCGACCAGAAAGATGGCGAAGGCGCCGAAACTGACCAGCGCGAGGCCGTTGAGCCACAGCCAGCGGCGCATGCTCGCCCGCCTCCTTCGGCGCCTGCCACGGGTCCAGTTACTGGGCGGGGTTCTGGGCATGTGCGCGATCGCCGAGCTGCTCCCAGTTGTCCTCAGAAACCTCGACATCGTAGTGCTTGGCCGCGGCCTTGATGTTCGCGAACGCCTGCTCCCGCTCGGCCTCGGTGACGTCTTTGACCTGGTCGAACCGGGCCAGCGCGTTGCGCACGTGCGAGGCGTCGGTCAGCGGTTCCTTCCGCTTTGTCGGGAATGCGAAGGCGCTGTCCGGTAGCTCGTTGCGCTCGGCCTCGGTCAGCTCGCCGGACACCTCATGCGGTTTCCATGTTGTAGCCATGGGCTCTTCGATAACCACTCGCGGTCGGACAAAACAGCGCGATCAACAGGCTGGCTGCGCCGACACACGCCGACACCCTAAGTCAGAGGTCAGGGTCGGCTTTTGCCGCCTGGCGAGCAGTATCGAGACACGGTGACACAGCGTCACCTCGGATGAGCGGCAAGGACAACCCCCTGTTACGCGTCTAGTGGAGCCAGTGCGTAACCCAGCAACTGGAGCTGGGCAGTGGCTAGGCACCCGCGTCCGACTCCGACTGATGCCTAACGCCGACGGCCGACGCGAGATGGCAAGTGTCCGTGCTCGACGCCGGGATAGGCGACGGGCGCATGCAGCTTGTTGAAACGTCCGGATCTGCGGAAATGAGTGCATTCCGGCTTGGCGGCAGGAGAGGCGCCGCGCCTGCCATGCGGCTCCGCGTGGCGGACCTCATCAACTCAGCGGCCATGACTACCGATGCTCGAGGTCAGTACTTCCAAACCGCGAGTTGGTATCCGTCCAGGATGTCGCGCAGTACGAGCCGGCCATGCCGGGCCGGCACGTCGAACACCAACCAGCCAGTCGCTTGCTGGCCCTTGTCCAGGACCACATCGTCCAGGGGTGGGTCGAAGGCGGGCAGGAGGCTGACCACGTCGCCGGCGTAGCGATGGCCGCCGACTAGCGCAGATATCTCGGCGGCCGAGATCGTGTCCTGCTCGTCGGCGAGGGCGCGGACCCGCACATAGGCGCCCATGAACAGGCCGTGCTCTGGCTGCT
>DATBRJ010000259.1:0-7018 GCA_036560395.1 Actinomycetes bacterium | reverse complement strand
GTCAGGGCAGGGACCATGCGCGGTGATGAAGGCCGTTGCCCAGGAGCCTCAGGCCGGAGCCGACCGGTTCGGCCGTCCATCGTCGTCAACCAATCGAGCGAGGTGTGGACTTATGTCCAACGAAACTGAAATCCGTCCCTTCCGGGTCGACATGCCCGACGAGGCTCTCGCCGACCTTCGGCGGCGCATCGCAGCGACACGCTGGCCCACCATGGAGCTGATCGCAGATCGGTCACAGGGCGTGCAGTTGGCGACGACTCAGGAGCTCGCCCGCTACTGGGCGACCGATTACGACTGGCGCGCGTGCGAGGCGCGACTGAACGCGCTCCCACAGTTCACGACGGAGATCGACGGTGTGGACATCCACTTCATCCACGTGCAGTCGCCGCAGGCGGACGCGCTCCCGCTGATCATGACACACGGCTGGCCCGGCTCGGTGATCGAGCTGCTCGAGACCATCGGCCCGCTCACCGACCCGACCGCGCACGGCGGATCCGCCGAGGATGCGTTCGACCTGGTGTTGCCGTCTCTGCCCGGCTACGGCTTCTCCGGCGAGCCGGCCGAGCTCGGCTGGAACGTCGGCCGCGTCGCGCAGGCCTGGGCGGAACTGATGCGCCGTCTTGGCTACACCCGTTATGTCGCGCAGGGCGGCGACGTGGGCGCCGCCGTCACCGACACGATGGGACGGCAGGCACCCGAGGGGCTGCTCGGCATCCACATGAACTTGCTCGTGACGGTGCTGGCCGGCCCGCCGCATGCGGAGTCCGAGCAGGAACGGGCGGCGGTGGCGCAGCTCGCCACATTCAGGGAGAGCGGCTTCGGCTACTTCCTGGAGATGGCAACGCGGCCGCAGACGATCGGCTACGCCCTGCTGGATTCACCGGTCGCCCTGGCCGCCTGGCTGCTCGACCACGACACGGATAGCTACTACAAGATCTCCCGCGCGTTCGTCGACGGCGATCCCGTGGGCAATCTCACCCGGGACCACATCGTCGACAACGTCACGCTGTACTGGCTGACGGGCACCGGCGCCTCGGCGGCCCGGTCCTACTGGGAGGACGGAATGGCCCGGGCACAGGCACTCGCGTCCGGCCAGGCTCCTCCGCAGGTGTCGCTCCCGGTCGGCTTCACCACCTTCCCCGGCGAGATCTGGCGGACCCCGCGCAGCTGGGTCGAGAACTCCTACCCCAACGTCACCTATTTCAACGAGGCCGACAGGGGCGGCCACTTCGCCGCCTGGGAAGAGCCCGAGCTGTTCGCGACCGAGATCCGGGCGGCATTCATGTCGCTGCGCTAACAACAGACCGCACCTGGGTCTGACGGTGACCACCTGATCCACCACCAGGTGAACGGGACGGTGCAAGAGTTCTCCGTGAGTCGTCAGGCCGCGTCGGCTCATCCACCCCGAAGGGTCCTGGGCTGACCGGTCTACTGAGGGTGTCATCGGCGCCGGCTAGGAGCCGACGGGCCGAGGCCTCATCGGAGGGGGCAACCAGGACACGAACATCCTCTATCTGCAGCCGCGGGTACTGTCCTCCGGCATCATCTGCTGATACCGCTGCTCTCAAGCCGTGACTGCGCAGCATGCCGACGATCAGCTCCGCCTCTGTGCGGCTGGCAACGAGGCCACAGACACAGTCGCTCTGTCCACGATCTCAACTCCGCTGCTCCGCTCGTGTCCTCACGCCCGCCACCGGCGGGAAGCGCGCCTCGACCGGGAGCTTCGATGGGGGACGGAGCATCTGTCCCATGGGCACCTTCCTTCCGCTTGCTTGTCTTCACTGGCTCTAGCGAAGAGACCTGAACGCTGCGCGGACCTCGTCGGTGAAGAGCTGCGGCTGCTCCCAGGCGGCGAAGTGGCCGCCCCTGTCGACTTCGTTGAAGTAAATGAGGTTGGGGTAGGCCTGCTCCGCCCAGCTGCGCGGCGCTTGATACTGCTCGCCGGGAAAGACGGTCGCTGCAACGGGAATAGAGACACCCTTCGCGTTGAAGAAGCCGCCCTTGTATTCCCAATAGAGGCGAGACGCCGAGACCCCCGTGTTCGTCAGCCAGTAGAGCGTGATGTTGTCGAGGATCTCGTCACGCGTCAGTTCGCCGGTGGCGCTTGTGGTCCGGTCCAGAGCAGAGGCGACTGCCGCGGCCGGCTGGCCGCCAGCATCATTGTGGTCGAGAAGCCACGCGGCCAGGCCGACGGGTGAATCCGCGACGCCGTACAAGGTTTGCGGGCGCGACCCCATCAACCTGGCGTAGTCAACTTGCTTGAAGGTTCTCACCAGCTGCTCATAGGCGCGTCGTTCCTCAGCTGAGAGACCAGATGGCGGCGGGTCGCCGGCCTGGAGAGCCTTGTCGACGTCAGCTGGAACGGTGCACGGCATGTTGGTGTGGATGCCCAGCAGTCCCGCGGGTGCCTGCAAGCCCATCTGGTCGACGACGAACGCACCCCAGTCGCCGCCTTGGGCGACGTAGAGGCTGTAACCGAGGCGCTTCATCAGTTCTGCCCAGGCTTGACCCATGCGCTCGGGCCCCCAACCGGTAGTCGTCGGCTTGCCCGAGAACCCGTAGCCCGGCATCGACGGAATCACCACATGGAACGCGTCCGCTGCGCTCGCGCCGTGCGCCGTGGGATCGGTCAGTCGATCGATGATCTTCAGCTGCTCGATGATCGAGCCCGGCCATCCGTGATTGACGATAACCGGCAACGCGTCTTCATGCTGCGAACGAACGTGAATGAAGTGAATGTCCAGCCCGTCGATCTCGGTGATGAACTGCGGGAGGGCGTTCAGGTTCGCCTCGCACGTGCGCCAGTCGTAGTCCGTCATCCAGTAGCCCGCGAGCTTCTGGATCACGGCGAGGGGCACACCTTGGGATTGATCCGCGACGGTCTCCTTCTCAGGCCACCGCGTCGCCGCGATGCGAGCACGCAGTTCCTCGATCTCCGCCTCTGAGACCTCGAACTTGAACGGCCGGATCGCTGTGGCGCCGGCTGGCATTTCAGGCGTGACAGCCATGTTGGTCCTCCTTGATTCGTCACGACGAACCGTGATGGCTCGTACACGTGTCGCACCAGTCGTGGGCGCTTGCCCGCTCTCCGGTCTCCTCGCAGGACGCAGTCAACGATTTGCTCGAAGATCGCCGTTTGGGTATGACGAACCTGCAGCTGGTCGAGCGGTACAGCATCAGCTTGAGCAGCGTGAAGCGGATACTGAAGCGTGCGCGAGGGACTTAGCGTTGTCACTTTGATTCCTGGCGCCTTCTGCGGCTCGACCAATGACAACCTGCTCCGTTCCATCCCTACCCCAGCCGGTCAGGTGAAAGATCTCAAGTTCACGCCCAACCAAGATCATCTGCTGACTCCTGTATCAAGATCATCTTCGTCACCGTCGGCAGACGCCTCGTCCGGAACGGTGAGGAGGCTCCATGACGATGCCGATCCTGCTGGCGGTGGACGATCAAGCGGGTGCCCTGGACGTGATCCGCCGGGAGCTCACCGGTAGGTACGCCACCGATTACCAGATCATCTGCGAGGACTCGCCGATCTCCGCCCTCAGGAGGTTGGCTGCGCTGCGGCGAGCGCCGCCGGACGCGGCTGTACTGATCCTGTTCGCCGCCAGCGACATGACCGCGATGACCGGCATCGAGTTCCTGCAGCGGGCGCACGAGATGCATCCGCACGCCCGGCGCGTGCTGCTCATCCCGCGCAGCAACCGTTCGGCCTCGAAGCCCTTCCTAAGGCTGATCTCCCTGGGACGAATCGACCGGTACGCCACCGCACCAAGCTGGTCGCCCGACGAGGACCTCCACTACCTGGTCACTGAGCTGCTCCGCGAGTGGCAGCAGCAGCAGCCCTACCGCCCGACCGTGGTGACCCTGGTGGACCAGCGGTGGGCGCCCCGGTCGCACGAGATTCGGGACCTGCTGCAGCGCGGTGGTCTCTCGTTCACGTTCCATACCGCCAATTCCGCCGAAGGACGGGCGCTGTTGCAGCAGGTCGAACGCCCTGCCGGTCCGTTCCCGGTCGTCGTCCGCTATGACGGAGAGGTGCTGACCAACCCCAGCAACGAACAGATGGCGCTCGCCCTTGGCGTCCGGCACGCCACCATCGAGGGCCTCTTCGACGTCGTCGTGATCGGTGCCGGTCCGGCGGGACTATCCGCCGCCGTCTACGCGGCCTCGGAAGGGCTGCGCACCCTCGTCGTCGACCGCGAGTCGATCGGCGGGCAGGCAAGCAGCAGTTCGTTGATCCGCAACTACCTGGGCTTCCCCGTCGGCATCGGTGGCGCCGACCTGTGCAACCGGGCCCTCGACCAGGCGTGGTCCTTCGGCGCCGAAACCTCCGTGCTGCGGGCGGTGATCGACGTGCGCGCGGAGGAGAGCCAGCAGACCGTCGTTCTCGCCGATGGCACGCAGCTCGCCGCCCGCGCGGTTGTACTCGCGACCGGAGCCAGCTACCGGCGCCTGGGGATCTCCCGCGTGGAGGAGCTCGTCGGTGCGGGGGTGTTCTACGGCGGCGGCATCACCGAGGCTCCCGCGATGATCGGACAGCAGGTGTACGTCGTCGGCGCCGGCAACGCGGCCGGACAGACGGCCACCCACCTGGCGAGGTACGCGGACCGGGTGGGCATGATCGTCCGTGGCGGCGGGCTAGCCGCCACCATGTCGGACTATCTGGTCAAGACGATCGAGGCCACCGAGAACATCAATGTCCACCTGCGCACCATGGTTATCGACGCCCACGGCGCTGAACGCCTGGAGGAGCTGGTCCTCTCCGACATAGCGTCGGGCCGAATCCGAACCGTCCCTGCCACCGCGCTGTTCGTCCTCATCGGCGCGCAGCCGCACACGGACTGGTTGCCCGCCGAGATTCGCCGGGATGACAAGGGGTTCGTCCTCACCGGCCAAGACCTACCACCGACCCAGCGCGCCGAGCCCAGGCAGGCGGCCACACGGCTTCCGCTCGAGACCAGCATGCCAGGCGTATTCGCCGCTGGTGACGTGCGACACGGCTCGGTCAAACGAGTGGCCTCCGCCGTAGGAGAAGGCAGCGTGAGCATCCGGTCCATACACCAGTACCTCGCCCCCGAAGCCTGAGCTCGGGCCTGGCCGCGACTCGGAGACTCGTCCTTCGACGGCCGTCCACCCCTAAGTTCCTGCGACGGATCAAGAAGATCCGCGCCTACTACCGGGGACTCCTTCTGGAGGCCGAGGAGTTCTTCGATCCGCCTGGTCGGGACAGGGAGACGGCATTGGAGATGGCGACCGTCGGCCTGGGGCGGGGGGCACTGCTGTTCACTGGCGCCAGCGTCATCGCGGGGGTCAACAGCATCCTCGGCGGCGCCGGTCTCGTACTCCTCCTCGCATACACGATCCGGCTCGACGAGGGTGTGGTCGCGACGGTCGGCGTCCTCGCCGCCGTGCTCCTATTCGGCCTGCACCTGGCCTACGAGCACTGGCGCGGCGGGGATGCCGTCCGACTGCAGCCAGGACGGGTACCTCCTGGTCACAGCTGATCGGCTGCCGCCGCCACACAGCCCTCCCGGGTTCGTGGACGCTGGCTTGACCTTGTTCGAGGCGTCCACGAGCGACCCGAAGATGCAGACTCGTTTTCAGGCTCACCACCACGTGGCTGGCGGCTCCGGCGTCGGCGAGCCGCCATGACGGTTCGGCTCGGGCCACATCAGTTCGGGAATCTAAACGAACGGCATGGCGCTTCGGACCCGTCGGCGGTGGGCTGCCGGTCAGTTCCGGTCAGTCTTGAGTTCCGTGGCTTGTCTTGGCAGCGTCGGGTTTGCGGCTGGGTGAGCAGGGAAAGCCGGGCGCTGGCGGCGGGCTGGACGGCCAGAAGCAGTCGAGGGAGCACGGGGATGCATCAGCACGGTGGACAGGGGCCTAACGCCGCGGACGGCGCCTTGCCGACAGGGGTTGAAGGGCTTCACGAGGCGAGTCGGCCGGCGGAGTTGGAGTTGGCTGACGGGGAGGTGCTCGACCTTCGGCTCGGCCCCGTTGTGAAGCACCTTGGGGACGCGACGGTTCGGATGCTGGCCTACAACGGATCCATCCCGGGTCCCACGGTGCGCGTGCAGCAGGGCTCGGAGATCGTCGTGCAGGTGACCAACGACGGCGACATGGACACGACGGTGCACTGGCACGGGTTGCGGTTGGAGAACAGGTACGACGGCGTGCCGCACGAGACGCAGCTTCCGATCCCGGTGGGCGGCAGCTTCACCTACCGGCTGAAGTTCCCGGACCCGGGTCTGTACTGGTATCACCCGCACATCCGGGAGGACTACGGCCAAGAGCTCGGCCTGTACGGCAACATCGTCGTCGACCCGATCGAGCCCGACTACTGGCCGCCTGTCCACCGGGAACTCGTCCTCACCCTGGACGATCTGCTGCTCGAGGACGGCAAGATCGCACCGTTCAGCCGGTCAGAGACCAATTACGCGGCGATGGGCCGGTTCGGCAACGTGCTGCTGATCGCCGGCGAACCGAATCTCTCGCTGACCGCCGCAGCGGGTGAGGTGGTGCGGCTGTACCTGACGAACACGGCCAACACCCGGGTGTTCAACGTCCAGCTGCCAGGCGCACGGATGAAACTGGTCGGCGGTGACAGCGGCCGCTATGAGCGGGAGGAGTTGGTGGAGGAGGTGCTGCTGGCGCCGTCTGAACGGGGGGTGGTGGACGTGCTGTTCGACCAGCCCGGGCAGCTGGCGCTTGAGCATCGCACCCCGAACCGGACCTACAACCTGGCCAGCATTGCCGTCGACGAAGAAGTGGCGAAGCCGTCGCTAGCCACCGGGTTCGAGGTGCTGCGCAGCGCCCCGGAGCTGGTCGCCGAACGGCAGCGGCTGGACTCCTATTTTGCCGCCCCGCCGGACAAGACGCTCGCGCTCGTCGCCGAGATGGACGACCCGACGAGTCCGCAGGCTGGCGGTGGGCCGGCGGTGTACGCCTGTCCGATGCACCCGGAGGTCACCAGCGACCAGCCGGGGCGCTGCCCCAAGTGCGGCATGAAGCTGCT
>DATBRJ010000258.1:0-5171 GCA_036560395.1 Actinomycetes bacterium | reverse complement strand
GGCGGCTCAGCGAGACCGGCC
Source organism: Actinomycetes bacterium (assembly GCA_036560395.1). Taxonomy (GTDB): domain Bacteria; phylum Actinomycetota; class Actinomycetes; order JAKEEW01; family JAKEEW01; genus DASYTV01. The sequence continues at coordinate 5,150 of DATBRJ010000258.1, read as the reverse complement.
GCCTGCCGGTTGACGCTCCTGATCCGGAAGGCCGCCCAGATGTTCATGATTCCCTCGGTCAGCGCCCACGCGCCCACCCATACCACCAGGACCGCGATAGACCGGCCGGCGTAGCCGACCGCCCAGAGTGCGATGCCCACCTGGAGGATCCCGGTGATCAGCATCAGCCACCACTGCTCGACGTAGTCCTTGATGAAGAGGGACTCGACGATGTTGAACGTTCCCCGGAACAGCAGGAACCAGCCAATGATCGCGGCCATGACGAGGAAGGTCTGCCCGGGCCAAACGAGCGCGAGAATGCCGGCCGCGATGCACAAGACCCCCGCGAGCGCGTGCAACCACTGCCAGCTCTCGACAATCGTCGCCAGGACGAATTCGCCGATTCCGGTAAAGATGAAGGCAACCGCGGCGAAGACCACGACCGCCCAGACCGTCTTGTAGGTGAAGGACAAGACGATGAACGCGTAGATCAACCACAGGATCCCTAGGAGCAGCGGGACCCACCATCGGCTGGTGCCTCGCTCGACCAGCCGCGCGAGCGGTCGCCCCATCCATGCTTCTTGCGTTGTCATCTGACATCCTCCTCGAGGACTGCCCAATGGCCGAGACCGTTCCGATGACGGGGAAGTGAAACGGTCATCACCATGCCGATGGTGACTCGGCCATGTTGTGGCCGCCGGCCGGCAACGATCTGGGCGCTGCGGCAAGATTGGCACTGCGCTAGTTGGCATGCAACAGTGCCACGCATCACCGTGCTGAGATCATGCGGTTTGCGAGAAGGCGGTTTGATCAGCCGCGCGAGCCTGACTTCGTCGCGGGAGTGCCGGACTCGACCCGGCGTGGGACCTTGCCGGTCTGTGTTGCCACGAACCGCATCACCTTGTGGACCCGATCGGCTGTTGGGTCGAACATCAACGGGCAGCCGCCGTCGATGACGGTGATCCCGTGCTGGCGGCCATACACCGTGGCGACATTCGAGACGCTGCCGCTTCCGTACAGGCGATGCATCCAGACCTGCTTGATGCCCAGCTCCACGCACTCCCGCATCGTGGCTTCTGCGGTCTCCGGCCTGGTCCCGATCACCACTGCGTCGACGCCCTTGGGGACCGACGTCAGGTCGTGGTAGCACGGATCGCCTTCCACCTCGTCCGCATTCGGGTTGATCGCGAACACTTCATAGCCGCGCTCCCGCAAACGCCGATAGACGACATTCGCGCCATGGTTCTCAGGCTTGCGGGACACTCCGGTCACCGCAATGCGTTTGTTGGTCAGGAACTCTGATGCGGCCTGCTTCATGGTGAGCACAGCTGCCTCCTCCGCTCAGGGGAGTGCTCGAACGCCTCTCCGCTACCTCCAGCGTTGGCGCAGAGCCGACCCCCAGCGAGAGCCGAACGTCACCCCGACTGGTGCCATTCAGCCCCAGACATCCGAGCGTGCGCGGACGAAAGCGGGTGACCAATGGGCCACCCGCTTTGCAGTGCCATCGGCCCTGGCACCGATTTCACACATCAGGGAGGGTCGTCGGTGCCATTTGCGGAGCAACCTGAGGTCATCCCTCCGCGAGGGGCGCCTGGGGGCTAGGCGGGCACGACACGGTAGCGGAGGTGTGTAACCCAGGGCGACTGGATCGCACTGACCTGCTCGAGCCCAACCGTCTTGTCGAATCCTTCGAACAGTCGCTTGCCTGACCCAAGCACCACCGGTGCAATCGACACGACGAGCTCGTCGACGTCTCCAGACGCTAGTGCCTGGCGGATCAGATCGGCGCCGCCCATGATGCTGACATCCTTCGCCCCCGCAGCTTCCTTAGCCAGCGCGAGCGCCTGGTCGAGGCCGTTCACGAACCGGAACTCGCCGCTCTCAGGCTCATCCGCGGGTCGATGGGTCACGATGAAGAACGGAAGGTTCCAGGGGTTCTCGCCGCCCCATGCCTCGGCTGCCTCATATGTTCGGCGTCCGCCGATCACGGCACCGATTCGCTCGGGCAGCTCATCCAATATCTCCTTATCGGCGCCGGTCGCTTCGCCGGTCGTCGATTGCTCGTAGGACCACGGACCACCGAACACCCAGTAGTGCAGGCGCTCTCCGCCCTCCCCCAATCCGCGTCCAGGTCCGTCATTGGGGCCGGTGATGCGCCCGTCAAGTGACGTCGTGATCTGCGCGACGACCTTAGCCATGAGATTCACCTGTCTTCATTCATCGAGCGTTGCCATTCGAGACTCTGCGTTGCGAGAACGGACCCATCTGTACGTTTGCGCGCGAGGTCGGACGATGGAATGCCTTGGCATTCATCCGGCGCGTCAGCCTCGATCTGGCCGTGCGTGTCTCTAGGCTCCCCACCGTGAGTGAGTCGTTCAACTCCGTGATGCGCTTTCTCGGTATCGGTGCGCTCGTTGCGGGCGGAGTGGCGATAGCACTTGCCGCACTGGCCGCCGTACTCCTGATCGGGCCCATCGTGTTCTGGCTGGCCTGGAACGTGCTCGAGTTCGGACCGGCGGTCGGCCTGCCCGAGCTCGGGTTCTGGTCGATCGTGCTCGCGACGCTGTTCCTTGTTCTCGGCTGGTTCGGCAAGACGCTCATCACCGCGATCGTCTTCCTCGTCGATCCTTCCTGGTTTAGCGGCTCCGCGCCTGTGCATTGGCCCGAGACGACCTTCCGCAACTTCATCGCGGTGGCGTTGCTTGCCCTGCTCGCGTCGCGGCCTCAGGCCCGTGCGCAGCGCGGGTGACCGCTCTGTCACTGCGGCGTCCCGCTCCCATCGTCCAGCGCGCCGTCAGGCGCGGAACGTGCCCGGCCTGGGCTGCATGGCGGGCGCCGCATAGTCGGCCTCCCACGGGAACCGGCCTGCTATGTCGTCGTAGCTGAGCTGGAGTAGGGGGACGGAGGCCTCCGGCGGTCTCTTGTAGAAACGGTTGGCAGAGAACACGATCTCGCCCGGGTTGGGAACCTCCTCCGGAATGATGCGGTGCGGCCACTCGTCGAAGGCGACGATTTGGCCGGGCAGGATTGCTCCGCCGGAGCGGATCCGCTGACCGAGGGTGTTGAGAACGCCTGCGGCGGTGTCCGGCGGGACTCCGAAGATGAGCAGCTCGGGGTGGTCCAGCCCGAACAGACCGACGGTGTAAGCGAACGGCGGACCGTCTGAGCCGTCGTCACCGCAGCACCACGGGGCCGCTGCACGAACCACCGCCCACGTATTCGATGGCCCATCCGTAGCGGCGGATCGTCGCAGCCACGCGCGCGTCCTCCTGGTCCAGCCAGGCCTGAGTGCGAGCATCGATCATGAGGCACCTCCGGTAGCCCTGTCGTCGTACCAGCGACCGTAGAGAGGCGATCCGACAGTCGCGGGCCGACCGAACGCGCACCTGTGGACATCTGGTCTGGAGGCGTTTGTCCCGTGGGGCGCCACCCAACGAGCGATGCCCGTTGCTTGGGCATGACGGCGATCGGCGATGGCGTTCGCCGGTACTCGACCATGGTCGACGGGGGCGAGCCCGTCCCGGCGCGTGCCGCGATCCTGGAGAGACATACTTGCCGGCATGGCGAATCCGGCGCTGGCCGCTCTCGACAGGTCGGGCATCACGCATCGCGTCATTAGGCATGGTCCCGTTCGGAGCCTGGCCGAAGCAGCCGCGGCGCGGGGTGTCGAGTCGGCCGACGTCATCAAGACGCTGGTCGTACGGCGAGGGGATGACGACTTCCTGTTCGTCCTGGTACCCGGAGACCGGACGATCTCCTGGCCCAAGCTCCGCGCCCTCATCGGGGTGAGCCGTCTGTCGATGCCGAATGCCGACACGGCGCAAGAGGCGACAGGTTATGAGCGCGGGACAATCACGCCCTTCGGCTCGACCCGGTCGTGGCCGGTCATCGCGGACGAGCGGGTGAGCGGTCGGATGATCACCCTCGGCGCCGGCGAGCACGGCGTGGCCGTAGCGGTCGAGGCGGATGAGCTGGTTCGCGTGTTCGACGCGCAAGTGGCCGATGTCACTGACCCGGAGCCGCCGCGCTGACCAGCCGTCCCAAGGTCGGTCGGCCTGGGGTTGACCGGCGGGGACCGCTGCGCCGTGGGCGAAATGCGGACCGGCCGCCGTACCCACGTAATAACGTCCCACCATGCGGCTTCTCGTACTCGGCGGAACTCACCATGTCGGTCGCGCGGTCGTGGAGACGGCACTGGATCGTGGGGACGCCGTCACGACGTTGACCCGGGGCATCAGTGGGCCACCTGCGACGGGTGCGTCGCCACTGTACGCGGACCGCACCGACCCCGCCGCTCTGAGTACTGCACTTGCAGCCGGCGAGTGGGACGCGGTCATCGACACCTGGTCGGGTGCTCCGCGGGTGGTACGCGACGCGGCCGCGATGCTCGCCGGTCGGGTCGGGCACTACGGGCTGGTTTCCAGCCGCTCGGTCTACCGTTGGCCGATCCCGCCCGGCCTGGATGAGAGTGCCCCAGTCGTCGACGGCGACCCCGACGACTCCGGTGACGACGACTATGCGGCGGCCAAGCGCGGTGGCGAGATAGCAGCTCAGCGGGCATTCGGCGACGCGGCACTGCTCGCCCGAGCGGGCCTGATTCTCGGCCCCTACGAGATCGTCGGACGACTGCCGTGGTGGTTGCGCCGGTTGGAGCGCGGCGGCCAGGTGCTCGCGCCCGGTCCGGAAGATCGGCCTCTCCAGTACATCGACGCCCGAGATCTCGCGATCTGGATGCTCGCTGCGGCTGACCGTGGGATCGGCGGCGCCTTCAACGTCGTCAGCCAGCCCGGCCACGCCACAATGTCGAGCCTGCTCGAGTCCGGCCGAGCAGTCACCACGTCGGACGCAGAGCTGATCTGGGTCACGCCCCGGGAGGTCGAGGAGGCGGGAATCCAGGCCTGGACGGACCTCCCTATTTGGGCGCCGCCCACTGGTGAGCTTGCGGGACTCCACGACGGAGATGTGTCGGCCGCCTACCGTGAGGGCCTGTCGTGTCGCGCGGTCGAGGGGACCGTTGCCGACACGTGGGAGTGGATGATCACGGAGGGCGAGCCCGCCCCTCCGGAGCGCTACCCACCGCTCGGGTTGGACCCTGACCGCGAGCGCGAAGTGCTCAAGCGCCACCTCGCCCGCTAACCGATCTCGTTGCCCAAACGCCAGGTCCGCGCGGC
>DATBRJ010000257.1:0-11166 GCA_036560395.1 Actinomycetes bacterium | reverse complement strand
CCAGAGGAGTTCACCCGTGACCCAGGCCGGTAGCGAGCCAGTGATCACAGCCGAGGACGAGGTTGTCGATCTGTGCCGCGAGCTCATTCAGATCGACACGTCCAACTACGGCGACGAGTCCGGACCGGGGGAGCGCCGTGCCGCAGAATACGTTGCCGCGAAACTGGCCGAGGTCGACCTGCAACCGGAGATCTTCGAGCCCCGGCCGGGCAGAGCGAACATGATCGTTCGTGTTCCGGGCGAAGATCAGACCCGAGGAGCACTCCTGATCCACGGTCATCTCGACGTCGTCCCAGCCGAGAAGCCTGATTGGCGCATCGATCCGTTCTCTGGCGAGATCGAGGAAGGCTGCATCTGGGGCCGGGGTGCGATCGACATGAAGGACATGGACGCGATGACGCTCGCGGTGGTCCGCCAGATCGCACGGGAGGGACGGCGCCCGCCTCGAAACGTCGTCGTGGCCTTTGTGGCGGATGAGGAGGCAGGCGGCGGCGGGGGCGCCCGTTGGCTGGTGAACACCCGCCCGGACCTCTTCGAAGGATGTACGGAGGCCATCGGCGAAGTCGGCGGGTTCTCGTACACGATCTCTGACGAGCGGCGGCTCTATCTGATCCAGACAGCGGAGAAAGGGATGGCCTGGCTGCGGCTGATCGCGGACGGGACCGCGGGGCATGGCTCCATGATCAACGACGACAACGCGGTGACCGAGCTGACCGAGGCGGTCGCACGCCTGGGACGGCACCGTTTCCCGATCCGGGTAACCAGGACCGTCAGGGCTTTCCTCGGTGAACTGTCCGACGCGTTTGGCATCGCGCTGGATCCCAACGACATCGAGACGACAGTGGCTAAGCTCGCCCCGATCGCCCGGCTCCTCGGCGCGACATTGCGGAACACCGCGAATCCGACGATGCTCGCCGCTGGCTACAAGGTCAACGTGATCCCCGGTCGCGCGGAGGCCTATGTGGACGGACGTTTCCTTCCCGGCCACGAGGAGGAATTCTTCGCCGAGCTCGATGAGCTGCTCGGTCCGCGGATACGGCGGGAGTTCGTCAATCACGACATCGCGGTCGAAACGGACTTCAGCGGGGATCTGGTCGACGCCATGGCGGCCGCCCTTGTCGCGGAGGACCCTGGCGCCCGCGCCATCCCGTACACCGTGTCCGCAGGTACCGACGCCAAGTCGTTCTCGCGGCTCGGGATCCGCTGCTTCGGTTTCTCGCCCTTGCGACTCCCCCCGGACCTGGACTTCGCCGGCATGTTCCACGGGGTGGATGAACGCGTTCCCGTCGATGCACTGACGTTCGGCACCAGGGTGCTCGACCGCTTCCTCGCGACCTGCTGAGAACGCGTGCCGAGGCGATCTGCCTACCGCGACCTGCCGTGTCAAGGAGGCACACCGCGGCGGGAAGCGCGGGGTAGCGTAACCGTCCATGACCGATGCCCCGATCGCCGCCGGTGGGGTAAGCGACGTCCGGAGGGCCGCCGAAGCGCTCAAGCAGGCGGTCGACAGCCATCTCGCCGCCGTCGAGGCGCGTAGTGGTGAGTCCGACCCCGTCGTCCAGGACGCCTACACGGCACTCCACGACGCCGCACAGCGTTATGACGACCTGCTCTTCGAGGTACACGACGAGGTCACGCCGTTCGTGTTCAGCGAAGGTGCTCGAACGCTCGATGTTGTGGATGACGAAGAGTACGAGGTCGAGCCCGAGTGGGTTTCCATGTTCGCGCGCTGGGAGTTCGCCGTCGATGATCGCGAGGCGCTAATGGACGCCGGCCGGATTGCGGCGCGCGAGCCGTGGATGCACGACGCTGAGGAGCAGTCAGAGGAAGCGGCGGACGTCGGCGACGCATTCGGGCGGCTCGTCGACGCCTATGGTCATGACGTTCTCGTTGATCGCGCCGAGGAGTTCGGCCTCACCAGGAAGGGGGCGACCACCTGGCTGCTGGCCGCTGCGCCAACCGACGGCGAGGAGTGGATGGATGATCCGTTCACCGACGTCGACGAGGACAAGCTCATCTACCGCGTGGACGAGATCTTCACTACCGGTCTCGAGGAACCCAAGGACGGCGACGACACCGCCCTTTAGCCACGATGACTTCGCGGGGAGGGCCACTGCAACGCCGCCTCGCCGTGGGCCGGTGTGCACTGGCCTAGCCAGAGGGCCGTTCATCCACGAGCGCGGGCTTCCCGCGGTCGGTCAGGGTCGCCGAGTTCCGCGAATATCGTTACGTGAAGATCGGCCGGCGCGGCGAGCCGGGCGTTCAGCGAGTCCCACGGCGTGCGGGTCGGCGGTGCGATGATCTCCGCTCCCGCACCGGCGAGGCGAGAGGTCACCTCCGCGGTGTCTTTCACCTCGAAGGCGACCCGCATGTGCCCGGCGACTCGGCGGCCCACCTCGACCTCGTCGATGTAGGCGGCGTACTCGGGATCGGCGAGCTCCAGAGTCGCCGCGCCGGCTTCCAGAATTGTGACTCGCCCATCGCCGGGCGACGTATATGTCGCTTGCTCGGTCAGTCCGAGAACATCGCGATAGAAGCGCAGCGCGTCATGATAGTCGGGGGCCGTGACCACCAGCCGCAGCTGGCGTACCGGAGCCTGATCATTCATGGACCCGACTATGCCACCGACGCCTCACGATCATGCTGGCGTGCGCACGCCTCGCTGACTCGTAAGGGCGGGGCGTACGGATGTCTGAGCGCTGCTTCATCTTGGCGCCTCGGGACATCACTCCGAAGCCCTGGATGCATTCCTGAGGCGGACATTCGGGCCGGGGATGATGCACCGGGGAGCCAGGTTCAGCCTGCGGGCGCCGCCCGCATCGCCTGCTGACCGGGCGGCGTCCCGCTGAGCCGCGGAGGTTGCGGCACCGACCCCGCAGGCCGGCGCCGCAACCGGGCTCACACCTGCTCGGCCGCTCGCTCCAGCTCCGCGACGTCGATCTTGCTCATGTGGAGCATGGCCTTCATGACACGCTGGGCCTTCTCTGCGTCGGGATCGGAGAGCAGCTCACCCAGCCTGGTGGGGATCACCTGCCATGAGACGCCGTACTGGTCCTTCAGCCAGCCGCACGGCCCGGTCTCGCCGCCTTCGGAGAGCCGCTCCCAGAACTCGTCGACCTCCTCCTGGGTTTCGCAGTTCACCTGGAAAGACACGGCCTCGTTGAACGTGAACTCTGGTCCGCCATTCAGCGCTACGAACTCCTGGCCATCAAGCTCGAATGCCACCGTCATGACCAAGTCCGCCGGTCGCGGTCCTGCATCCCCGTAGCGGGAGACCTCCACGATCCGCGCATTCTTGAACACGGAGCAATAGAAGGTCGCTGCCTCTTCGGCTTCTGTGTCGAACCACAGGCATGGAGTGATCTTCTGCATGATGCACCGTCCTCTCGTGTCATCGACGGCCCGGATTGACCGCCTCCCGCATGAAACGACAGTGAGAGCGGAAACTCATCGGTCGGCCGTCGCCTTCTGCCCGGGATGTGCCGATCGAACCACCGCACATGTGAGACTTACCGCGGTGGGGTGCCGTCCCGAAGCCCGGCGTCCAGAGGCTGGCCCTCCAGAAGCCCCCCGAGCAAGGTCCGTCGTCGCCGGTCGTAGCCGTGGGCGACCGCACGGCCGAGTGTGGCGCCTGCAGCATGGACGACAGACAAGTGCCGCTCAGCCCTGCTGAAGGCAGTCCGGACCAGGGAACGGCACAGCAGACCAGCGGCCTCGCCGGGCAGCACCACGACGACAGCAGGCCACCGACCTGCCTGTCCCCGAGCGATCGTAAGGGCGTAGGCAGGCTGGATCGGCATGGTCACACGTCCTGGCACAGCCACCATCTCGCCGGCGATGTCGATGACGGGGCCGGCGTCGCGGGCCTCGACGGCCACGCCGACGTCGCCGGCGACTGCGCGCCCAGCGGGGGCAGTAAATGCCACCCGGTCGCCCACGTCGAAACCGGCGATGGAACCGCGGCCTGGATTGAGCTGCGACTTGAGTGCCGCGTTGAGCATCGCGGCGCCGGCCACGCCCCTGACCGCCGGGGTCAGAACCATGACGTCCGTCGCTGGGATGCCGAGCGCGCGCGGGATGGCATCGGTCACCAGCTGGAGGGTGCGGTGGACCGCCTCGGAGGCATCGCCCGCGGGAACAACGACCACCTCCTTGTCCGGTGACTCGACCTGGGGCAGTACGCCCTGGCCAACGGCCTCGACCAAGCCGTCGATATTCGCCACGGCCTCGCGTGGCGGTGGCTCCGGCGGCCGCGTGTCCGGCGGTGGCTCGGTTCGTCGCAGCCAGGCCGCCAGATCTCCGACGACATCGCCTGGTCCGTCGACCGACCGGAGGGCCACCGGGTCCGCGGCCAGGACGACCGTCGGCACTGCCGGAGCGGCTCCCAGCAGCCCCGCCATCGTGCCCACCTCGATGACGTGCGCATCCTCGACGAGGAGTAGTCCCGGTGGCGGCGACGCCTCGGTCAAGGCGGCTGCCGCTTCGCTAACCGGTAGGGCCGGGCAGGATGCAAGGTCCGACAGGCGTGCCGCGGCACCGAGGGTGGGCGCCGCGAGCATCACCGTCATGCCGTCCGTCCGTGCTCGCGCAATCCGGCTACGAACCGCCGCCTCCCGTGCTGGTCCGACTGGACCGACGATGAGCTCGAGGCCACCAGACGCGCCGCCGTCGCCGGCGACCGGATCGGCGCCAGCGTCCCATGCGAGCCGCGGGCGCACCGCATTGGCGATGGCCCCCTCGGCGATCGCGAGGCCGGTCCGCGCTAGTCCACCGCCGGGCCAGTCGACCTCTGCGACCTGACCCTGCGCGATTGCCGCGCCGGTCGCGTCCTTCGTGTCCACGCCGTAGCCGGCCAACGCGAGCTCGACCACGCGTTGTGGCAGCACCGTGTGGCCGTCTCTCGCCGCCCTCGCGAGAAGCCAGCCGAGAAGTGCAACCTGTCGGCGCTGGTCGTCGGGTCTGGCGGTCGACCCGAGCCGGGATCGCGCATATGCGTCCACTCGCTCCGGTTGGACCGAGATCACAGACAGGACCGCCCACGGATCGGAGGCGACGATCTCGGCGGCGGTGCGGCCGAGCACGGCTTGCAGCGGAATTGCAATGCGTTCGGGTAGCCCAAGCGCGACCAGAGCGCCGATTGTTGCGTCCGCCGGCCCGTCGGTCATGGCTGACGCCTATTCGGGGGGTTCTGACACGTCGTCCAGAGCCGCCCTGATCTCGTCGGGGACGGTGACCTCCTCGCTTGCCAGCACGGCTGCCAACTGCGAGGCAGTACGGACGCCAACGATCGGGGCGGCGACGCCTGGCCGGTCGCGCACCCAGGCAAGGGCGACACCGACGGGGGAGACCCCGAGTCCATCAGCCGCCGTCGTCACAGCATCGACGATCCGCCGGGACCTGTTGTCGAGATAGCGCGAGACGAACGCCTCGTACTGCGGCGATGCCGCGCGCGAGTCGGACGGCGTGCCATGGCGATATTTGCCCGTCAGAACACCTCGGCCGAGCGGGGACCATGGCAGCAGCCCGAGTCCCAGATCTACGCAGGCGGGGAGGAGTTCACGGTCGGCGCTGCGGTTGACCAGCGAATACTCGACACCGAGCGCCACGAGCGCCGTCCTTCCTGGGACCGCAGCCTGCCATGTCGCAGCCCTCGCGCACTGCCATCCGGTGAAATCCGCCACCCCGGCATAGCGGACACGGCCCGAGCCAACCGCGTAGTCGAGGGCGGACAGTGTCTCATCCAGCGGCGTTAGCGGACTCCAGCGATGGATTAGCCACAGATCGAGATGGTCGGTTCTGAGCCGGTCCAGCGACGCGTCGAGCGTCGCAAGCAGCGTCCGGCGGGAGGCATCGACCTGGCGCTCGGCGCCGCGACGCGCGACGCCGGCCTTCGTTGCCAGGACCACCTCATCCCGGGTGACCAATCCTTCGGCAAGTAGTGCCCCGATGGTCCGCTCGCTGTCGCCATCGCCGTAGCCCGCTGCGGTATCCACGAGGCTCCCACCGGCATCGACGAATGCGGCGAGGATGGTCTTGGCTTCGTCGGCGTCGACCTCGCGGCCCCACCCCAGCGTGCCTAGCCCGAGCCTGGATACGAGCAGCCCACTCCGCCCGAGGTGACGCTGCTCCATGGCCGCGGAGGCTACCCCACCGCCGGGAGGATTGTGTGGCTGGATCGATAGGTTTCCAGGCATCTATCAGCGGCGCCCGTGAAGGAGAGGCGGATGCAACTTGGCCTCAACATCGGCTACTGGTCGAGTCGGGAGGACCTGGCCGACGTACTCGCGCTGACCCGGGAGGCCGAGCAGCTCGGCTTCGCGGTGTGCTGGGTGGCCGAGGCTTACGGGTCTGACGCGGCGACCACCCTTGCGTGGCTTGCCAGCCAGACCTCGCGCATCGGCCTCGGCTCGGGCGTGTTCCAGATCCCGGCTCGCAGTCCGGCGATGACCGCGATGACGACCGCGAGCCTCGACGCGCTCTCCGGCGGGAGGTTCCGGCTCGGGCTTGGCGTGTCCGGGCCCCAAGTCTCCGAGGGTTGGCACGGTGTCCGGTTCGCGAAACCGCTGGCGAGGACCCGTGAGTACGTCGGTGTCGTACGCACGGCGCTGGCGAGGAAACCCGTGACGGCGAATGGCGAGCACTATCCGCTACCGCTTCCTGGAGGGGCCGACAAGGCGCTCCGGCTCGCGTTTCACCCGGTCCGGACCCAGGTGCCGATCTATCTCGCCGCGATCGGGCCGGCGAATCTGCGCCTCACCGGCGAGATCGCGGACGGCTGGCTCGCCATCTTCTTCTCGCCAGACCACGCCGCCGGGTGGCTGGCCGAAATCGCCCGAGGACAGGCGTCGTCGCCGACACCCCAGCCGCCGACGCCGGCGGAGAGCTCTGCGCGCGACTCAGCACCTGACCAGGCGGCCGGCTTGGACGTCAACGCGTCGGTACCGCTCGTGGTCGGCGACGATCTCGACGCGTGCGCGGACCCGGTCCGCCACTACTTTGCTCTCTACATCGGCGGCATGGGCAGTCGCGACCAGAACTTCTACAACCAGCTCGCCCGCCGGATGGGCTTTGACCAAGCTGCCGACGAGATCCAGGCACGCTACCTCGAGAAGGAGCACCGAAAGGCCGCAGCGGCGGTGCCTCCCGACTTGATCGACCAGACCTCGCTTCTCGGCACAACCGATCGCATCGCCGATCGGTTGCGCGCCTTTGCCGATGCGGGCGTCACCACGTTGTCGGTGACGCCGTTCGCGGGGGCGCTCGAGGACCGCGTCGCGGCCCTGCGTACAGTCTCCGAGGCCCTAGATCGGGCCGGGGTCGGCGACTGAAGATCTGACAGGAGCACGCGGTGGACGTCTTTCAGGCCGTAGTCCTCGGCATCGTCCAGGGGCTGACCGAGTTCTTGCCGATCTCGTCCAGCGGCCATCTGCGGATCGTGCCCGCACTGTTCGGGTGGGACGACCCAGGCGCGGCCTTCACCGCGGTCATCCAGCTCGGCACGATGGCGGCGGTCCTGCTGTACTTCTGGCGCGACATCGTCCGCATCACCGTGACGTGGGCCCGCAGCTTGGTACGCCCCGAGCTGCGCGGTGAGCTCGACGCGCGAATGGGCTGGTACATCGGCCTCGGCACCATCCCGATCGGCCTGGCCGGCCTCGCTTTCCAGAACCAGATCGAGGACAACGTACGCGACCTGCGCCTCATCGGTATCGCATTGATCGCCTTCGGTCTGATCATGCTGCTTGCCGAGCAGGTGGGCAGCCGCCGGCGCGAGCTGCGCGGGCTGCGGCTGCGCGACAGCTTGCTCGTCGGATGCGCGCAGGCCCTGGCCCTGATCCCGGGCGTGAGCCGCTCTGGGTCAACGATTACGGCCGGCATGTTCCTCGGCTTCACGAGGGAGGCCGCCGCGCGCTTCTCGTTCCTGCTGTCGATCCCCGCCGTCGTACTGTCCGGCCTGTTCGAGTTGCGCGATATCGGTGACAAGGGCAGCGTCGACGTCGTGCCCACGGCGGTTGCCACGCTGCTTGCTTTCGTCACTGGTTACGCCTCGATCGCCTGGCTGCTGCGGTTCCTCACGACGCACACCATGAAGGCCTTCGTGGTCTACCGGGTCCTGCTCGGATCGCTGGTCCTCATCCTGGTCGCCACCGGCGTCCTGAGCGCGACGAACTGATGCCTCGTTGCTGCAGCGGCGACTACAACCAGCCGGAGCGCTTGAAGAGCCGGTACAGCGTGGTGCAGGCGGCGACGAGCAACAGGATCACCGCCGGGTAGCCGTAGCGCCAGCGCAGCTCCGGCATGTGCTCAAAGTTCATGCCGTAGATCCCGGCGACCACGGTCGGCACCGCCGCGATGGCCACCCAGGCAGAGATCCTGCGGGTGTCCTCATTCTGCCGAACGGATACCTGGGCGAGGTTGGCCTGCAGGATGTCGGTCAGCAAGCTGTCTGCGGCCTCGGTCAGGTCGGCCGCGCGCCGCACGTGGTCGGCGATGTCGCGAAAGAACGGGAGCGCGGCCACTTCGATCTGTGGAAGCTGCCCCGCCGCAAGCTCGAAGGTGGGCTCGATCAGCGGTATGACGGACCGCCTAACCTGGCCCACCCGCCGCTTGAGCTGGTAGATCTCTCTTGCGTCGTCCGTGCGCTCGGGTGCGAACACGCGCGCTTCCAGCTCGTCGATCTCCGTGTCCAGCTCGGCGACGATGTCGGAGTACGTGTCCACGACTGTGTCGGCAATCGCATAGAGGACCCCGGCCGTGCCTGCTGCGCGAAGCTTCTGGTTACCGGCCTCCAGCCGGTGGCGGACGCCCGGGAGCGGGTCTGCAGTCCCGTATCTCACGGTGACGACGAAAGCCGGACCGAAGAAGACCATGAGCTCGCCGATCTCCAGGTCAGGGCCGGGGGCGAGGGTCTTCAGGACCAGGAAGAGGGAATCGCCGTAGACGTCGAGCTTCGGCCGCTGGTGGGCTTCGAGTGCGTCCTCGACCGCGAGTGGGTGCAGGTCGAACTCGCCCGCCACTCGCTGTAGCTCACCCGGGCTGGGCTCGTCCAGTGCAATCCAGACGAACTCATCCGGATGCTCGCGGGCGTGGTTGACCACATCTTCGAGGTGCGCCGGCTCGATCTCTTCCCGCTGGCCGTCCTGATAGACGGCACAGTCCACGATCACGAAACGATTGTGGCCCACGTCAGCCGCCGGTGTGCTCCCGGCTGGGCTGTCGGCGGACACGTTGCCCGTCTGCGAGGGCCCTGCCACCACCGCTGCATAGGCTGGTGCGGTGCCCACGATGATCCTCGTCCGCCACGGCAGGACTTCGATCAACGCAAGCGGGGTGTTGGCCGGGCGCACTCCAGGCATCGGGCTCGACGATCTCGGACGGACTCAGGCGAAGCAGCTCGGTGAGCGGCTGGCCGCACTGCCGTACTCACGCGTCGTGACCAGTCCGCTGCAGCGCTGCATGGAAACGGCCGAGGCGCTCGTCGCGGCAAGGCCGGGTGCGGTGATCGTGCCCGACGATCGGCTGATCGAGTGCGGCTACGGCGACTGGACCGGCCGCTCCCTCAAGGAGTTGGCCAAGGAGCGTCTGTGGCGGGTCGTCCAGGTGCACCCATCGGCTGCGACCTTTCCCGGCGAGGGCGGCGAGGCCATGCGGGACATGCAGGCCAGAGCGGTGGCCGCGGTGCGGGACTGGGATGCGAGGATCGCCCAGGAGGACGGTCCTGAGGCCCTGTGGGTGGCGTGTTCTCACGGTGATGTCATCAAGGCGGTAGTCGCGGATGCCCTGGGTCTCCACCTTGATCTTTTTCAGCGCATCGTCGCGGAGCCCGCCGGGGTGAGTGTGATCAGCTACACCGAACTGCGCCCCTTCGTGCTCCGCCTTAATGACACCGGCTCGCTGGACGGGCTCGTACCGAAACGCCGCCGGGGCCGCAGGCGGCGTCCGGTCAGCACGGCCCCAGTGGGCGGCGGCGCCGGCGCCTCATAGTCTCTATTTGCACCCAGCAAACGCTGCCGCCTTGAGTCTGATCGGGTGTCAGCCAGGGGGAGTGGGAACAGATAGCCAGAACACCGCACCGCGCATCCTCGGAGGACCAGCGTGTCGCGTGAGATCTACAGTTATGACCCGCCTGAGCGGTTCATCGCCGGAACGGTGGGCGAGCCTGGGCAGCGCACCTTCTTCCTCCAGGCCGCGCTGGGGGGCCGGACCACCAGTGTGGCTCTGGAGAAGGAGCAGGTCGCCGTACTCGCCGAGCGCATGGAGGAACTGCTCGACGAGGTGCTCAGGCGTACCGGTGGTACTGCACAGGTGCCTGCTGTCGCACCCGTGGACCTCGTTGATGATGGTCCCCTGTCACAGCCGATCGAGGAGGAGTTCCGGGTGGGCGCGTTGACCCTGGCCTGGGACGGTGACACCGAACGTGTGGTGATCGAGGCCCACGCTCGCGCGGAGACCGAGGAGGAGCAAGTCGAGGCCCTCGACGAGGAGGCCGACGAGGGGCCGCCCATGCTGCGGGTGCGTATCACCGGCGCCATGGCCCGAGCTTTCGCGAAGCGGGCGCAGCTGGTGGTGTCGGCCGGACGCCCGCCTTGCCCCTTCTGTGGTCTCCCGGTCGACGCCGATGGGCATCTGTGTCCCCGGATGAACGGTCACCGCCCCGCTGAACCGACCGCCTGACCGAGCGGATGAGTGTGCCGGTGGATCCCGTGGAGCAGAACGGCTCGGAGCTGGTCGCGTTCGATCGTGGGGCAGCCCTCCGGCTTCTGACGGAAGGCGAGCTCGAGATCGTCGGCCGGCTGGTCGAGGCGTCGAACGCCACCCTCTACTGCAGGGTGAGACTCGACGGGAGACAAGCTGCCTGCGTCTACAAGCCTGTCGCCGGGGAGCGGCCCCTGTGGGACTTCCCCAATGGAACCCTGGCCGGACGGGAGGTCGCCGCCTACGCGGTCTCGCAGAGCGCTGGATGGGGAACGGTTCCACCCACAGCGCTGAGGGACGGCCCGTTCGGGCCTGGTATGTGCCAGCTGTGGATCGATGTCGACGAATCGGCCGATGTCGTGGCAATGCTGCGCAGCAGCGATCCGCGGCTACGGCCGATCGCGCTCTTCGACGCGGTGGTGAACAACGCCGACCGTAAGGGTGGCCATCTGCTCCCGACCGAGACGGGCC
>DATBRJ010000256.1:0-5841 GCA_036560395.1 Actinomycetes bacterium | reverse complement strand
CCAGCTCATCACCGGCGGCCGGAATGTCGTCGAGACCGTCGGCCGTCGTCGTGGTTCGCGCGCTCCGTCGCAGCGCCCCCAGGCACTCGCGCCGCATCGTCGTCACCAGCCAGCTGCCGACGCCTTCTGGGTTGCGCAGATGGTCGAGATGCTCGACGAGCCGCAGCCACGTCGTCTGTACCGCATCGGCAGTGTCCGCGTGGCTCAATCGCATCCCGCGACCCAGCGACCAGAGCAAACCGGTGTAGCGGTCGGTCAACCTCTCCCACGCCTCGGCATCACCGGCGCGGGCGCGGCTGAGCAGCTCTCCGCTCTCCGCATCGCTCAACGAGTCCATCCGTGTCCCACTGGTTCTGTCCGCATCCGACGATCTCCCCTGACCTGGCACACCAGCACACCACATCATCGACGGCGCTGCGGTCCATCGGTGCAGCTTGACGCGGGATTTCCTAGGTTGCCGCCTGCCGTTGGCTTCATTCTCGTCAATCAGCGTGAGCCGGTCCACGGTGGCCGCGGTCAGGTCATCGTCGTCATCTGCCACGTCGATTGGAGCAACGTCCTGGTCGATAAATACCTCCACCCGGGCCAAGAGAGCCGAGGGCGAGCATCAGCCGACCTCTGCTCGGCGCGTCGCGTGGATCAGCATTCCTTCCCCCACAGCTGTTGGCAGGTCGGCGCGACCGCGAAATCAGCCAAGCGAACGTGTATCACAACCGCCTGGTCTCTGCTCATGTAGCAAAGCAAGACAGGACAAGGCAGGAATGCCTGAGCACCTGCAATCGCACGGGGGACTTGAGATGCGCCAGACCCAGATCCGCAAGCCGACGAAACGGACCACCGTCAAGGAGCTCGACCTCCGATCTCCGTTGGGTCGCATCCTGCCGTTCTGAGTTGTCCGGATGGACGCATCGCTCCCGGCAGAACGGTCGACTCGTGGCCGCTCGCGGCCGACCGGCGAAGAGCCCGGGCCTCGTTAACCCAGCACGCTTGCTCTCGCCGCTCGGACTGATCGTTCGACTCCCCTCTTCATGAGGTCAGGCAAACTCGGCTTGGAGGGTTTCTGCTGCGGGGCGGCTGGCGCCGAGGCGGGCGGGGATGGTGGTGAGCGCCGCTACCACGAGCACGGTGGCCGGTACCACGGCGAGCAGCTGCCACAGCGGCGGCTTCGCTGTCTCATCGCCGCTTAGGGCGGCGAACAGCGTCAGGCCTGCGGGGATGCCCAGGACGGCGCCGCAAAGGGTGGGAAGCACCTGCGCGGCCGACAGTCCGATGCTGATCTGCCGGGGGGTCGCGCCGAGGGCGCGGGCCAGCGCCGAGGAGTGCCTGTTGTCGAGCGCGTTGACCCAGGTGACGACGATGGCGTTGACGGCCGCTAGGGCGGCCAGCGTGACCGTGATCACCAGCAGCACTTTGTTTGCCGGCTCGATCGAAGGATCGGTCCCACCGACGAGCTGGGCATCCTGGTGGATCGTTGCGCGGGCCGCCAGTGCGGCGACGATCCCGCTGACCGTGATTGCAATGCTGACCGTGCTCAGCACGACGCGGCGTGGTCGGCGGGCGGCCACCCGCATCCCCAGGAGCAGCGGGACGGGCAGGCGCGCCGAGATCGCGATCAGCCGGGGGGTGCGCCGGGGTGGGCGGGGTGCGTCGGCCAGCGCGTGAACGGTGCTGGTGCGGGCGGCACGAAGGGCGGGCACCACGGTCGCGGCCGCCGCCACCCCCAGCGCAACGGCCGTGACCATGCCGACCGTGGACAGCGTGAGGGATGGCGCGCCCGTGCTGCCGAGCAGGCCGGCACCGGGATCGGTAAGTAGCGGCGCGGCCAGCCAGCCGGCGGCCAGCCCGGCCGCGGCCGAGAGCAGCGCCACGACGACAAACTCGGCGAGCAGCACGGCAGCGACCAGGCTGGGTGTGCCGCCGATCGCCTTTATCAGTCCGACGCGTCGGGTCTGGTCGGCCATCCGGCCTCCGACCAGCACCGCGACGCCGGCTACGGCGAGCAATCCAAGCAGCCAGCCGCCGGTCCGCAGGACTCTCTGCTGGTCCTGCACCATCTTGTCGTGTTCGTCGCGGATCTCTTGCCACGACTCCAGGATTGGCGGGCCTATCGTCGACGCCTGGTTCGCGGTGACGAACCCCCGCGCGTCGGTCGGGTCGGCCAGCTTCAGGTTAACCACATAGGACAGGTATTCCGCCGCGGGGACCAGACCGCGGACGTCCGGGCCGGTGAGCCAGACCAGACCGGGCTCGACCGGGTCCTCCAGGAAACGTTCGTTGCCGTCCGGCGGTGGGCCTTGAGGTTGGGCATTCTCCATGGCCTCGGCGAACCAGGGGCAGAACGGGGCGAAGCACACGTCCGGGTACGGCCTGGCCGCGGCGGTGACCGCCACACCGACAACCCGGAACGAGCGGCCGGTCACAACGCGACAATCTCGCCCATCGGACGTCCGGATCTCACACAGACGGGTCCTCAGGGTGATCCGGTCCCCTACGCCGACCCCGAGCGCGTCGGCGAAGCCGGCCTCGACCACCACGCCCCCGTCGCGCACCCAGCCGCCGTGGATCAGCTCGGGCCGGTCGACCGAGGCCGCCGCCGGGTCGCGCCCCACCGCCCACACCCCGGCCGCACCGCCGACCACCTCCCCCCTGGGTGTACGCCTCGACCCAGTCATGCCGTCGGTCTCGAGCTCCCCCCCGACCACCGGGTACGGTCCGCTGTGGTCGACCACACCAGGAGCGTCGGTAAGCGCCCGCAGGCCGGCGAGGTCGGCCTGGCCGATGCCAGGATTCGGACCGGCGCTGGCGACCACGTCGGGCCCGGCCGTGGCCTGCCGGGTGCGCTGGTAGGGGTCGTTGGTCATCCCGTGCAAGACGAGCCCGAGGGTCAACGTGGCGGCGGCCGCAGTGATCGCGATCAGCAGGAGCGCGGCCTCGACCGGGCGGCGCCGCAGATCACGCGCGGCGAGGCGGCCGACGAGCAGGACTCGGCCCATCGCTCAGCCCTCCAGCCCAACCAGCGCGCCGAGCTGCCCTCTGGTGCCCCCGGTCAGTCTGGTCTCATCGACGAACGCGCCGTCCCGCATCGAGATCAGCCGATCAGCAGTGGCCGCGATCCGCTCGTCGTGGGTGACGATGACAAGGGTCTGCCCACCCTCGTGCAGGCTGTCGAACAGCCGGAGGACCTCCGCGGTCGCGGCGCTGTCAAGGTTCCCGGTGGGCTCGTCCGCCAGCACGACCAGCGGCTCGTTGCTCAGCGCTCGGGCGATCGCCGCCCGCTGGCGTTGGCCGCCGGACAGCGCCGAGGGCAGGAAGCGTGCCCGGTCGGCGAGCCCGACCCGGTCCAGCAGGTCGGCCGCCCGACGTCGGGCCGCGCGCGGTGAGCGCCCGGCCAGCAGGGCCGGCAGCTCGACGTTCTCCACCGCGGTGAGCTCCTCCATCAGGTGGAATGCTTGGAAGACAAAACCAACGGCGGTCCGCCGCATCCGGGCCAAGGCTTTCTCCCCCATCTGGTCGATGCGGCGCCCGGCCAGCGATATCTCGCCACCGGACGGCCGGTCCAACCCACCCAGCAGGTGCAGCAGGGTCGACTTTCCGCAGCCGCTGGGCCCCATAACCGCCACCGTCTCGCCCGGGTCGACCTCAAGATCTACTCCGTCGACGGCGCGCACCAGTCCTTCTCCCTTGCCGTACTCCTTGCGCACCCCGCGGGCCCGCAGCAAGGCCGTGTCGGCCATGGTGTTCACGATTCACTCCCTCGGCCAGTCCAGTTCTGCTCGCATGCCTCCAGCCAGCGCAGGTCCGCCTGCAGCCGCAGCACTATGCCCTCTAGCAGCAGCGCAGCGTCCGAGCGGCCGGGCTCGGCCATCGCGGCGCGCTGGGCGTCGCGCAGCCGGCGCAACAGCTCGCGGCGCTGCGCGTCCACGATGGTGAGCGGGTCCGCCAGGCCGGCAGCCGCAGCCGCGACCAGCTTGAGATGGAACTCCGCCAAGTCGGGCTTGGGCCAACCGACCTCCGCGAGCCACTCGGCGACCCGCTGCTGTCCTGCGGCGGTCAGCGCGTACGTCTTTCTGTCCGGCCTGTCCGCACCAGTGGTCGACGGCTCGGACACCACCAGGCCCGCCTTCTCGAGCCGGGTCAGCGTGACGTAGATCTGGCCAGCATTCATGGCGTCCCCGAGCGGCCCGAGCGCGTCGCGCAGCCGCGCGCGGAGCTGGTACCCGTGCGAGGGCTCCTTCGCCAGCATCGCCAGCACGACCTCTTGCTGCATCGGTTCACCCTCTCTAACCGTTAGCCATAGCATATAACGGTTATCTATTGCCTTGGCAAGCCCTATTTCCGCGGCGCACCGACGCACACGGCCCACGGGCGACCGGCGCTGGCATCAGACGTCTAAGCCGGAATCAGCAATCTCGGACTATGAGCCGTCCTGGACGACCTGCCCCGACCGCTCCCGACCGACGAGGCGCGCTTACGGTTGCAGAGCAGTAGGGTGACGCGGACATGCCCGCACCCCGTATGCGGCAGGCCAGCCGGTCGAGGTGCTCGACACCCGGCCGGTCAAGATGATCTCCCGCGGGCTCAAGGTCGACCTGTGAGCACGAACCAGCCGAGTGGATACCGCTATCGAGCAACGCTGACGGCGGGCCTCACCCTGAGCCTGACCGGACGTTATCGGCGCCAGGGAAACGAGGCCGCAACCGGGATCCGACTGTGGGCCGATGCCGAAAGCGTGCAGCTGACGCTGGTCGACGATGGGGGTGTCGCCGAGGCAGCCGTCGAGGCGTACACCAGCTTGCTTGGCAAGGTCGACCTGTTGATCGGCCCCTACTCCAGCGGACTCGTCCGAGCGATTGCCCCCCATCTCCGCCGTGCCGGCCAGCTGCTCTGGAACCACGGCGGATCGGCCGATGACCTCGCCCGACCAGGGATCGTGAGCCTGGCGGCCCCGGCCTCCTCCTACCTCCATTCAGTCCTCGACGAAGCGTTCCGCCGCCGGATCGCTCGCATCCTCATCGTCAAAGGCGCTGGCCGATTCGCCCGAGCCGTCGCCGACGGCGCCGTCGCCTATGCGGTCAAACGTGACCTGAGCGCCCAAACCATCAGCGTGGACGACATTGCTGACCATGCTTTCGCCGACCTGGCGGTCCTGGTCGCCGGCGACTTCGATCACGACCTCGGCGTCATCGAACGGCTCCACCGGCTAGCGCCTCCACGGCGCCCACCGCTTCTCGCAGCCGTCGCCGCGGGTATCCAAGCATTCGGCCAGGAAGCGGGCGCCGCCGCCGAGGGTGTGCTCGGCCCCGCGCAGTGGTGGCCGAGCGAGCGGAAGCCAAAGATCGGACCTTCCGGTACCGCCTTCGCGGAGTGGTACCGGCGGCAGAACGGCAACCAGCCCTCGTACGTCGCGGCTCAGGCGGCCGCCGCCGGTTATCTCGCCCAGGCCGCCTATGGGCTCGGCCTGACACCCGACGACGTGCCGCAGTGGCAGACGTCAACCCTCATCGGCGACTTCGCCCTTGATCCGGATTGGCGGCAGACCGGACACCGCATCACCCCCGTCCAATGGCGGAACGGAAACATGCAGCGCCTCAGGAGCGGCCGCGCCGAGGCACCTCAGGACAGTCGGACGCGTGGGTCGAGGACGGCGTAGAGCATGTCCACGACGATGTTGGCAATAACGACGAAGACCGCGGCGATGAGGACGACTCCCACGATCACCGGCAGGTCCTGCGTCGTGACCGACTGCAGGGCGAGCTGGCCGAGTCCGGGCAGTCCGAAGATGCTTTCGGTGACGACGGCGCCGCCGAGGAGTGCGCCGACGTCGACGCCGAGCTGAGTCAC
>DATBRJ010000255.1:0-4248 GCA_036560395.1 Actinomycetes bacterium | reverse complement strand
TTACTCCAATGGCAGGACCGAGCCGGCGGTGGCCCAGTCACTCGCAGGTGCGCAGTCCCTGGGGGTGACGGTCGAACCCGCGGGTGGATCAGCCGCTCCGACGTCCGACCCCGTCCTCGTCGTTCCGCTCCCTGCGTGACCGATCGGGTCCCCCTGGACCTCGTCCCGGCCCCGGACAGCATCAGCTCGCCCGTACCTTTCGTCTGACTGCGCTCAGGCCGGCTAGCGTCCCGGATCGCCGTGGGCCTTCGTCTCGGCAGGCGGCCGGTCGTCGGCGGTCGTCTCCATCGCTTCCGGCGATTCGCCGCCGATGGTCTCGGTCTCGACGGGCTCGTTCTCGGCAGCGGCGGTCGGTCGGGGGACGGTCGGCCCCTCTCCGCCGGGTCCCGCATCGTCTGATTCGATGGCGATGCTCTTCCGCTTCGAGAACCACACCGCGGCGACGATGATGACAACCGCAATCGTCGTGATGACGGCGCGGACGGCGGTGCTCTTGTCGGCTCCGATGCTGTACTTCACCACGGCAGCGGCGATCAGTAGCGAGACCAGGTTCATCACCTTGAGTAGCGGGTTGATCGCCGGGCCTGCGGTGTCCTTGAACGGATCACCCACAGTGTCACCGATGACCGTGGCCGCGTGCGCCTCGGAGCCCTTGCCGCCGTAGTTGCCGTCCTCGACCAGCTTCTTGGCGTTGTCCCACGCGCCGCCAGAGTTGGCTAGGAAGACAGCCATCAGGGTGCCTGCGGCGATCGCACCCACGAGGTAGGCGCCGAGCGCCCCGACCCCCAGGCCGAAGCCGACTGCGATCGGGGCCATCACGGCCAGGAGGCCAGGGGTGATCAGCTCGCGAAGCGAATCCTTGGTGCAGATGTCGACGACCCGGCCGTATTCCGGCTTGCCGGTCCCCTCCATGATCCCCGGGATCTCCCTGAACTGCCGTCGCACTTCGAAGACGACGGCGCCGGCCGCACGAGATACGGCGGCGATCGCAAGCCCGGAGAAGAGGAAGACAACCGCGGCCCCGATGAGTACCGCAACGAGGTTCTTTGGATCCGCGACGTTGAGGATGCCGTTGTACTGCAGGACATTCCTGATGTCGGAACGGTCCTCGGGACTGATCGTGTTGCCGACCTTGGCGACGGCCTCTGTGATCGACCCCGTGAAGGATCCGAACAGCGCCGTCGCGGCCAGGACAGCGGTGGCGATGGCGATGCCCTTAGTGATCGCCTTCGTGGTGTTGCCAACCGCATCGAGTTGGGTCAGGACGGTCGCACCTTCACCGTGGATGTCGCCTGACATTTCGGCGATGCCTTGGGCGTTGTCGGTGACCGGCCCGAAGGTGTCCATCGACACGATCACGCCGACCGTCGTGAGCAGGCCGGTGCCGGCGAGTGCTACGCAGAACAGCGACATGATCGCCACGCCGCCGCCCAGGAGGGAGGCCCCGAAGACGCCGGCCCCGATGAGCAGCGCGGCGTAGACCGCCGACTCCAGCCCAACGGACACACCGGAGAGGATCACGGTCGCCGGGCCGGTGAGGGATGACTTGGCGATATCCTCGACCGGGCGCCTGTTGGTCTCGGTGAAGTAGCCGGTGAGCTGCTGGATGGCGGCGGCCAGCACGATGCCGATCACAACCGACAGCAGCGCGATCAGCCGCGGATCTCCGCCGAGAGTCAGGATCTGCTGGCTGGTCACCCCGTCGAGCTGATCGAAGGAATCCGGCAGATAGGCGTACGCGACGATCGCGACCAGGATCGCCGAGATCACTGCTGATATGAAAAACCCGCGGTTGATGGCACTCATGCCAGACCGATCGTTCGGCCGAGGTGAGACCGCATAAATCCCGATCACGGCGGTGATGACACCGATAGCCGGCACCAGTAGCGGAAAAACCAGCCCGTGGGTGCCGAAGGCGGCTTTGCCGAGGATCAGGGCCGCGACCAGCGTCACGGCGTAGGACTCGAAGAGGTCGGCGGCCATCCCCGCGCAGTCGCCGACGTTGTCACCCACGTTGTCCGCGATCGACGCGGCGTTCCTCGGGTCGTCCTCGGGGATGTTCTTCTCCACCTTGCCCACCAGGTCGGCTCCCACATCCGCCGCCTTGGTGAAGATCCCGCCACCGACACGCATGAACATCGCGAGCATCGCGGCGCCGAAGCCGAAGCCCTCGAGGACGTTTGCCGCGTTCTCCTTATAAATCAGCACCACCAAGGCAGCACCGAAGAGGCCGAGACCGACCGTGAACATGCCGGCGACCCCGCCGGTGCGGAATGCGAGCCGCGTCGCCGGCCGAGCACCCTCCTCGTTGGCGGCAGCCGCCACCCGCACATTGGCGCGCACGGCGAGCGACATGCCGACATAGCCGGTGGTAGCCGAGAAGAGCGCGCCGACCAGGAAGAAGATCGATCGGCCGATGCGCTCCCCGGTGTTGTCGGCAGGCAGCAGGAACAGGAGGAAGAAAACGCCCGCCGCGAAGACGCTGAGCGTCCTGAACTGGCGGGCGAGGTAGGCCGCGGCGCCTTCCTGTATGGCAGCTGCGATGCGCCGCATATTCTCGGTACCCTCGCCGGCGGCGAGCACCTCGCGGGCGAAGAAGCCGGCGACCGCGAGGGCGACCAACGCGACCGCGGCAACCACAAAAATGTAGGTCAGGTTGCTGCCGGTCAGTGATACCGACTCGCCAACCTGGGCGGCGAGGTGGGGCCCGGCCATTCGTCCTCCTTGACGATGGGCGAGATCTGCCCCCAGGGAGGCCGTCCGAACACATCGGCGACCACCGAAGCACGGGGGCTGTCGTCTCAGGTCAGGGATCGGCCAACGGTGACGCCACGGGTCCTACTGGCGGATCCCACCGGGAAGACGAGCACCGCATACCTCGCAGATGGCACGCGGGAGGTCGCAACCCGGTCAGGCTCGGAGTTTACGCAGGTGACCATCAGCAGCCAAACCCACCCCAGCGGATACCCAACTCGCGGCAGCCACGGCGGCCGGGCATCCAGCCCATCGGTCACCAGGCATTCGTGCGCTCGCCCGGAGAAACCTGGCATGCATACGCTTGCATGATCCGCTGGGCCAAGGCCGTGCTTGGCATGGCCGGCGCCGATTCCCCGAGGCAGGTGGCGGGCGTTATCGCGGGATGAGAGGCCGCGCTCCTGTCCGCAGCCGGCCGGACGCCGGCCAGCTCATCCTGATCTCGGTCCCAGTTTCTAGCGGCTCGATCTCGAGATCATCAACTAGGCCGGTCAGCACAGCCAACCTGATATCCGTCTCGTCCGGTTCCTCTGCGGACGATCTCGCTACGACCGGGTCCCCCGGTTGGTCTGACAATCGACCGTCTCCGCCGGCGGTCGCGGCTGCCGCGGACGCCACCACCGCTTGGGCACTTGCCACTGTCGGCTCCCCCGGTTGGTCTGACAATCGACCGTCTCCGCCTGCAGTCGCGGCTGCTGCGGAAGCCGCCACCGCTTGGGCACTTGCCACGGGCAGCCGGTCTCTGATCGCCACCGTGAACCGGCCCGGAGCATCAGCAAAGATCACCATGACCGGCCGATCCGGCGCCTCGCGGGCATGCAGCTCGACCGCTCGAGAGCACGCCTCCCCGACCGCGAGGCGGACCTCGTCGAGCACCGCCTCGTCGACCCCGCACTGCCGGGCCACGGCAGACGCCACTAATCGTGCCGTACGGACGTGAGCAGGCAATGCGGTGAATTCGATCTCTACAGATTCCATCACGGACGCTCAGTCCACGGCCTCGACAGCCTCCTCCACGGTGCTGTGGATGGGGAAAACCTTGGTCAATCCGGTAATCCTAAAGATCTTGAGAATACGTTCTTGCGTGCAGACCAGGCGAAGCGAGCCATCATGAGCCCGCACCCGCTTGAGGCCGCCCACGAGCACCCCGAGTCCTGTCGAGTCGAGGAACTCAACCCCCTCCATATCGACGATGAGGTGGTAGTTCCCGGCGGTGACGAGGTCAACAAGCCGCTCCCTGAGCTTGGGAGCTGTATAAACGTCAATTTCGCCACCGACCTCGACGATGGTGCGATCACCCTGAGTCCGAGTGGACAGTGTCAGATCCACGAATCCTCCATACTCGCGTGCGCCGTGTCCGCGGCGGGAGTCGAGCACCCTCGCGGCGAGCTCACCGGCCGGGCCGACGCATCTTGGCGGAAGCTCTCGAGCAACCGCCCGCTCGATTCAACCACTGAATCCTGTCGGCGACGACGCCTTCCCCACAGGTGCGCA
>DATBRJ010000254.1:0-12020 GCA_036560395.1 Actinomycetes bacterium | reverse complement strand
CGTGACCGAGGCGGAAGCGATCGCCTCTGGCACGGACTGGCGGGTCGGTGCGGAGCGGCTGCGGGTGCTGGTTGAGGAGTGGAAGGCCGCGGCCCGCATCGACCGCAAGAGCGACGACGAGCTATGGCATCGGCTCTCCCGAGCCCGATCGACGTTCTCAAAACGTCGCAAGGCGCACTTCGCCGAGCTCGAGGTGCGGCGGGAGGAGTCTCGTACCCGCAAAGAGAAAATCGTCGCCGAGGCCGAGGCGCTTGCCGCGTCAAAGGACTGGACTCCCACCGCTGCAAAGTTCCGCGAGCTGATGCGTGAGTGGAAGGCGGCCGGCCGAGCCGCCCGCGACGTCGAGGACAGCTTGTGGCAGCGCTTCCGTACCGCTCAGGACACGTTCTTCACCGCCCGCGGTGCCGTCTTCGCCGAACGCGACGCGGGCCAGCGGGAGAGCTTGCAGCGTAAGGAGGCGCTCGTCGCCGAAGCAGAGGCGCTGCTACCGGTTACTGATCTTCGCGCCGCCAGGGCCGCGCTGCGCTCAATCCACGAACGGTGGGACGCGATTGGGCACGTTCCGCGCGATGCACGAGCCAGGATCGAGGCCCGACTCGCCGCGGTCGACCAGACCGTACGGGAGGCCGGTGAGGCAGAGTGGCGGCGCACGAACCCAGAAGCCCTCGCTCGCGCCGAGGGCACGGTGGCCCAGCTACGCGCCTCGATCGACGCCCTGAATGCCCAGGCCGACCAGGCACGCGCGAGCGGCGACGAGGCCGCCGCCACGGAAGCCGAGGCGGCGCTCGCCGCTCGCCAAGCGTGGCTCGCAGAGGCCGAACGCACCCTCAGTGATCTCGGCGGCTGACTGCAGCGCCACCCTGTCGCCTGCATGCCTTGGCGGGACTTACGGGCAGGTCGCCGCGCTCAATGAGTGGGTGCGGGGGCGCCGGTGACGCGGTAGGCGTCGAAGACCCCTTCCACCCCGCGGACTGCGCGCAGGATGTGACCGAGATGCTTCGGGTCACCCATCTCAAAGGTGAAGCGGCTGACTGCGACCCGGTCCCTGGTCGTCGAGACCGACGCGGACAGGATGTTGACATGCTGGTCGGATAGCACCCGGGTCACGTCAGAGAGCAGCCTCGACCGGTCAAGTGCCTCTACCTGGATTGCCACGAGGAAGACGGACTGCGCGGTGGGCGCCCACTCCACATCAATGAGTCGCTCAGGGTGGGCAGAGAGCGAACGGACGTTGGCACAGTCCTCACGGTGTACCGACACGCCGTTCCCCCGGGTCACGAAGCCGACGATCGGATCGCCCGGCACGGGCGTGCAGCAGCGGGCGAGCTTGACCCATACGTCGTCTGCGCCCTTGACGACCACGCCGGGATCGCCCCCGAGCGGCCGCTTACGTACCCGCGTGGGTGTGGTCGCCTCAGCGAGATCCTCGGTCGCGCCCTCCTCGCCGCCCAGAGACTGGACGAGGCGCTGGACGACCGACTGAGCCGAAACATGCCCTTCACCGACGGCGGCATAGAGGGCGGAGATATCGGCGTACCGCAGTTCGTGCGCGATCGTGGTGAGGCTCCCGCTCGTGAGGAGCCGCTGCAACGGGAGCCCCTGCTTGCGCATCGTCCGCGCGATGGACTCTTTGCCCTTCTCGATCGCCTCCTCGCGGCGTTCCTTCGAGAACCACTGACGGATCTTGTTCCGTGCCCGCGGCGACGCGACGAAGGTCAGCCAGTCGCGGCTCGGCGCGGCGCTGGCCGCTCGCGAGGTGAAGATCTCGACCACATCACCGTTGTCGAGGGAGCTCTCGAGTGGGACCAACCGGCCGTTGACCCGAGCGCCGATGCACCGGTGACCCACCTCGGTGTGAACCGCGTAGGCGAAGTCCACCGGCGTCGATCCCGAGGGCAGCGCGATCACATCGCCCTTCGGCGTGAAGACGAAGACCTCAGAGGTGGACAGGTCGAAGCGAAGGGACTCGAGGAATTCGCCGGGGTCGGCTGTCTCCTGCTGCCAGTCGAGGAGCTGACGGAGCCAGGCCATCTCGTTAGCTGCATCCTTGTCCACACCGCGGGCGGCGGCGGCATCCGCATCCTGCTTGTACTTCCAGTGCGCGGCGATGCCGTACTCCGCGCGGCGGTGCATGTCGAAGGTGCGGATCTGCATCTCGACCGGCTTGCCCTCGGGGCCGATAACGGTCGTGTGAAGCGACTGGTACATGTTGAACTTGGGCATCGCGATGTAGTCCTTGAACCGCCCCGGCACCGGATTCCACTGGGCGTGGACAGTGCCAAGCGCCGCGTAACAGTCACGGACGGTGTCCACCAGGACGCGGATTCCGACGAGGTCATAGATGTCGGCGAAGTCGCGGCCGCGGACGATCATCTTCTGGTAGACAGAGTAGTAATGCTTGGGCCGACCGGTCACGGTCGCCTTGATCTTAGCCCCTCGCAGGTCGGCCTGGACCTGGTCGATCACGCCGGCCAGGTATTCGTCGCGACTGGGCGCTCGCTCGGCGACGAGCCGGACGATCTCGTCGTACCTCTTCGGATAGAGGGTGGCGAAGGAGAGGTCCTCGAGCTCCCACTTGATCGTATTCATGCCGAGGCGATGCGCCAGCGGTGCATAGATCTCGAGCGTCTCCCGCGCCTTTCGCTCAGCCTTGTCCTGCGTGATGTAACGCCAGGTCCGGGCATTGTGCAGGCGGTCGGCGAGCTTGATCAGGAGCACCCGGATGTCCCGGGCCATCGCGACGACCATCTTCCTGACCGTCTCGGCTTGCGCGGCGTCGCCGTACTTGACTTTGTCTAGTTTGGTCACGCCGTCGACCAGATTGGCGATCTCGTCGCCGAAATCGACCCGGAGCTTGCCGAGGGTGTAGTCGGTGTCCTCGATCGTGTCGTGCAGGAGCGCCGCCATCAGCGTGGGTGGGGTCATCCCGAGCTCGGCGAGGATGGTCGCCACCGCGAGCGGATGGGTGATGTAGGGATCCCCGCTGCGGCGCTGCTGCCCGCGGTGATGCAGGTCCGCCATCTCGAAGGCGCGCTCGAGATCGCGAAGGTCGGCCTTCGGATGGTTGCTGCGGATCGTACGGAACAGCGCTTCGAGCACCGGATTGGTCGAGCTGCCTCGCTGGGCCGCCAGCCTGGCGAGCCTGGTTCTGGCCCTGACCCGCCCGGGCGCGGGCACCTTCTCTGCGTCGTCCTGCTCGGTCGTCGTCGAGTCGACGTCGGCGACCGTCTGGGCGGCGCCGCTGCGTGAGGCTGTCGGGGCGTCCGTGGCGTCTGCAGTCGCGGTGGCAGGCTCCGCCTCGGCGACTGGCTCTGCCGTGGCGACGCTGCTCGGCGCGGCAGCCGCGCCGTCGGCTGTCGAGGCGGGCGTTGCACTCGGGCGCAGCTTCCTGCGTGACAACCGCGGCGCGCGCATCGGGGCAGGCACAGGCGAGGTCGAACGCTCGGCGGCGTCGACGCCGGCCGAGGCGTCCTGCACCCTCTGTTCTGCCAACACGCTCCTCGTCACCCGTGAGATAACAGAAACTCCCAGGAGAGATCCACATCCCCCCAGGAGAGCTACCTCATACACCGGAGACATTCATGGTAACGACATCTGGCCCTCGATCACTTCCAGATCGCCGATCCGCGGACGCGACCGAACCTCCTGCCGGGCGTACCTCACGCCCCCCACCCACCCCTGTCTCGTATGAAGGGCACCGTCACCCCATACGGGGAGACCTGAAGGGCACCCTCAGTTGGAACTATCGGGTGAAGGTGCCCTTCATGCGGAGTGGGCGAAACGGGTCAGGCGATGAGAAGGGTCCGGAGGTCGGCGTCGGCGAGTGCGGCCGGCGCGGTCGTGAGGCGAGTCCGGGCATCCAGGAAGCTGAGCTCCATGAGGACAGCCACTCCGACGATCTTCCCGCCGGCGCGCCGTACTAGATCGACCGTGGCCTCGACCGTTCCCCCGGTGGCGAGAACATCGTCGACGATCAGCACCCGCTCCCCCGGCGTGAACGCGTCCTGATGCACTTCGAGGGTCGCCTCGCCGTACTCGAGCGCATAGGACACCTCGAATGACGCACTCGGCAGCTTGCCCTTCTTGCGTACAGGGACGAATCCGACTCGCGCAGCCAGCGCGACCGGGGCGGCGAGGATGAACCCGCGGGCCTCGATGCCGACAATCTTGTCGATCCCGCCCCAGTCGGCCTCCGCGATCGCGTCCACCGCCCCCGCGAACGCTGACGGTTCGCCCAGCAGCGGCGTGATGTCCTTGAAGACGACTCCCGGCTTGGGGTAATCAGGTACATCCCTGATCAAGGCGGTAAGTCGAGCAGCAAGTGCCTGGTCGCCGAGCGTCGATGTCGTCACCCTGCTCACCCTTCCGCTCGCATCCGCGTGCCGTGTCGACGCCACCGCTGGGCACCTGCGGCCCCCGCTCTACGTCGCCCGCGATCACTCGCGTGCTGAGCATTACCCCTCCTGCCCTTGGGCGGCGGCCCAGGCCTCGCCGCCGCATGATCGGCTAGTAGTGGAAACGCGGGCCCACTCGCTGGACCTTGCCCTGCCCACTTACCGCCCACCGCCAAGCGCCGTGTTCGGTGCGAGCGACGCCGTCGCCGACCGAGAGCCGACCGTCTGCCCTCCTACCGTCGCTTCTTGCCCGAGGGCCGACGCTTTGACTTGCTGCCCGAACGCGAGCCTGTCGACCGTTTGGGCTGTTGGCGCGGTACGGAGCCACGTGACGCGCCAGCACCCACCGGCGTCGGGGTTATCTCCTCCTCGGCCGGCGGCGGTGCCTCCGCGACGGGCGCGGGTTCGCTGCGGGTGGCGGCCGTGCCTTTCGCGGCTCTCGCGGCCGCGCCCTGGCGGGCGGCAACACGCCTGGCCAGCTGCTGATACTGCGGCTCACGCTCCTTGAGATCCGCAAGAAGCGGCGTGGCGATGAAGATCGACGAATACGTGCCGACCGCGATGCCGATGAACAGTGCCAGCGACAAGTCCGTCAGCACGCCCTCGCCGAGCAGCGCGGTGCTGATGTACAAGATCGCTCCGACGGGTAGCAGCGCGATCACGGACGTGTTGATCGACCTCACGATGGTCTGGTTGATCGCCAGATTTGCCGCCTGGCTGTACGTCATGCGGGAGGCGCCGAGCAGCCCACGCGTGTTTTCGCGCACCTTGTCGAAGACGACGACGGTGTCATAGAGCGAGTAGCCGAGGATGGTGAGGAACCCGATCACCGTCGCCGGTGTGACCGAGAAACCGACCAGCGAGTAGATGCCGACGGTGATCAGGACATCGTGAAACAGCGTGACGATCGCGGCGAGCGCCATCCGCCACTCGAACATCAAAGCCAAGAAGATGGCGACGCCGGCCAGGAAGACGATGAGAGCTGTTACCGCCTTCCTGGTGATCTGCTCACCCCAGGTCGGGCCGATCTGCTGGACGCTGACCTGATTCACGGTCACGCCCGCCTTGCTGGCAAGCGCTTGGCGTACCTGCCTCGACTCGTCCGGAGAGATCGCTGCGGTCTCGACCCGAATCTGCTTACCGCCGGAGGGCGAGCTGACCTCGGTCACGCGCACCTCGTCCGCGACGATCCCGCCAGCCGCCTTGCGGGCGTCTTCGACCGACATGGAGTTCTTCGGCGTTTGGAAAGCAGCGCCACCCTTGAACTCGATGCCGAGCGTGAGCCCCTTTGTCATCAGCGACACGATCGCGATCAGGAGCACAATGCCGGACAGGATGTACCAACGCTTCTGCCTGCCAACGAAGTCGTAGGAGACCTCGCCGCGGTAGAGCCGACCACCCACGTTTCCGAGGCGAGACATCAGACCTCCTCAGCGGCACGGCGCCGCCCGACGATCGTCTGCGGCTCACCCGTCGGGAGCCTCCGTCTCGCGCCGAGCCTATCTGGGTCGAGGCCAGACCACCGGTGCCCGCCGCCGTAGAACTTCGTCCGGGCGAGTAGTGCGATGAGCGGCTTGGTGAAGAAGAACACCACGACCACGTCGATCACCGTGGTGAGACCCAACGCGAAGGCGAAGCCACGCACGCTGCCGATCGACAGGATGTAGAGGACCGCCGCGGCGAGGAAGGACACGAAGTCGGCCACCAGGATGGTCCGCCGCGCCCGCCGCCACCCGTGCTCGACCGCAGCCCGCAAGCTGCGGCCTTCCCTGACTTCGTCCCGCAATCGTTCGAAGAACACCACGAACGAGTCGGCCGTGATGCCCACGGCCACGATCAGACCGGCGATCCCGGCGAGCGTCAGCGTGAATCCGATCCACTCGCCAAGCAGGACGACCGACGCGTAGGTCAGCAAGCCCGCCACCACCAAGCTCGCCATCGCCACCAGGCCGAGACCGCGGTAGTAGAGGAGCAGATAGAGGGCGACGAGGGCAAGCCCGAGCGCGCCGGCGATGATCCCGACGCGCAGGTAGTCGCTGCCGAGCGTCGGCGAGATCTCGTTCAGCTCACTCTGGTCGAAGGCCAGCGGAAGCGCGCCGTACTTGAGGACGTTCGCGAGGTCCTTGGCTTCGGACTGGCTGAAGTTACCGGTGATCTCCGCTCGCCCCGTCGGGATCTCGCTCTGAACGACCGGCGCAGAGACCACCTGGCCGTCCAAGACGATCGCGAACTGGTTCTGCGGCGACTGCTTGCCAACCAGATCCCTGGTTGTTTGCGCGAACTGCTTGGTCCCTGTGCCGTCGAAGCTGAGGTTGACCTGCCAGGAGCCGACTCCACTCTGTGGCAGCCCGGCGTCCGCGCCGCTGAGGTGAGTACCCTCTACCGCGGTCGGGCCCAGGATGTACTTGAACCCGTCGCTGTCGCACGTGACGAGCAGCTGGTCGGCGGGTTCGATCTTGCCCTGGCGCTCCTCGGCCGACTTCGTGCAGTCGAGCTCGTTGAACTGCTTCTGGATCTCCGGCGTGATCTGGGTGCTGCCCTGGCCCTGACCGCCCGCGCTCGGGGTGGGCGTGGGGGTGGGCGAGGGTGAGGATTGCTGGCCGAGCAGTGCTCCGCTCACGGCGCGCCCGTTGTCGGACGTACTCGGTGAAGGGCTGGGAGAGGACGAGCCGCTGGGGGCCGCGCTGGGTGACGGGGAGCCGCTCGGAGTGCCCGACGGGGACTGCTCGGGCGGGGCCGTCTGGCCGACTTGAAGCACGGGGCGGAACCGCAGCAGGGCGGTCGAGAGCAGATCCGTCTTCAGTTCGTCGCCTGGGATGTTCACCACGATGTTCTTGTTGCCCTCGACCGCGACCTCGGCCTCGGCGACCCCAGTCCCATTGACGCGATCCTCGATGATCTGCTTGGCCTGGTCCATCGCCGACTTGGTGATCTGACCCGTCTCACCCTCGGGCAGCCGAGCGGTCAGCGTCACGCTCGTACCGCCCTGCAGGTCGAGGCCCAGCTTCGGTGTCGGCTTCGTCCCCTGCAGGAGGAGCATGCCCGCGTACATAAGGATGAGCAGTGCTGCGATAATCGCCAGCGACCGGCCCGGTTTAGGCGCCGGTGTTGGTCCAGCCACGTCGTCTCCTCGTCATCACCCGCCGCGCGGCGGGTGCCCTCTGCGTGGGAGGGTCGTTCATGTCCGGTCGCGGTTCATCACTGCGCCGGGTTGGGCTATTTCTCTTCTGGCTCGTCGGCAGCGCTGTCGGCCCTGCTGTCCGGCCTGTTGTCCGTCCTGTTGTCGGCTCGATAGTCAGTCTCATGGTCGACCGGGTCGTCGGCCGTCTGCTCCCGCTCTCCATCATGCAGCCTGTCCTCGTAGGGTCTCTCCTGATCTGGAGTGAGGACACGCATGATCGCTTGCTTCGCGTACCGGTTGGTGACGCCTGGGGCGACCTCCAGGACGACTACGTCGTCCTCAACGGCCGAGACCGTCCCATAGAGCCCGGAAGTGGTCACGACCTCTGCCCCGGGCACGAGATTGCTCTGGACCTGCTGCGCCTGCTGCTGGCGCCGCCGGGACGGACGCAGGATCAGCAGGTAGAAGATAGCGGCCAGCGCGACGAGCCATATCAGCAGCCCTGCGCTGCCGCCCGACCCGGAAGCGGCGATGAACACGTCGACACGTTCCTTCCGGCGAAGCCCGACCGGGCCGCCGTATGAGATCAACAAGAGGGCGGTCACTACCAAGTGACCTCGGCGGAGTCTAGGCGAGCCGCCGATCGAGTCACAACGCCGCGTAATCGCCTCGTGTCATTTGCGGCTGATTTGCCGCTGAGACACCTGCCCAGACGATCAACGCCTTCCGGCAGAGAACGGGTGTCGTGATGCTCAGTTGACGGCGACGGGGTTGCTCTTCGATCTCCTACCTGGCTCGGGACGGGCCTACCAAGGTCGCGGACACCTTATGCAGCGCCGCAAGGGTCCAGGCAGTCCAGCGACGATCCAGCAACCAGATCATCCGCTCCTCCACGCTGGCCACCACGGTTCACCGCTGACACCAAACGGATCACCTTCATCGATGCCAATGGGGTTACCTAGCCCGCCCGCCACCTAGACACCCCCACAACCGCCTAGACAGCCCACCCACGATCCAGCAACGAGATCATTGGCGAGTGGGCTTGACGGCGGGGTTCAGCGCCGGAACGGGCCTACCCTCTGCGTTCCCCGTACCTGGCGCAGTCTCAGGTCTCGGGCCCAAAGAGCTGGTCTTGGGCGGGCCATCCCGGCTGGCCCCGGCGCGGACCGGCACGCTGAGCGGCCACCAGCGCTGCCCAGCCGGCACCGTCAGCAGGGGGTGTGCGGCCGAGGTGTTCCCAGGCGGCTGGGGTGGCGACTCTGCCCCGTGGTGTCCGGGCTAGCAGCCCGGCCCGGACGAGGAACGGCTCGGCAACCTCCTCGACCGTCTCGGCTTCTTCGCCGACCGCAACGGCCAACGTTGAGAGGCCGACCGGCCCGCCGCCGAAGCGGTCGAGCAAGGCGCCGAGCACCGCTCGATCGAGCCGGTCGAGGCCGCGCTTATCGACCTCGTACAAGGCGAGCGCTGCCTGCGCGGCCTCCGCGGTCACCACCCCATCCGCCCGAACCTGGGCAAAGTCCCGAACCCGGCGCAGCAGCCGGTTTGCGATGCGGGGCGTGCCGCGAGATCGACCGGCGATCTCGACTCCGCCGTCGCCGGTGAGGTGCACGTCAAGTAGCCGAGCCGACCGTCGCAGGATGAGCTCGATCTCGGCCGGCTCGTAGAAGTCCAGGTGGGCGGTGAATCCGAAGCGATCCCTCAAGGGTCCGGGCAGCAGGCCAGCTCGGGTGGTGGCGCCGACCAGCGTGAAGTGCGGGATATCCAGTGCTATCGCCATCGCACCGGCGCCCTTGCCGACCACGACATCGACCCTGAAGTCCTCCATCGCCATGTAGAGCATCTCTTCGGCCGGCCGGGCCATCCGGTGGATCTCGTCAAGGAAGAGAACTTCGCCCTCGGCAAGTGACGAGAGGATTGCGGCCAAGTCACCGGCATGCTGAATGGCCGGACCACTGGTGACCCGGATCGGGGCGCCAAGCTCATGAGCAACAATCAGGGCGATGGTGGTCTTGCCCAGGCCCGGTGGACCGGAGAGCAGGATGTGGTCCGGCGGGTGACCGCGGCGCAGCGCGGCCTGCAGCACCAGGCCGAGCTGTTCACGAACGCGCTCCTGGCCGATGAGCTCGGCAAGCCGCCTGGGCCGCAGCGCGGCTTCGACGACCTTGTCATCGCCGCGCGCGTCGGCCGCGACCAGACGCTGCCGCTCGTTTGTGGCGTCCGCGTCCCTGGCTAGTGCCTGGGCTTTGGCAGTGTCCGCACTGCCCGGGTCTCGAGCCTCGGCGAACTCTCTGTCGGCCATGTCTCTGTCGTCTGACAGGTCCCAGTCTGGCTCGTCCGTGCCGACCGGGTCTTTGACGATCGCGTCTCGTGCCGCTGGGATGTCTGTTGCCGCTATCTCGGCGGCTGTTGCGGTGGCCTCGCTGGTCTTGGCCTCGCTTGCCGTGCCATCGCTTGCCGTGCCCTGGCCGGTGGTGGCAACGCCTGTCGTGGCATTGCTTGAGGTGGAAGCACTTGTGGTTGCGGCGGCCTCGCGTGCACTCCCGTCTGCGCGACCACGATCCCGAGGCCCTGTGTTGCCGGTCATCGGCGGCTCCCTAGCGCGCGCAACGCATCCTTCAACAGGGTTGGGATGTCGGGCTGCTCACCGGCGGCGAGCGCAGCGTCGGCGTCCGGTACGACGGCGCCGATCGCGTCATCGGCCTCGCGCGCCGACCAGCCGAGGCCGACCAGCGCGCCATGCACCTGCTCGCGCCAACCAGCAGGTGCCACCGGGCGCCCCTGGACGGGCACCGAGCCTCCAGCGCCACCACCTCCGGCTGAACCCGGCGGGCCAAGGCGATCCCTCAGCTCGAGCACGATCCGCTGGGCGCCCTTCTTGCCGATGCCAGGGACCAAGGTGAGGGCAGCGAGGTCCTCGGTGGCGACCGCCCGTCGCAGCGCCTCGGGCGAGTGCACGGCGAGCATCGCCTGTGCGAGGCGCGGGCCGACCCCGCTGGCAGTCTGGACCAGCTCGAAGACCGTGCGCTCATCGTCGTCGGAGAACCCAAAAAGGGTGAGCGAGTCCTCCCTCACCACGAGCGACGTGGCGAGACGCGCCGGCTCCCCTACCCGCAGCGTGGCAAGCGTGGTCGGCGTGCATTGGATCGCGAGACCGACGCCACCGACCTCGACGACCGCGCCATCCGGCGCGATCGCCGCCACCCGTCCGGACACGAACGCGATCATCCGTTCGACCTCCGTTGTCCAGCCATCCGCGATATGGCCGTATCCAAGCGAAGCCGGGCTCCGCCACGCCAGACATGACAGATCGCGAGGGCGAGGGCGTCGGCGGCATCGGCGGGTCGAGGCGGCTCGGTGAGCCCAAGGAGCCGCATGACCATCGACTCGACCTGCCCCTTGACCGCGACACCACTGCCGGTCACCGCTGCCTTGACCTCGCTCGGCGTATGCGTAGCCACCGGAAGCCCACGTCGCGCCGCGGCAACCATCACGACCGCCGCTGCCTGCGCAGTGCCTATCACCGTTCGGACGTTGTGCTGGCTAAAGACCCGCTCCACTGCCACCGCGTCCGGCGTGACTCGATCCAGCCACCGCTCGACCTCGGCCTCAATGGCTAGCAGACGGCGTGCCGGATCCTCGTCGCTTGCCGTCCGCACGATTCCTACATCGACCAGGCGCAGCGGTGCGCCGGGGGCTCCGTCGACAGCTCCGAAGCCACACCTGGTCAGCCCAGGGTCGACGCCCAGCACCCGCAGCGGAACTCACCTCGCTCGTGACCGAGGCTCGGCCCTGTCGTCTCACCCGGCAACCACTGCCGAAGGACCACCACGCCGAGCCAGCCATGTGCCGAACATCTGTTCGGATCCCACCAACCTAGCGACGTCTTCGATCGAGCCCGTGGAGACGCGCCGACGAGACATCAGCTCGGGTTGTTACTCACCTGGCGAGGTTCCTGTCCGGATCTCGTCCATAGATCGAGGTGATCCTTCGCGATGGTCCTGGGCGGCGTCGCGGCAACGACCGACGCGCGGCCGGCGCCGGTTCTGGTCACCGACCCTTCGACGAGCTCCGCTCCACAAGCGCACAGATGTTCGGCACTGGTCAGCGGTCGAAGACAGCCTCGAGCACGGCACGATGGGTCGGCCGCGCTGCGATCAGTCGCGCGCGCCCTTGGTCGGTGATGCGAACGAACACCCCTCGGCGGTCGAAGTCGCACATAGACCGGCAGACCAGATCGGCGCGCTCGAGGCGGGCGATCAGCCGGGACAGCGCGCTCTGGCTGAGATGGGTCGCGTCGGCTAGCTCTTGCACCCGGTAGTTGTCCTGGCCGCGGTCGACCATGTAGTCGAGGACTTCGAACTCACTCGGGCCGAGGTCATGCTTTTCAAGCTCGCGTTCCAGAGCGCACCAAGTCGCTGCGTGCTTCGCAAGCAGATCACGCCACGCCCCCACCACGGCCTTGTCGTTCACGATCAGAGCGTATCGTGCATGAACATTAGGTGTAC
>DATBRJ010000253.1:0-7805 GCA_036560395.1 Actinomycetes bacterium | reverse complement strand
CCGGGACGATGACGTCCAGAATGGAATGCCCTGCCATGCTCGCCTCGATGGGAGCCGCGCGTCCACGTCTCGGTACGGGCCGGTGGCGAGTAACCGCGCTACCCGCCTCGTAGAGCGACCGCTACCACGTCAATGTCCAAGGGCTCCACGTGTTGGTCTTCCGGCTTGAAGGTGACGAACGCGGTGTGCTCGTCGAGGGTGACCCGATCGGGCACCGCGCGGCTCACGGCGGCCGGCAGGTCGGTTTGCCACTGGGGGCTCCCCGCCAGGTCCACGGCCGTGATGGTCCGCTCCGCAGCCACCGCGATGGTGCGCCCGTCGGCGGAGACGGCCATTCGGCCACCGCGGAGCGGCAACTGCCAGACCTGGGCGCCGGTGGCGAGGGTGAGCGCTGTCAGCCGGTCGGCGCCGATCAAAAGTAGGCCACCGGCGACCGCGATCGCCGCGATCGGAGTGGGCCATGCCCTCTGCCATGCGGTCCTGCCGTCCCGGAGCCGCAGTACCCGCAGGTCCTGGCCGTCCCTGACGGCGACGAGCTCGGCTCCGATCTGGGCCTCCGCCCGCCTCCAGGCGTCATCCAACAAGGGCGGGCTGCCGAATGGTCCTGCTCCGGGCGGGCCGCCCGCGGGCGGTGGGCCAGCCGGCGGCCAGTTCGAGACGCGATATGTGGCGACCCATCTCCGTCGTCCGGTCGCGGCGTTGCGGAGTCCGACCTGGACGGTGTCACCGGTCCGATCGTAGGTCAGGAGCCACGTCGCGTCGGCGGCGAGAGGGCTGCCGGCGGGTTGTTCCCAGAGCGTCCGCCCTTGGTCGTCGAGGGCAACGGTGGCGGTGTCCACGTCCACGAAGGCACGATCCACGGAGGACACGACATGTTGGATGGCGCCCCTGGCCTTCAACGAGCCCGCGGTGTCGACGGTGAACCGCTGCCGTCCGGAGGCGAGGTCCAGCAGCCATAGACTGGTCGTGTCGGCCACGAGAACGGCGCCTTCCCACGCGTGGGCGTCGACGAAGCGGCCTGGCAGCGGGTGAGTCCAGAGCCGGTGGCCCTCCACGGTCTGCGCGTAAACCTCAGAGACGCTCGCAGCCACGACCCGTCTCGCGCCGTCCGGGATGATCCGGGTGGCCGACGGACTGCCGGCGGTCGGCTGGGCGCCGGACTTCGCCAGCCACAGCACCGTCCCGGGTCGGTGCGAGGTGGCCACGCTGGCTGGCCGGTCATCGGCGCGGTCGTGGGTGACGAGCCAGGCGCCGGCCGCACCCACGGCCGCCAAGCCCGCGACACCGCTGGCGGCGAGCATTCGGCGACGGGAGAGCCGGCCGGCGCGGGAGGGTAGGTCGAGCACCACTCCCTGCGGTTCGGTCGAGGCTGTCTCGTACCATCCGGGCTTCGGAGGCGGGATCCCCTCGGCGGCGAGGATGCGGACGAGCTCGGCCGCGGTCGGGCGGTCCTTCGGTCGCAAGTCTAGGCAGCGCGCGATGAGCTGGCGCAGCTCGGCTGGAACCTCTGACAGCTCAAAGCGGCCCTGGGTGATCTGAATGATCTGCGCGTAGAGCGCCTCGCTCTCCACCAGGCTGCGGCCGGTGGCGGCAAAGACCAGCGTGGCGCCGAGCGAGAAGATGTCGGCCTGCGGGCCGGCCTCCTCACCATGGATGCACTCGGGCGCCATATAGGACGGTGTGCCGACCGGCCGGCCGAAGGTGACCCGGGTGGACTGCGGGCCGAGAACGGTCCCGAAGTCGATCACATGCGGGCCGGTCGCGGTGAGCAGCACGTTGCTCGGCTTGATGTCGCGGTGGACCAGGCCGGCGCGGTGGATCGAGCCGACTGCCTCGGCCAGCCCGGCAGCAAGCGTGAGCACCGCCCTCGGCACCAGCGCGCCGTGCTGGTCCACCCACTGCTCCAGGCTCGGCCCGTCGATGTATAGGGTGGCCAGCCACGGCGACTCAGCTCCGGTGTCTGCGTCCACGACCGCGGCCGTGTACAGCGGGCTGACCGTGCGCGCGGCGGCCACCTCGCGGGCGAACCGGCGGCGGGTGGCTGGGTCGTCCACCAGGTCGGCGCGGACGACCTTGATGGCCACCGGGCGGCCGGACGGCGACTGCCCCAGGTACACCCGCCCCATGCTGCCGCTACCCAGAACGCCGACCAGCCGGTACGAGGCGATAGCAGTCGGGTCAACGGCGGTCAATGGCTTCACGGCCCACCTCGGGAGGAAGGGTCCACCGTCCCGCATCGTAACGGCAAACAAACAACCGGGTAACCGTGATGATCTCGAGGCGTTGATTCCCGACGCGCCGCCGCCATGTCGGCCACCCGCTGCGGGTCGGTGGTTACCACTGCTTGACGCAACCACTTGGTTGCCATATGGTTATGGCAATTAGATGGTTGCCATAAATGGGAGTGTGTCATGGGCTTTCCCGATCGCATCGAGCGCAGCATCAACGTCGCCCACCCGCTGGCCAAGGTGTGGGAAGCGATCACGACGGCTGAGGGGTTGGGCACCTGGTTCGGCCAGAAGGCGACCGTCGACCTGCGCGTCGGCGGCCTCGCCCAGCTGACCTTCGAGGGCGGCCACAGCGCCGACCTGCGCATCGAGCGCCTCGAGCCGCCGCACGTGTTCGGCTACACCTGGGGCATCAGCGGCCTGCCGGCCGACGATCCGCGCCGTACCTATGTCGAGTTCACCCTTGAGTCGGTGGCCGAGGGGACCCGGCTCACCGTCGTCGAGTCCGGCTTCGCGCAACTGCCCGACGACATCTACTCCGGCGCGTACGGCGGCAACCTCGAGGGGTGGCGGAGCGAGCTGGACGAGCTCGTCGAATACCTCGATGCCCGAGCGTGATCCGGAGGCCGTCGCCGAAGAGGTCTTCGCCGCACTCGCCGATCCCAGCCGGCGGAGCATCCTGGCCGCGCTCGCGTCCCGCGGGCCGGCCACGGCGACGGACCTGGCCGCCAGTTTGCCGATCACCCGGCAGGCGATCGCCAAACACCTCGGCCTGCTCGCCGAGGCCGGGCTGGTCGTCGCCGAGCCCGGCGAGCGGCGTCGCGTCCGCTACCGGCTCCGGTCGGCCCCCATCCAGGTCGCGCAGCAGTTTCTCGCCGCGTTGGCCCGGGACTGGGACTCGAGCCTCGACGCCCTCAGGCGGCATCTGAGTTCGTGACAAGCGGGCCGCAGACGGTCCGTAGCTATAAGGAGGATGAATGAGAATCGCGGACAGAGCAGTCCTCGTGATCGGGCGGGACACGGCGCAACTTCGGCCCGCCGCGCTGGCGGCTCCGCTCGGTCTCGCCGCCGCAGCCTGGGTCGTCGCGGTCCGGCAGATGAACGGGATGGACATGGGTGCCGCGACCCGGCTCGGTTCGTTCGCGTTCTTCGTTGCGCTGTGGGTGTCGATGATGGCGGCGATGATGCTGCCAGGCGCCGCTCCGGCAGTGTTGAGATGCGCTCGTGCCAGCGGTCGCGTGCGCACGGTACCGCTGTTCCTCGGGTCGTACCTTGCGGTCTGGACGCTGGTGGGCGTCGCCGTGTATGCGTTGTATCGACCGCACGCGTCTTTCGCCGCCGGCGCGGTGGTGATTGCGGCAGGCATCTACGAGCTCACGCCGCTCAAGCGCTACTTCCGCCGGCGCTGCCGGGAGAGCGTCAGCTCGGGATTCGAGTTCGGGCTCTACTGCGTCGGCTCCAGCGTTGGACTGATGCTGATGCTGGTGGTGCTGGGGGTCATGAGTGTCGCCTGGATGGCCGTGATCGCCGTTCTCGCGGTCGCCCAGAAGCTCCTGCCCGCGAAGGCCGCCATCGATGTGCCGTTGGCGATGGCGATCGTCGGGCTCGGCATCCTGATCCTTTTCGCGCCCTGGCTGGTTCCCGGACTTACGCCACCGATGTGACACGTCGTTGGTGGCGCCGGCCGCGCCAAGCTGTTGTGACCAAGAGAAGAGACAAACGATGACCGATCACAGGACCGGGGGCAACGACCATAACACCAAGATCATTGGGGAGTTTCGGGCGAACGGGGGACTCGTCGGCGGGCCATGGGCGGGCAGCACGCTGATTCTCATCCACATCGGCGCCAAGTCCGGGATCGAGCGCATCCCGCCGCTGGGTTGCTTTCCTCAGGGAGACCGCCGCTGCGTGATCGTCGCCTCCAATGGAGGATCGCTAACCCACCCCGACTGGTACTACAACCTCAAGGCCAACCCCAGGATCAAAGTCGAGGTGGGTACCCGGAATTTCACGGTACTCGCGGAGGAGTTGGACGACACCGGCCCCGTCGAGCTCTGGCCGACGCTGGTCGCGGAGGCTCCTCAGGTCGGCGAATTCCAAACCAGGATCACGCGACAGATTCCGGTGTTCACGCCGACCCGCCAGGACTGATCTGCGACGAGAGAAGCCGGTTTGCCACGCCGGGCAGTCCGCCCAGATCGTCTCAGTGATCGCGCGCGACAAGTGACCGGTGGCGCCGGCCAGGCCAAGCTGTTGGAACAAACGAAGGAGAGAAACAATGACCGCCCACAAGACCGGAACCCGCGAAGAGTGGCTTGCGGCCCGGCTGGAGCTGCTCGAGGCCGAGAAGGCGCTGACGCGGCGGAGCGACGAACTGGCGCGGTGGCGCCAGGAGCTGCCCTGGGTTCGGATCGACAAGGAGTACCGGTTCGAGACCGACGACGGCACAGCGTCCCTCGCCGATCTCTTCAGAGGACGCTCGCAGCTCCTCATCTACCACTTCATGTTCGGGCCCGATTACACCGCCGGGTGCCCGTCCTGCTCGGCGATCGCGGACGGCTTCAACGGCTCCGTCGTCCACCTCGCGAATCACGACGTCAGGCTCTGCGCGGTGTCGCGGGCCCCGCTCGCGAAGCTGCAGGCGTACAAGCGGCGGATGGGCTGGAGCTTCCCCTGGGCTTCCTCATTCGGCAGCGACTTCAACTACGAGTTCCACGTGGCGCACACCAAGGAGGAGTGGCGGTCGGGAGCCGTCGAGTACAACTTCCGCACGATGGACTTTCGTCTGCCTGAGGGCGGGGAAGACAATCCCTTCGTCGCCGAAATCACCTCGAGCGTCGGAACGGACTGGCCGACGTACCGGCAGGAAGGGCCCGGTATGAGCGCGTTCGTTCTCGAGGATGGCGTCGTCTACCACACGTACTCGGCGTACGAGCGCGGGATCGACGGCCTTTGGGGCATGTACCAGTGGCTCGACCGCGCGCCACTCGGTCGCAACGAGACCGGCCTGTGGTGGCGCCGCCACGACGAGTACGACAGCGAGTGACGCGTCAGCGTCGGTACCGGTGGGGAGCCGGGAGAGGGCACGGGGCGCCGTCTCCCGGCTTCCGCCGTGCTAGTCGAGCGCGATCCGCGCCCGGATGTCGCCGAGCCCGGGGTAGACCGTGGTGCCGCCGCTCGGCACCGTCTGGCCGGCGTGCTCGGTGTTGCAGCCCGACTGCGACAGCCCGAGCGCCCGGCAGGTAACCGCGTGGGGTACATTGTGGACGGTCCTCTGGGAGCTGATGAAGGCCGCCACGCTCACCTCATCGCCTCCGTGACCCACAGCACCACGGAGCGCTTGAGCACATCACGCTCCATCGCCAGCTCGGCGTTCTCCCGCCGCAGCCGGGCCAGCTCCTCCCGCTCCGACTCCGACAGCTGCCCGTTGCCCTGCCCGCGGGCCTGCCGGTCGGCCGCCACCCAGTTGCCCAGGGTGCCCTCGTTGATCCCCAGCTCCCGGGCCACCTGCGCGATCGGCCGACCGGTCTCCCGCACGATGCGCACCGCACCCTCGCGGAACTCCGGGTCGAACCTGCGCCGCGTTTCAGCCATGAACCTCTATCCCCTTAGGTCTGGCCTCCACGCTATCGGGGGGAACCTCGCCGCGGGTCGGGTGTGCCTAAGGACAGCAGGCCTGGTAGGTCCCACTCTGCCGCATGAAGGTGATTAAGGCGCGGCGGAGGAGGACACGTCCGGCATACTAGGCTCCGGTAATGGCGGTCAAGCGCATCAAGCCGAACATCCGATCCGATCGGTTCGACGAGAGCCGGGAGTTCTACAGCGGCGTGATCGGACTAGAGGAGCATGGTGGACTC
Organism: Actinomycetes bacterium; assembly: GCA_036560395.1. Taxonomy (GTDB): domain Bacteria; phylum Actinomycetota; class Actinomycetes; order JAKEEW01; family JAKEEW01; genus DASYTV01. The sequence continues at coordinate 1,720 of DATBRJ010000253.1, read as the reverse complement.
GACTGGATCTTGTTCTTCGGCACCGGCCACCGCGAGGTGCAGCTCAGTGTGATGCTCCTGGACATCAAGGCGCGCATCCACCCCGACATCTCCATAGAGGTCGACGACGTCGACGCGGTTCATGATCGGGCTGTCGGGGCTGGAGCGGAAATTGTCTACCCGCTGACCGACGAGGAGTGGGGGCTGCGGCGATTCTTCGTCCGAGATCCAAACGGTGCTGTCATCAACGTGACGCAGCACGAGTGATCACAACGCCTCCTGATGCAGCCGCCGTAAGCAACGCACGCTCATGCCGCCGATCGTGCTGGCTGGCTTTGTAGACGTCGGTCGGCGTGGGTGGTTGACTCGCCCAGGGGGGTGACCGTTGCCGCTATTCACTCCGGAGACGCGCGCCCGAACGGCGGACCAGGTGGGTCGGCTGCTAACAGACGATGGGCGGGTCGAGGGGGTGGTGCTTGTCGGGTCGCTCGCGGGTACCCCTGATCGTTGGTCGGATGTCGACCTTGAGGTGGTGGTGGTCGATGAGGCCGACGCCGCCGAGGTCGCCGTCGACTGGGTGGCCCGCTTGTACGACGCCCTGCCCGTGGTGCACCACTATGAGACCGCATTCGGTCACACGCTGGTTCGAGGCTTCCTTCTCAATGACGCGCTCGAGGTCGATCTGGCGTTCGCCCCGACCGCCGGGTTCTCGTTGTGGGAGCCGTTTCGGCTGCTGTTCGATCGATCGGGACGCATCACACGCCTCGCGGCGACCCCCGGCGACTGGCAGCCCGGTCCACCCGACTGGATCGGCGAGGCAGGCTTGGCCTGGCACGACGTGCTGCACGCGTTCACCGCGACACGTCGTGGTCGGCCTTGGCAGGCGCTGTGGTACCTCGAGCGTGTGCGCAACCGAACACTCGCGCTGGCTCAGCAGCGACGCGGGTTCTACGCGGAGTTCTTCGACTACGTGGACGACCTGCCTGCACAGGAGCTGACGCTGCACGCTGGCACACTGGTGGCCTCACTCGACCGACAGGCTCTGCTTGGCGCGATCGACACGGCGACCCGGCTATTCCTCGACGAGCTCCGGCGTGGGGCGCCCGATCTAGCCGAACGGCTCGAGCTGCCGCCACGAGAGGTCGTGGGCGCCGACACTTAGCGCACGAGCCGATAAGCGACAAGGACCGCGCTGCAGACGATCGCCCCAGCGATGACCGCGCCAGCGCGAAGGCACCACAACCTCACGATCGTCGACTTCGCCCCCACGACGCCGGGAGGCCGGCCGATCACACCTCTGCTCGGTGCGCGGGAAGCCCGATCATTTCGCGAGTCGCGCGCTCGCCATGTCAGGCCTCCCAGTCGCCCGACTCTGCCGATTTGAGGATGCTGATCGTCCTACGCGGGCCGCGGCTTGTCCGGTGAGTGCGCTCGGTCCGGTATGGCTGTGCATGTGCTCGCGCAGGCAGTCCGCCATGCTCGACGCAGGTTAGCGCGCGGACGGCGGTCACGTGCGGCATGCTCCATTCCAATGGCCGATCCTCGACCACGGCGTCGTACCGGCCCGGACCCCACGCGATGCGCGGTGAACATGGCTATGGGCGCTTGGTCGCGGGTCAGACGTTGGAGCGCCGCCTCGTACGCGGACACGGCGACGCCGGACACGTAGCCGACAAAGACTGCCTTGACCGCGTCAGACGGCAGAGTCCAGACGCTGATCTCGCCCGGCCGATCGCATCTG
>DATBRJ010000252.1:0-7626 GCA_036560395.1 Actinomycetes bacterium | reverse complement strand
ACGCAACATCGTCGTCGACGCCGCTCGGGCCCGCCGCGCGCGTCCCCAAGAGGTTTCTGAGGACGCCCTCGCGGTCATCCCCGTCGAGGATCAGATCGACCAGGCCCTGCTTGCCTGGGAGGTGGCCGAGGCGCTCGGCACTCTCAGCGACGATCATCGTGCTGTACTCGTCGAGACCTATTACCGCGGCAGAACGGTAGCTGAGGCGGCAGAGGTTCTCAGCATCCCGGCCGGGACGGTGAAGTCCCGCGCGTTTTATGCCTTGCGGGCGCTGCGCCTCGCTTTGGAGGAGCGGGGGATCACGCCATGAACTGCGCGCAGGTCCGCGAGTCCCTCGGTGCCTACGTCCTGGGTGCGCTCGAGCCCGCCGAGGCCGAGCAGGTGCGCGCCCACCTCGCCTCTTGTCCCGCCTGCGCGGAGGAATATGCGCAGTTGAGCCCGCTGCCCGCGCTCCTTGATCTGGTTCCAGTCGACCAGGTCACCTCCCCACTGCTGGACGGCCTGCACGACGATGATCGGATCTGGCAGGGGTTGGTGCAGCGGGCGGAAGAGGCACGTTCCGAGAGACGCCGCCGGTCGGTCTTCGCCAGTGTCGGCGCCGTCGCCGCGGCTGGGCTCCTCGCGTTCCTCGGCGGCGTTGCGCTCCGCGCCGGTCCTGACACGCCGCAGGCCAGTCCGACTCCGACGCCTACGGTGGCGACGACGCAGTCGGCCAAGACCGTGACCGCGCGCGATGTGCGCACCGGCGTTCATGCCACGGTGTCGTTCGCCGCCGTCGGCTGGGGGACCAAGCTCACGGTGGAGCTCGGGGGCGTCGCACCGAGCGAGAAGTGTTCCCTGGTCGCGGTCGGATCGAGCGGTAACCGCGAGATCGCCGCGTCTTGGCAGGTCCCCGCGACGGGCTATCCCGGCGTAAAGGGAACGATCTCGGTCCCTGGCGCGGTCGGCATGCAGCCGGACAAGATCCACCAGTACGAGATCGTCACCACATCGGGCAAGAAACTGCTGGAAATCCCGGCCCGCGTGTGATCAACGAGTCCTGGCGTCAATGAGATCGCGGCGCACTCCCTTAGTCCTTGTCCTCGGCTCCGCAGGCCGCGCCATGAGATAGCCGGCCGGCGAAGCGACCAAGCGCGATGTGATCGCAGCGTCCGGGCGTCTCGGCCGGCGCGATCGATCCGATGACGACCCCGCAGGGTCCGGCCGGCACGTGCCTGGGATGCGTCGCGGACCGTCCATTGCGTGAGACGACATGACATCCGGCGGACCGCCCCCTAGTCTGGGCAGCGTGAACACGCAGGTGATGCTCACGAAGCGGCGCGCGGTCGACCTGTGCCGTGTGGCCACCTGCCTGTGTCTGATGCCCTGACCGGGCTGCGTCCACTCTCTGTAACGCCGCTGCACCGCGGCCGCCGTCGCAGCCCTTGACGTGCCTTTCACGCACTGATCGTCAGGAGCTCCCGATGTCCACGGCTTCCGTCACGACGCCTGCGTCAGGTCCGCGACCGAGCTTGCATCTCCGCCGCATTCCTCAGCGCAGTCGTCGTCTTCGAGGACCGCGAGTTCTACCACCTACCACCGGCTTCTCGCCCGCACACCAATCCCTAACAAGGAGGCATCCGCATGAGCCGTGATACCGCGTTGGTCGACGCCGACTGGGTCGAAGCCCACCTCGACGACCCGCAGGTCGTCCTCGTCGAGGTCGACGAGGACACCACCGCCTACGACAAGAACCACATCAGGGGTGCCGTCAAGCTGGATTGGAAGAAGGATCTTCAGGACCCAGTACGCCGCGACTTCGTGAATGGACAGCAGTTCGAGGCGCTGCTCTCCGCTCGCGGGATCGGCAACGACGACGCCGTTGTGCTCTACGGCGGCAACAACAACTGGTTCGCCGCCTACGCCTACTGGTACTTCAAGCTCTACGGCCACGAGAACGTCAAGCTGCTCGACGGCGGCCGCAAGAAGTGGGAACTTGACTCGCGCGAGCTCGTTCCCGATGCACCCAGCAGGCCGGCATCCAGGTACGTCGCCAGGGAGCCGGATCTGTCGATTCGAGCCTTCCGCGACGAGGTTGTGGCCGCCATCGGCAGCAAGAACCTCGTCGACGTCCGTTCGCCCGATGAATATGCGGGCCGCCTCCTCGCGCCCGCGCACCTGCCGCAGGAGCAATCGCAACGGCCAGGTCACATCCCGACAGCACTGAGCGTTCCGTGGTCGAAGGCCGCTAACGACGACGGCACCTTCAGGTCCGACGACGAGCTGCGGAAGCTCTATGGCGAGGCCGGGCTCGATCCCGGGAAGGAGACCATCGCCTACTGCCGGATCGGCGAGCGTTCCGCGCACACGTGGTTCGTCCTTCGCGAGCTGCTCGGCCATCAGAGTGTGAAGAACTACGACGGATCGTGGACGGAGTACGGCTCGCTGGTCGGGGTGCCGATAGCCCTCGGAGACGAGCCGGGAGCGCCAGCTGCCTGACGATTTCGGCTGCGGGTGGGTTCGTCGGTGGCGCGGCAGGCCATGGGCGACCCCACCCGGCACGGACCTCGTGCACCGACCGGGGCATGTCACGACTGAGACAGGAGTTCGTTGAATGAACGGCTGCGGCTCGCAGGCTGGCGGGGTGCCGCTCGCCGGCGTCGATGTAGCGAAGGAAGCGGTGATCCAGGGGGTGGTTTCCCGAGAGGGCGCGCCGGTCGCCGGCGCGTACGTGCGCTTGCTGGACTCCGGTGGCGAATTCACCGCAGAGGTGCCCACGACCGACGACGGCGGCTTCCGATTCTTCGCCCGCCCCGGTCAATGGACTGTGCGTGCGCTCGCCCCCGGTTCCTCGATCGACCGAGCGGTGGTGGCCAACCGCGGACAGATCACCGAATTGGCGCTCGCGATCTAGTGTCGCGTGTCCGAGACTTTGGGTACGCGACACTAGCGCCCTCGGCTTCGTAGCCGCTCGCGGGACTAATAGACGAGAGCCTGGGCCTGCTCGGCGAGTGTCTCCTGGACGAAGACCTGGGCACCGGCGATTCTGATCCCCGCAATCACGTCGCCCTGAGTGATCCCGCGGCGGGCGGCACACTGCGTGCACAAGGTCACGGTGCCGCCTGACATGACCGTGGCGAGGAGATCGGACAGTGGTGCGGCCTCGGGGAGCTCGAACTCCTCAGCCCGGCCAGGCAGCGCGTACCACGCCGACTCGCCGGTGAGCCATAGCGAGACGTCCGCGCCGCTTGCGACGCCTACCGCGGCGACGGTGAACGCCTGCGAACACCGTTCTGGCGCGTCCGCGCCCGCCGTCGCCTTGACCACGAGAGACCGCATGTCGACCACCGTACGCACCCAACGCGTGCAGTCGTGACCCTGGCGGCTTTGCTGCTCAGCGCGACGACGCGCGCATGGTCGTGGCCAGCGGTGGATAGGGTACGGACGTTGTGATCGAAATTCCGGCTGACCTGCATCCCGACTGTGTGCCGCTGGCCTGGATGCTCGGGACGTGGGAGGGGGTCGGCGTCGGCGGCTACCCGACGATCGAGGACTTCCAGTTCGGCCAGGAGATCGAGTTCAGCCACAACGGCAAGCCGTTCCTTGCCTACGCGTCAAGGACCTGGCGGCTGGACGCGGAGGGCAAGCCCACCGAGCCGCTCGCCACCGAGACCGGCTTCTGGCGGCCTCGGCCGAAGAACGAGCTCGAGGTTGTGCTGGCCCACCCGACGGGTATCGCCGAGATTTGGCTGGGTGAGATCGCCGGAGCGAAGATCGAAATGCGCACCGATGTCGTCGCCCGCACCGCGTCTGCGAAGGAATACACGGCAGGCCACCGGCTCTACGGGCTTGTCGATGGGGATCTGTTGTGGGCATATGACATGGCGGCGATGGGCCAACCATTGCAATCCCACATCTCTGCCCGGCTCAAGCGTGTCCCCTGAAGGCTGACCCTTTGGATCGGCAGATGGTTTGGTTGCCGAGGGACGAGGCCACCGGCAAAGGACCTCGGACACGCGACACTAGGGCGTGGTGTCGCCCAGCTGCTCCCCGCCCTTGACGGAGCTATCGAGGAAGGTGCGCAGGTCGTCGCTCCTGACCGCCTTCCAGAGAGCAGCCGCCCGATGCTTGTCGACGTACACCACGCTCGCTTTGCCTTCGAAACCTGTTCCGGTGGTCGGGACGGTCAGGAAGGTGACATCGTCGGTGCGCAGGCCTCGCAGGCTGAGGGCCAGGCTGCGTAGATCGCCGTTACTGAGGGTGTCATCGACGCTCACGGTCTTGGTCACCGCGTCGAGCAGCCGCCCTAGGCGCAGCGGGTTGGTGAAGGTGTTCTGACTCAGCGCCTTGCCCATCAGGACGCGCAGGAAATACTGCTGCCGCTTGACCCGGTCGAAGTCGCCACCCGGCAGACCGTGGCGCTGCCTCACATAGAGCAGGGCTTCGTTGCCGTCGAGATGATGGGTGCCCGCCGTCCAGCTCCTGTCTCGTGCCGAGTCGTAGACGGTCTTGGGCACGGTGACTGTCACCCCACCCACGGCATCTGTGAGGGTCTTGAACCCACTCCAGTCGATCACTGCGAGATGGTCGACGCGGATACCGGTCAGCCGTTCGATGGTCCGCACGTAAAGCGCGGGGCCGCCGAAGGAGTATGCACCGTTGATCTTGTTATGTCCGTGTCCGGGGATCGTGACCCACGAGTCCCGCGGAATCGAGATGACGTAGGCCTTCTTGCGGTCGTCGGTCAGGTGCACCAGCATGATCGTGTCCGTGCGCTGAGCGCCGGGGACGAACTGGTTCTCCTCCGCCTCCTGCCCGGTGGTCGGCACGTCGGAGCGGCGGTCGGTGCCGGCGAGCAGGAAGGTCAACCCGCCGTGGCCAGGCTGTCCAGCGGCCGGCCGGTCCGGTCGCTGTTGTTCAGGTATGGACGAGAAGACGTCAGGAATGCGGTTGACCTTCCCGGCGAAGCTGTTGAGCCACCAGAAGGCGCCACCGGCGATGACCAGCAGCAAAGCCAGAATGACCAAGGACCCGATCAGCAGACCCCGGCGCAGCCGATGTGGTCGATCGGGGGTGGGCTCCTGGCCCGGCTCGGCTCCCGTCTCTTCGCCGTTACCGCCGCTTGCGCCCGGTTGGTCCTCGTCCGGCCAGATGGTGAGACCACGGGTCGCGTCAGCGTCATCGTCGCGGACCGGAGACGACGCGCCGGATCCCCCGCCCGGCGTCGGTCGATCATCAGCGGAGGGTCCAGAAGCCCTGGTCAGGTCGGACATCGCCGTAATGGTAGGCGCTCCCGTAGGCGGCCGGACGCAGCAAGGCCTGATTGTGATCAAGCTGGCGCAACGGCGAGGTCAGCCTGTGGTAAGGGCGGCGTTTGGCGACCGAATCATAGACTTCCAGCGTGGGCGACTGGCAGGGCATGCTCAGGGCACGGGGCCACCGGCTGACGCCCCAGCGGCAGCTGGTGCTCGAGGCCGTGCAAACCCTCGGGCATGCGACGCCTGAGGAAATCTTGGCAAAGGTCCGGCAGACCGTCGGCGCGGTCAACATCTCGACCGTCTATCGAACGCTCGAGCTGCTTGAAGAGCTTGGTCTTATCAGTCACGCGCACCTCGGTCATGGCCCGCCGACCTACCATCACACCGATCAGGAAGCCCACCTGCACCTCGTTTGCCGAGATTGCCGCAGTGTGATCGAGACCGAGGTGGCCGTTGCGGCGGACCTGGTGGCGAAGCTCGACCATGATTACGGCTTCGACACCGATGTCCGTCACTTCGCGATCTTCGGCCGTTGTTCTGACTGCAGGAAGAAGCGGCCGGCCGACCGTACCGCTTGATCGCACCCCTCCGGCCCTCCCCTCCCCTCGCGTGAAGGTGCCCCTCGGGTCTCTCGGGTTGGGGTAAGGGCACCCTTCACTGGGACAGCGGCGAGGAGCACCCACCCGCGAAATTCGCGCATATCGCCTCCTGTGGCACCGAAGGTCGCGTGGCCGGCCAGCGTCAGAGGCGGTGCGGAGGGCAAGTCCTGGCGTGCGTACGTAGGGTGGGTGTGTGCGTAGCCCCTTGCTATCCCTGCCCGGCGCGGTCGAGGCTGAGCCGCCCGACACCGGCGTCGCCGCTCACTACGGCGATCCTGCCCGCGAGCAGCGTCGCCTCGTGGCGGGCGAGTCGTTCGTCGACTTGTCTCATCGAGGAGTGGTGCGGATAGCGGGTGCGGACCGGCTGCCCTGGCTCCATTCATTGATCACGCAGGACGTCGCCGGCCTGGCGCCGGGGGACTCGGCCGAGGGGCTCCTCCTCTCGCCTCACGGTCATGTCGAGCATCATTTCGGGATCGTCGACGATGGTGAGGCGACCTGGTTCCACGTCGAGCCGGGGACCGCTGCCGATCTTGCGGCATTCCTCGACTCGATGCGTTTCCTGATGCGAGTCGAGGTGGCTGAGGTCACGTCCGAGTGGGCGATCGTGTGGGAGCCGACATCGGGACCACACCCGCGTTTCCTCAGCAGAGTACGGCGCGAAGGCCTCGGTGGACGGGACCTCTTGGTGCCACGAGCGGAGCTCGTGGAGTACGCCGAGACTGCAGCGTCCGGGGGTCCGGCCGGCTTGTGGCCCTATGAAGCGTTGCGTATCGCGGCACACCAGCCGAGGCTCGGCTTCGAGACCGATCACAGGACAATTCCGCACGAGATGGGCTGGATCGGGACCGCGGTCCACCTCGATAAGGGCTGTTATCGCGGCCAGGAGACCGTCGCCCGTGTCCACAACTTGGGCCGGCCGCCCCGACGGCTCGTCTTCCTGCATCTCGACGGCTCCGTAGAGACCCTTCCGGTGTCTGGTGCGCCGGTTGAGCACGAGGGTCGGGAGGTCGGTCGCGTCACTTCGGCGGCACGCCATTTCGAGCTGGGGCCGATCGCTCTGGCGCTGATCAGGCGGAATGTCCCGATCGATGCACCCTTGCTTGCTGGAGGAGTTGCCGCGAGCCAGGAGGCCGTCGTATCCCCGGATGTGGGCCTGCACGTCCGTGCCAACGTCACCGGCTAGCTCTCCCCGCCGAGAATCCACCCAACGGCTGAGAGTGTGCCAATGCGTGTTGGTCACGGCACCGCCGGTCGCAGCGATCAGACCTCGAGGATGATCGTGACGGGGCCGTCGTTGATCAGCGCCACCTGCATCATCGCACCGAACGTCCCGGTCTCGACGCGGGCGCCACGAACGCGCAGCGCAGCGACCACCGCGTCGACCAGCGGTTTCGCGACCGAGCCGGGTGCTGCGGCCGACCATGAAGGGCGCCGGCCCTTTCTGGTGTCTGCATAGAGCGTGAACTGACTCACGACCAACAGTGGGGCGCCGAGATCGGCACAGGACTGCTCTCCGTCCAGGATTCGCAGCCCCCACAGCTTGTCGGCGAGGCGCTCCGCCTGGTCGCGTCCGTCGGAATGGGTCACACCGACGAACACCACCAGGCCTGGCTCGTCCAGCTTGCCGATGACCCGCCCGTCGACCATCACCGACGCCTGCGTCACGCGCTGCACGACCGCCCGCATGGGAGTTCATTCTCCACTTGCTGACGATCCGTGCCACGATGCGGGGCATGCGCACGCTCATCACAGTTGCTCCGACGGGGGCCGAGTCCGCCAAGGCCGAT
>DATBRJ010000251.1:0-5758 GCA_036560395.1 Actinomycetes bacterium | reverse complement strand
ACACGGAACCCGGGTGGTAAGCGGGAGTCCTGTACGAGTGAGGCCGCGTTGACCACCACGGTGCGCCGTCATGCCGACGCCTACCACGACTCCATGCGGCTCATGGCCGCGACCCGTGCGCTGACGGCGAGCCCGGGGGTGGATTGGGGTACGGCGCTCATGGCGACCCCGCAGAACGTCGAGCTGCTCGCCGAGCAGGGAGTCGATGCGCGGGATGCCCGTGCCAACGACCTGTTGCTCGTCGCCCGAGCCGGCTCGCCCGAGGACGCTATGCGTGCGCTGGATACCGCCGAGGCGGTGCTCGCCGGCACCCGAGCGGTCGAGCGCGATCTTACGGTGCTGCGCTACGCGGGCGATGAGTACCGGGTCATCGAGTGGTCGCGGCACAAGCGGCAGGGCCAGCCCGATCTGGTCAGGATCGAAGCCGTACCAGAGCCGGACGCTAACCGACTCCGCCCGCCGACGATCACGGCAGCGGTGGCCGACCTGGCCGGCGCGAACGTCGCCGTGGTGTCGGTGCCAGGGCCCTACGCTGCGCTTGCCGCTCACCAGGCGCTGTCAGCTGGAATGGACGTGTTGCTGTTCAGCGACGGAGTGTCGGTCGAGGACGAGGTGGCGTTGAAAGTCCGCGCGGAGTCGCTCGGCCGGCTGGTGATGGGTCCCGGCGCGGGAACGGCGGTCCTCGGCGGAGTGGGACTCGGGTTCGCCAACACCGTCTCGCCGGGCCGAGTCGGCGTCGTTGCGGCCGCCGGCACCGGCGCGCAGGAGGTGCTCGCCCTGCTGACCGCCGGCGGCTCCGGCGTCGCGGCTGTGATCGGCGTGGGAGGCCGCGACCTGTCCCGCGCGGTGGGCGGCCGCATGACTCGCGCCGCGCTGCGCCTCCTTGCCACTCAAGCCGACGTCGATGTGCTCCTCCTGGTGACGAAGCCACCCGACCCAGATGTCTTGGCCGGCGTTCTTCCGGCGGCGGGTGGAAAGCCGCTCGTGATCGTCGCGCAGGGTGCCGACGAGGTGCAGACGCCGGCGGAGGTCCGGTCGGTGCGCACCATCGACGAGGGCGTTGAGGCAGCACTGACCGAGCTCGGCATGCCGGCGCCTGAGCTCGGCACCGGCCTGCGCGCCATGGTTGAGGCGGCCATCGAGCGCCTGGACCCCGGGCGCACCGCGGTGCGCGGGGTGTTCTCCGGCGGCAGCCTCTGCTATCAGGCGATGCATGTGCTCTCCGGGCGACTCGGGCCGATCTACTCCAACACGCCGTTGCAGCCGGACTGGCGCGTACCGGCACCTCCCGGCGCCCATGTGTGCATCGACGCGGGCGAGGAGGAGTACACGGTTTCCCGGCCACACCCGATGATCGACGCCGAAGCTCGCGCAGATCTGCTGCGGCAGGCGGGTGACGATCCGACCACTGCTGTGCTGCTCTTCGATGTCGTGCTCGGCCACGGGGCGCATCCTGACCCCGCAGGCGTACTTGCTCCCATCGTGGAGGCCATCACTGGGCCAAGTGTCGTCGCCCACGTCCTCGGCACGGACGCCGACCCGCAAGGCCTCGAGGGACAGCGAGGCGTCCTGGCCGACGCCGGCTGTCTCGTCGCGCGAAGCGGCGCCCGGGCAGCACTGCTCGCGGCGGCGGTGGCCGCCCGCGACGCGTCGCTGGTGGAGGGGGTGCCATGACGCAGCGGACCGCCCTGGTCAGCTATTCAACCCGTCCACGAGGCGGCGTCGTGCATACGCTCCGCCTTGCCGAGGCCCTCCATCAGGTTGGCGAGCACATCGAGATCGTGGCGCTCGGCGACCCGGACGCGGGCTGGTTCACCGATGTCGCCGTTCCCTACACGATCGTTCCCGCGCCAGCGTGGCTTCCGACGCTCGAGCAGCGGGTCTTCGCCGCCGTCGATGCTCTGGCTGACGCGCTGCGGGAGGCCGCGGACTCGTACGACATCCTCCACACCCAGGACTGCATCTCCGCACGGGCAGCAGCGCGGGTCAGGGATGAGGGCCATCCGTTAACCGTCGTCCGTACCGTGCACCATGTCGACGACTTCACGACCCAAGCACTTGTGGACTGCCAGCGGCAGGCGATTCTGGAGCCTGACGAGGTGCTGGTCGTCAGCCGCTACTGGCGGCAGGTCCTGGCCCGCGACTACGGCGTCCTGGCGACTGTGGTGCACAACGGGGTCGATGCGGATCGGTTCGCACAGCCGCCAGGGCCCCGATTGGTGGCGAGGCTGCGGGCGGGCGCCCGGGCCACGGACCGACCGCTCGTGCTTGCGATCGGCGGGATCGAACCCCGCAAGGGCAGCCTGGAGCTGTTTGAGGCCCTCGCCTTGCTCCGCCGGGAGATGGAGCCGCCGCCGGTGCTGGCCGTCGTCGGCGGGCACTCCTTCCAGGACCATCGGGCCTATCGCGATCGGGCCCTGGCCCGTGCGGCGAGTCTCGGCCTGGTGCTCGATCACGACATCGTTCAGGTGGGTACGGTCATCGACGCCGAGCTGCCGGCCTGGTATCACGCTGCTGACGTCTTGGCGTTCCCGTCGGTCAGCGAGGGCTGGGGCCTGGCTGTGCTGGAAGCGCTCGCTGCGGGCCTTCCCACAGTCGTCACCGACATTCCGGTCTTCCGGGAGTACCTCACGGATGGTGCCGGCGTGCTGATCACACCGCCGTCCGACCCGACGGCGTTGGCCGCAGCGTTGAGCGCAATCCTCACCGATCGCTCACTCGCCGCGCGGCTGTCCGCCGCGGGGCCTGCCGTTGCTCGGCGCTTTCCCTGGTCGGAAAGCGCCGAGCAACACCGTGCGCTCTACGATCGGCTCGCGCTCGCGCTCGGGCCGCGGCCCGCGGCGCGCTGATCCGCCGATCCGGTCAGACGGTCCACGTGTTCAGCTGGAACGCGCCCTCGCGCCATGCGGTTAGCGCCGAGTCGAGCACGTCCAACGGGTTGAACGCGGTGACGCCCTCGAGCAGGTCGCCCTCGCGGAACCCGTAGAGCGCGCCCATCGCGAACCTGCACGCGTAGACGTGCGCGCCTTCCTTCAGGAGCGTCTTGATCTGGTTGTTGATCGCCAGGTGACCGGGGAACGCCTCCTGGCCCACCGCGGGGTAGCCGCGGGTGCCCGACGCGAGGAGCACGCCGGGTCCGTAGAGCACGATGCTCACGTCGAACCCCTTGCGACGCAGTCGGGTCGCGGTGAGGAGGTTGACGAGTGCCACCGACCCCTCGTACGGCACTGTGTGGATGAAGACAAAGGCCTTCTCGCCAGGATTTGCCTGGATGTCCTCGAAGACCTTCTCCTCGGTGTTGTAGAGGTACGCGCCCTCGGCGGGGCGCTCCATGCTGACTGTCGGCTCTGGCATCGGATCGGTCACTCCTGTCTGGGTGAGTCACACTGCTGGATCGCGGCGGTCCGGGGGACTCTGCCACGCCCGCCGATGGCTGCCCGGCATCCGCGACATTACGCGGCGTCTGGCCGACCATGGCAGGCGACGGTAGACGGGCACGAAGACACGTCGCCAGAACTGCGCGGCCGGGCCCGTCGGGCCCACGGGCGGCGAGCGCCCGACCTGTCTGGCGAGGTCGGCCTGAGCGGCCTCGAGGAGATATCGCTCCGAGTTGTGGCGAAGCCACCCGGCCAGGCGGAGGTTGGCCCGGTGTACGGGCCGGCGCGTTGAGAGACTCCCAGCGGTTCGGGCAGTCATGACTGCAGTCGGCTCAACGCGTTTTGGGCAGCCAACGCGATGGGCTCGTTGAGCGCACCGATCGGCGGTGAGTACACATTCTCCATCCAGGCGAGGTCCTCGAGGGTGACACCGGTCCGGACGGCCATCGCGAGGAAGTCCGCCCGCTCCTTGATGCCCTCGCCGCCCACCATCTGCGCACCGATGAGCCGCAGCGTCCCCGGTTCGCCGAGCAGCTTCACCCGCGTCTTGCGTACTCCTGGGTAATAGCGCGCGCGGGATATGCCGTCGGCGACCCCCATGACGTACGGGATGCCGAGCGCCGATGCGAGGGTCTCGCCGAAGGACACGCCGCCGATCATCCACTTGCCGGCGACCATGGCCCACGGCACATAGACCGGCGCATAGCGCCGGTTCCCGCCGGCGGCGTTCGCACCGGCTACCTTGCCCTGGGCGTACGCGTGGCTTCCCGACAGGCCCTGGACGGGAACCCACGTGACCCCATGCGGGAGCTCGACACAATCTCCGCCAGCGAACACGCCCGAATGGGATGTCTCCATCCGCTCGTCGACGACCAAACCGCCGGTGGATCCGATGTCGAGCCCGGCCGCTCGGGCCAGCACGTTGTTTGGCTGCTTGTGCGTACAGACGACCGCGAGCTCACACGGCAACTCGCCGTCCGAGGTGGCGACCGCGCGCACCTGACCATCGCCGACGAACCCGACGAGCTTGGTGTTCAGGTGCGTGATCACCCCGAGCTCGGCCCACGACTCCTCCACCGGAGCCATGATGTCCGGGTCAGCGACATCGGCGAGCGGCCACGGCCGAGGATCGATCAGGTGGGTTTCGATTCCGCGATGGGCGAGTGCGGTCGTCATCTCCAGGCCGAGCGGAGTCGCCTCCACCACCACTGCACGTGACACGGAGTCGAGGACCTTGTCCCATTCCATCGCCTGCCGGATGTTCTTGACGTAGTAGAGGCCGCCCAGATCACTCCCGGGGACACCGGGATCCGCATAGTCGAAGCCAGTGGCGAGGACAAGACGGTCGTAGGGCACCTCATGCTCGTCGCCGTTCGTCGCCACCCGAACGCTCTGCCGCTCGAGGTCGATTGCCGCGACACGGGTCTGATAGTGGATGTCGATGCCGGCCTGGACGTACGCCTCCTTGTCCGCGAGGAACAGCGAGGCGAAGTCGTCGATCTCCCTGCCGTGGACATAGGGGATCCCGCATGGGCTGTAGGCAACGTCCTCGAACTCGGTGAAGACCGTAACTGAAGCCTCAGGCAGGGCCTGCTTCGCGCCCCCGGCGGCACCGATCCCTCCGGCGCCGCCTCCTACGACGATCACACGAGGTGGCACGGGGAAGCCCCCTATCCGGTGGTGCTCTCCGATGATCTGTTTCCGATAGGAAACGGATCATCGCCTATACTAGCGGCAGGTTGGACCGTCGAGGAATGTCTGGGTGCGGTGCGATGCTCGACGAGATCGTCGAATCTATAGGACCGAAAGTCCGCCGTCTCCGCCTGCAAAAGGGTCTGTCCCTGCAGCAGCTTGCCGAGCGCTCGGGCGTGTCGGCCGCCGCGATTCACAAGGTCGAGCGCAATGGGATGGTCCCGACCATCACGACCCTGATCAAACTGGCGGCATCGCTCAACCGCCCTGTTTCGTACTTCGTCGGCGAGGAGACCGAGGTCGACAGCGTCGTGGCGCTGGTGCGTAAGGCGGACCGGAAGGCGGTCTATACCTCGAAGCAGGGCCTCACTCTGGAGGGCATCAGCGGTCCCTACGGCCGGTTCTTCATCGCGGGCGCTGCCGCCACCGTGGAACCCCACGCGGACAGCGGCCCAAAGCCGATGGAGCACTCTGGCGAAGAGCTGGTGTACGTCCTGAGCGGCACTCTGGTGTTCGACATAGACGGGGACACCTATCTCCTCTCACCCGGAGACTCCCTGCACTTCAGAACCGACCGCCCACATCGCTGGTCCAACCCCTCGGCTCGGCCCGCAAAGGCGGTCTGGATGGCGTTGCGCCCCAGCTGAACGCCATTCCCTTCTCTTGCGTGGCGCGGCAGCGGATCTGGG
>DATBRJ010000250.1:0-3937 GCA_036560395.1 Actinomycetes bacterium | reverse complement strand
GCCGGACCTGCTTATTACGAACATCAGGGACCGTCACCAAGGGTGGCCCGGTTGAGACGGTGAGCTCGACGCTTGATCCGCGGGGAGCGTTTCCGCCGCTGGGTTTCTGGCTGATCACCAGGTCCCTAGCAACGTTGTCCGAGGCCGCTGTCCTGGTCGTGACGCGGAAACCGGCCTGCTGGAGGATCTGCGTCGCTTCGGTGACATTACGGCCGGTCACAACCGGGACCTCGACAGGCTCTGGGCCCTTGCTTACCACCAACGCGATCGCTGTGTTGCGGCGGACCTCCTCGCCGGCGGCAGGATCGGTGGACGTGATCCGGTTCTTCGGTACTGATGTGCTAAACGCGCGAGTGATCTTGCCCACCTTCAGGTTCTGCCCCGCGAGCAGCTGCTGAGCTTGGGCTGTCGTCTTCCCACGGAGATCCGGCACCTCGTGGCGCTCCGGTCCCTTCGACAGGTGGAGGATCACCGCGGAGCCGCGATCCACTCGCGAACCGGGTGTCGGCTCACTTCCGGCCACCAGCCCCGGTTGGACATCCTCGCTGAAGACCGGCTCGCTCACCTGGACCTTGAGGCCGGCATCCTGGACGGCCATCGTCGCGGCGGCTTGGGTCATGCCGCGGACGTTCGGCACGTTGGTCTTGGCGCCGCTGCTCAGCCACCAGGCGAACCCGGTGACCAGCAGGGCCGCACCCGCGACAGCAATGAGCGTGCCGATCCTGCGCTGGCGGGACTTGCGTGCCCGGCTAGATCCACGGGCACTTGCCCGCTGCCGCGCAGGCACGACCGCGGTCTGCTCGGCGCCATCCTCGTCAGCGGCCGGCTGCCCATCGACTGGGGCCATCTGCCGGGTGACCGGCTCGTTGGACGCGTGTCGGCCGGCCTTGGCCCCGCCGGCATCCAGCTCCGCGTCGCTCATCCGCTGGGCGACGCCGGTGAGCTCGGCCAGCATCGCTGCGGCATCTGCCGGCCGCTGGGCAGGATCGCGGCGTGTCGCCCGGGCGACGATCGCGTCGACCATGGGGGAAAGCGAAGGAACCTTCTCGGACGGCGCCGGCACGTCTTGGTGGACGTGCTGGTAAGCGATCTCCATCGAGCTTTCGCCGGTGAACGGCTTCTGCCCGGTGAGCATCTCGTAGAGGACGATGCCGGCCGAGTAGACATCAGAGCGGAGGTCGGAAACGCCGCGGCTCACCTGTTCCGGGGACAGGTAGGCGACCGTACCGAGAAGAATGCCATCCGAGGTCTGTGCCGTCGCTTGTGTGGTTGCCCGGGCCAGCCCGAAGTCAGCGACCTTCACCCGTCCGTCATCGGCGAGCAGGATGTTCTCCGGCTTGACGTCCCGGTGCACGAGGCCCGCCTGATGGGCCGCCCCGAGCGCCGCGAGGACCGGCTCCAGCACGCCGAACGCCTGCCGGGGCGTCAGCGGCCCGTACTCGCCGAGAATCTCACGCAGCGTCCTGCCCTCGACATATTCCATCGCGAGGTAGACGAGCCCCTCGTAGGTCCCCTGGTCGAAGACGCCGACGACATTGGGGTGTGACAGCCGCGCGGCCGTCTTCGCCTCGCCGATGAACCGGTGGACGAACTGCTGATCATCGGAGAGCCCGGCGTGCATGACCTTGAGGGCTACCGGCCGATCCAGCCGGGTGTCGACCGCATAGTAGACAGCGGCCATCCCGCCGCGGGCGATCCGTCCCTCGACGTGGTAGCGGCCGTCGATCATCCGACCGACAAGCGGATCGGAAACGGCCGTATCCATGGCAAAGGAGTGTACGGGCGACAAGGCCCTGGCCTGCGGACCTCAGACCAGTACCGGCCGGCGCTTCCCGGAGTAACGGATGGGATCGGGGACTGCAATCCGCGACATCACCGCATTCCCCGCTCTGGCTATCCAGGGATTTCGTCGGTGGCCCGCGGCTGGCGGAGGTCTGCTGCTACCGGGGCGCCGTCAGCCGACCGTGGCGCGGCCGTCGCGCGGCGACGAGGCCTGGGCGTACCAGCGGCGCGGAATGCGGCCCGCGAGGTGAGCCAGCCGCCCGGCCTGCACCGCTCGCCGCATCGCCTCCGCCATCCGGGCCGGTTCGCGCGCCCGCGTTACGGCCGACGCGAGAAGGACGCCGTCGCAGCCGAGTTCCATCGCGAGGGCCGCGTCGGAGGCGGTGCCGATGCCGGCGTCGAGGATCACCGGCACCTGTGACTGCTCCACGATGAGATCGATGTTGTGCGGGTTTCTGATCCCGAGGCCAGACCCGATCGGCGAGCCGAGCGGCATCACCGCAGCGCAGCCAAGCCTTTCGAGTCGGCGGGCTACCACCGGGTCGTCGTTCGTGTAGGGCAGAACGACGAAGCCGTCGTCGATCAGCTGCTCCGCTGCGTCGACCAACTCGAGCGGATCGGGCAGGAGGGTGCGCTCGTCCGCGATGACCTCGAGCTTGATCCAATTGGTTCCTAGTGCCTCCCGGGCAAGCTGCGCGGTCAGCACCGCCTCGGCTGCGGTGTAACAGCCCGCCGTGTTCGGCAGGACTCGTATGCCATGGGCGGAAAGGACGTCGAGAACAGAGCCGTGCATTCTCGGATCGACCCGGCGCATCGCCACGGTAGTGAGCTCAGTACCCGAGGCGACGAGCGCCCGCTCGAGAATGTCCAACCCCGGCGCGCCGCCGGTTCCCATGATCAACCGAGAATGGAAGCGCTCACCAGCGAGTACCAGCGGATCGTCAGCCACGCTAGCCACCTTGGACCGCCGTGAGGATCTCGACACGGTCGCGGTCGTGCAGCCTCCTAGACGGCCATCGGCCGCGCGGTACGACTTCGTCGTTCACGGCGACCGCGATACCGCTCCCGGCTGTGCTCATGGCCGCGACGAGGTCGGCGATGGTCGCCGACATTGCAACCTGGCGTGGCTCGCCGTTCACGGTCACGCTGACCGGGTCATCCGCCACGCTGGCCACCCGTGAGCATGCCCCGCGGGGCCGCACCTGCTTCGCCGGTTGCGGGGACGTGACCAGGATCAATGTCGGCCGCTTGGGCAGGGGAGAAGCGATGTGGGCTGAACGGTTCGATCATTTCGGGAGTACGGCCCGTCGTCACCAGCTCGGCGATCAGTGCCGAGGTCAGCGGCGTGAGCAGCACACCGTTGCGGTAGTGGCCGGTGGCGATCACCAGCCCCGGCACGCTCGATTGACCGAGAATCGGCGCATTATCAGGTGAGCCCGGCCGAAGTCCTGCCGTTGCCTCCGCGAGGCCCAGCTCGGTGATGGTCGGGATCAGGGTGCGTGCGTCGCGCAACAGTTCGTAAACCGCACCCGCCGTGACCGTCGTGTCAAACCCCAGCTCCTCGGTCGTCGCACCGACGACGACCTCACCGCTCGGCCGTGGCACGACATAAACAGAGGAGCCACGGACAACTGCGCGGACCGTGCGTTCCGGTATCGAAGCCGGGGGAGCGGAGGTCTCCGGGCGCGCGGGGGCGCGCAGCCGCAGCAGTTGCCCTTTCACCGGTCGCACGGGCGGCACCGCTGCGGCGGGCAGTCCACCTAGCGACGCCGACCAGCAGCCGGCGGCGAGGACGACGGTCGACGCTGAGAGCCGCTCACCGCTGGCCAGACGTACTCCGGCCACCCGATCCCCAGTACCCGCCGAAACGTCGCTGGATGGTTGCACCTGCGGCGTCCCATCCGCTTCCGAGGTCGCCGACGCGGCCGGCGTTTCTGAGCCCCCGTCCCCGCTGAGCTGGATCTCGGCGACCGGCTCCGTCAGAACCAGAACGCCTGCTCGCCGCGCGGCCGCGGCCAACGCGGCAAAGAGCACGCGTGGATCGGCCGAGTGGTCGTCGGCGACGAACAGCCCGCCGCAGATGCCGGGTGCCAGCAGCGGCTCGAGCCGGCGGCACTCGCGGCTGGTCAGTCGGTCCACGTCGAGGCCGAGCGAG
>DATBRJ010000249.1:0-3216 GCA_036560395.1 Actinomycetes bacterium | reverse complement strand
TCGCGCGCACCGCGACGATCTGGTTGACGCCGATGTTGTTCGCCTCGAAGGCCAGCGCGGATCCGGCCATATAGACGCGCCACACCCGGGCCCGGCCAGGCGATGTCAGCCGCACTGCGTCCTCCCAGCCAGCCTCCAGGTTGGCCACCCAGCAGCGCAGCGTCCTCGCGTAATGCTCGCGCAGCGACTCCACGTCGCGTACCTCGAAACCGCCCTCCTCGAGCAACGAAACGGTCGTGCCGACAGGAGCCAGCTCGCCGTCGGGAAAGACGTAGGACGAGATGAAGGTCGGTCGGCTCTGGCGTGGTCCCGGCCGCCGCGCGATCTGGTGGTTGAGGAGCCGGCCCTCCGGCTTGAGCAGCGAATACAGCGCAGCGGCGTACCGCCTGTACTTCTCCGTACCCACGTGCTCTGCCATACCGATGCTGGCGATCGCGTCATAAGGACCGTCGGCGACGTCGCGGTAGTCCTCGACGCGAATCTCCACCTGCTCTGAGAGCCCTGCCTCGGCAGCTCGGGCCCTCGCCAACGCGGCCTGCTCGCCGGACAAGGTGACCCCGACCGCGGAGACGCCGTACTCCCGCGCCGCGTGAATGACCAGCGAGCCCCAACCACAGCCGACGTCGAGCAATCGCATCCCCGGCCTCAGCTCCAACTTGCGGCAGATGAGATCGAGTTTGTCGCGCTGCGCATCCTCCAGTGTGTAGGTCGGGTCATCGGGCGCCGTCCAATAGGCGCACGAGTAGACCAGGGACGGGCCGAGGACGATCCGGTAGAAGTCGTTGCCCACGTCGTAGTGGTGGCGTACCGCTGCACGGTCCCGGCTCCTCGAGTGCCGCCGCCCGGAAAGGACAGCCTCCTCGGGTGGTGGCTTCGGCTGGGGACCCACCGCCCCCAAGACCACCGCGGTCTTGATCAGCTCGCCTCGGTCGGCCGCCGACAGCACATGCCTGCCTTCGGTCTTGCCCATCAGCGGCGCCAGGAAGCCGAGTACCTCGTAGAGGTCTCCCTCCACGTCCAGCTCGCCGGCGACGTAGGCGCGCCCGAAACCCAGTTCATTCGGCTGCCAGAGCAACCGCCGCAGCGCCCGCGGGGAGCGTACGAGGATTGTCGGCGCGCCGGCCGGACCGGACTCGCTGCCGTCCCAGCCGCGTACGCGAATCGGCAGCGAGACGCCGACCACGCGTTCGAGCAGCGGCACGAGCCGGTCCGCCACGCCGAGGTGGGTAGCCATCCGCGTACTCCCTTCTACTCTCTCGAGCCCGATCCGTCCGGCCCGATGGCGACCGGTAGCAGGCGCCCACGCTCCGGGCTCAGCGGGCGGTGCTGCTCGGTCCGGTCGAGTTCCCACCATTGTCCGCATGGTGGAGTGGATTGTCCGCTGCCGCCGCCGGAACGGCGGCTTCCCTGAAGACCTCGCGCGGCATCTGCAGCGAACCGAGGGAAACCACGTCACGCCTGAAGAACAGGGCCAGGGTCCAGTCGAGCACGATGCGAGTCTTGCGGTTAAGCGTCGGCACGCGGCTCACGTGATAGGTGCGATGCATAAACCATGCGGGCCAGCCGCGCACCTTGAGCCCGTAGATCTGCGCGACTCCCTTGTGCAGGCCGAGGCTGGCCAGCGAGCCAATGTACTTGTGCCGGTAGTCACGCAGCGGCTTTCCACGCAACGTACGCCCGATGTTTCTGGCCAACAGCCGCGCCTGGCGTACGGCATGCTGGGCGTTCGGCGCGCAGAACTCGCCCGGATTGGTCAGGTCGGGTACGGCGGCGCAGTCACCCGCGGTCCAGGCATCGTCGTACCCCTCCACCGTGAGAGACGCCCGCGCACGCAACCGTCCCTTCTCATCGATTGGCAGGTCGGTGGCGTTGAGCACCGGACTTGCCTTCACGCCGGCCGTCCAGATGATCGTGCTCACGTCGAACTCGTCGCCGTCGGACAGCACGACATGACGATCTACACAGGACTTGAGCAGCGTCTCGAGCTTGACGTCGATACCACGATCACGCAGCCGGTCGACCGTATAGCGACCCATCTCCTCCCCGACCTCGGGCAGGATCCGGTTCGACGCCTCGACAAGCACCCAGCGCAGGTCGGACGGATCTAGCTTCGGATAGAGCTTTAACGCGTCCTGGCACATGTCCTCCAATTCACCAAGCGCTTCCACGCCGGCGAAGCCACCGCCCACCACGACAAAGGTCAGCGCTCGCTTGCGTACCGGCGGATCGGAGGACGACTCGGCGAGATCGAACATGTCGAGGACCCGGTTCCTGAGGCTGATCGCCTCCTCGATCCATTTGAAGCCGATGCCCTCCTCGGCCAGGCCGGGTATCGGGAAGGTGCGCGAGACCGACCCGAACGCCACCACGAGGTGGTCATAGTCGATCTGCTCGACTGGGCCGGCCTTCGTGGCGACGAAAGCCGCCTTCCTCGCATGATCGATCCTGGTTACCCGGCCGTTTACGATGTCCACCCCGGGCAGCACCCGGCGCAGCGGCACGATCACGTGCCGCGGCTCGAGCGAACCCGCGGCGGCCTCAGGCAGGAACGGCTGATAGGTCATGTACGACAAGGGATCGATCAAGGTCACCCGGACCTTCTTGCGGCGCAGCAGGCGCCGCAAACCGAATGCGGTGTACAACCCCACATAGCCACCGCCCGCGATCAGGATGTGCGGCCGCCGATCGTCGCTCATGGCTACGTGCCCTCTCGCTGAGTCAGGACAGGCCGGCGCGCGCCGCCGCCCGGCGCAGTGCCGTGTCGAGCATCGTGGCTGTCAGTCTGCCGGTGAATGTGTTCTGCTGGCTGGGGTGGTAAGACCCGATGAGCAGCACCTTCTTGCCACCCGGCCCGTCCAGTTCAGCCTCAGCGGCATGCCCGAAGGCCGGCCGGGGCACGGGCAGGACGTAGCCGATGTGCCGAAGCGCCCGCATCGCCGCCTGCCACGCGTACTGTCCGAGGCCGACCACCGCCTCGATCGTCGGTGCGGCGAGCTCGAACTCCCGCAGCAGCCACGGCTGGCAGGTGTCTCGCTCCGCGGGAGTCGGCTTGTTGGCCGGCGGTGCGCACCGAACAGCGGCGACGATTCTGGTTCCCCGCAGCCGCTGCCCGTCCCCCAGGTGGGTGCTCGTCTCCTTAACCGCCACTCCGATCCGGTGCAACGACGCAAACAGCCAATCGCCGCTGCGATCGCCGGTGAAGATCCGGCCGGTGCG
>DATBRJ010000248.1:0-4702 GCA_036560395.1 Actinomycetes bacterium | reverse complement strand
TTGTGGATCCGTGTGAGTGACATCCGCGCGCTCCTCGGTTGGTGATTGCGCTTTGCAGTCGGTTCTAGGAAGAACGACCAGGGTGACCGGAGATTCTCATCGGCCGGCAGGGGGGCAGGCGCGATCAACGCCAGTATCGAGATGCTCGGCAACCAAAGGTCGATGCAGTTCTCGGCGACGTGATCTTCGCTCGCTCATCGGCCAGATCCGGTGAACAAGGCCTGAGGGCCGCGCCCGCCTCGCGGCGGTATGACACACCCTCATCGCGGCTACTAGTTCCATTGACCGTGGATCGGGTCTTGGCCAAGGCTCGGTTCAGGTGGCCGGGGTGGTCGCTCATTCGCGGCTGTCCACGTTTGTCGTGTGACTCTCATTTGGCGTGCGCTGCCCCGTGCCACCGCGAGGTCGGGAGAGGCTGAAGAAGGGAATGCTCTGCTGGTAGTAGCGGTGCCCTCCTGACCGCCAACCAACGGAACTTCAGCCAAGGTCAGGAGGCGCCATGGGCGAGGGCGGCTTGCCGGTCGTGATCGGCATGGACCCACACAAACGAACGGTCACGGTCGAAGTCATGACACCCGGTTCCCGCGCCGCGCCTGGTGCTCACCTTTGATCGACCGGCCCGATTGTCGCGTCGCGGGTGCCAGACCGGCATAGGAGGCGATGTGTGCGGCGCTGGCGAATGTGGATCCGTCACCGACGGTGCGGAGCAGCTCGATCGCGGTCCGTGGGCCCACGCCGGGCATGGATGTCAGGATCTCGGCGAGGGGGTGGTTGGTGAGCAATGCTTCGAGTTCGGAACCCAGCACCTCACGCTGGTCCATGATCGTGAGCAGTTGCTGGGCGACTCCGCGGATCACTCGTCCGTATTGCTCGGTGGCCGGGATCGTGACCGACTGCTCCGCGAGCGCAGCCACGATTAAGGTCGGCAGGCTCTTGGACATCCGCGGTGAGCCGTTTGCGATGAGCTCCCGGATGCCCGACTCGCCGAGCTCGGCGATCGCCTGTGGAGTGCCAGCCGCTGCGAGCAGCCGGAGCACTCCGGGTCGGCGAAAGTGGTTACCCAGCAGGCGTTCGAGAGCGGGGTGGATGTGCAGCAGGGCGTCGTGGAGCCGGTTGGCCAGCCGGGTTGACTCGGCTGCCAGGTCCGCGTCGTATCCGGCCAGCACACTCAACTCGACCGTGGTTTGTTCGTCAGGCCCGACGCGCCGCAGGGCATGCGGCAACGTGCGTGCGGCATCCGCGATGACGTGTGCGTCTCGGGCATCGGTCTTCGTCTCGCCCGGATAGAGGTCAGCGATCCGCCTCATCGCGAGGCCGGGAAGGTAGCCCACCGCGATGCCGCGAGAGCGGGCAACCGCGATCGCTAACGCACCGATCGAGGCCAGCTGGTCAACCACCACCAATACTCGACCCCGGCTCTCGAGCTCGTTGAACAACGCCACCAGCTGCGGCTCCCCGTTGGGCAGAGGTCGATCGATCAACCGGCGACCCTGCCGGTCGAGCACAACAACATGGTGGGTCTCGCGGGCGACGTCGATACCGCAGAAGACCTCGAACCCGCGGTCCCTCGGCGGACCTTGATCTGCATCAGCTCTGGACACGTGACACTCCTCTTCCGTGACGAGCAGACCAGCCTCGGACGGAGCGCCGGCAGCCACGTTACGAGAAGGCATCCATGAGTGGGCCCATGTCCCTATAAGCGGTCACGTACGTCCTGCGACCCCGGTGACAGCACCTCTGAGATCATCAAGAACAGGAGCCATGAGTCATGCCGGAATCGCTGGCCTGCACCCCCAATCTGAGGGCCCGAAGAAGGTAACGGGAGCCAGATGCGGATGTCGTCGGGTGCGAGTTTGCGGCGTGCGGGTGGCGCGGGCCAGCCATGAGACTTGCGTTCATTCTGGCGCTGGGTGGGCGTCGAAGGTGTACGTCTCTGGTGATAGGCCGTCGTGGCAGCTGCCTCCGGGGCGGTATCGGTAGGGCCTCCCACCGTACGACGACGCCGGCGTCGCGCGGTGTTGCACTGGAGGCATGAAGACGTTGCACTACCGGAAGCCGCCGTGGTGGCTCAGGTATATCGGTAACCGCTTCTCTCCCCGCAACACGAAGCTGGTCGCCCGGCTGTCGGTACCGGGCCGCACGAGCGGGCGGTGGCGGACCACGCCGGTGGTGGTCCTCGATCACGATGGCGAGCGGTACCTCGTCGCTCCGGGCGGGCAGACCGAGTGGGCGCGCAACCTGCGGGCCGCCGGCCGGGGTCGGCTGATCCGGGGCGATCGCGTCGAGGAGTTCGTCGCCGAGGAGCTCCAGCCCCGGGACCGGCCACCGGTGCTCGCGGCCTACTTGGACCGGTATGGGCGGATGCCGACAGTCAAGGCTGGCTTTCGCGCCTTCCCGGATCCGGCGGACCATCCGACATTCCGTCTCAACCCGGGCAGCACCGCGGGCGCCTAGCGAGCGGGCCACGGGCGGTGATAGGTGGCCGGCCAACGGAGCACACGGCCGGCGGCAAATCCGTGCGGTCTCGTCGCATCCCACGCGCCTCGGAGCGCGTCAGCGACGCCGGGCGCGCAGGATGATGTCGGCAATGTGCGGGGTTCCGGGCGGCGGGTCGATGCGCGGCTCGACTGCGTGCCTTTCGACCGTGAAGTCGTCGCCGGGCAGACGGCCGAGGTCGTCGTCGCCGAAGTAGTCGGCTGGGTCGACGCCACGTGATTTCATGTGCTCGCGGTGCTCGTCGTCGAGGTCGTGGTAGACGGCGAGTAGCAATCCACCAGAGCGCACCGAGTCAAGCAACGTCCGCACGGCGGCGTCGCCGGCGGTCTTGGGTAGGGCCGGGTACTGCATCGACAGCAGGTCGAAGGAACGCGGCGGAAATGCTGTCTGGAGGGCGTCCCCGCAGATCAAGTTGACGGCGGCGCCGGCCAGCTCGGCAGCTTCGCGCGCCCGGCCTAGTGCGATTGCGGAGATATCGATCGCGGTGACCGCCCAGCCGCGCTGCGCGAGCCAGATCGCATCGGCACCCTCGCCACAACCGACATCCAGCGCCGTGCCCGGGATGAGGTCGGCGACCTCGGCAACGAGTCGCCCGTTCGGCTGCCCGCTCCACCGCGCGTCGCCGTGTTCGCGGTACCTTGCGTCCCACTCGGAGACCTGATCCTCCGCGCCGAACCGGTCCTCGCCGGGCTCGTTCTCGTGCATGGTCCGCAGAGTAGATGACACCTGGGGCGCACTGACCCCTACCGGTGGTCGGTCGGACGCCAGCTTCGACAGCCGCATGAGAGACATCCCATGCGGTTAGGTCGTCAAGCCGCGGCGTCGTGGAGTGTCGGCCAGGCGGTGAGCTCGTCGTAGGTGGTGTTGGTTTTGAGGCAGCCGTGCAGGATGCCGACGAACCTGTTGGCGAGCTGACGGAGTGCAGCGTTGTGATCCTTGCCGCGGTCGCGGAGCTGGTCGTAGTACGCGCGGGGTCTGTTGCGTTAGCCGTTCGCGGAGCGTGCCGAGCGGGCTGGTCGTTCGAGCTGACGCCTCAGATCGCGTTGGCCAGTTCGCGGAACGCCACCTGGAGTCGAAGGTTTCGCGGTTGGTCGGCGGCGATCTCGTAGTGGCCGCGGCGCAGGTTCTGCACGAACGCGTGGCCCGCGGCGAGGACCCGAAGCCCGGCCATGGTCTTGATCCCACGCGTCGGGCGCAGCCACCGCTTCAACTGCGCGTGATCGGCCTCCACCCGGTTATTGGCGTACCGCTCGACGTGGTGCCAGGCCGCGGGCAGCATCTCCTCGAGGACGCGCGGGTAGGTGGGTGCCCGGTCGGTGATGACCTCGGCCGGTGTCACATCGGTGGTGGTCCTGGCCTGCTGGAAGAACCGACGTGCCGCCTCGCTGTCCCGGGCGCGAGGACGCGTACACGTCGATGACCTGCCCGAACTGGTCGACCGCCCGATACAGATACACCCACCGCCCTGCGACCTTCACATAGGTCTCGTCGACGTGCCAGCGGTCGCCGACCCGGTGCCGAGCGAACCGGGCCGCATCGGCCAGCAGCGGCGCGAGCCGCTGCACCCACCGGTGCACGGTAACGTGGTCGACGTCGATGCCACGCTCGGCCAGCAGCTCATCTACGTCCCGGTAGGACAATCCGAACCGCAGGTACCAGCGCACCGCCAGCACGATCACCTCCGGCGGGAACCGGAAGCCGGCGAACGCCGAGCCAGGCGGAACTGGACGGCAAGTCGGTCGGATCTGCGGCACGCGGTCGGATCCTGCCGAAGCGACACGTCATCCGTCAACGCAACAGACACCTCCAGCTCCCGCAGCAGGGCCAGGGCCTTCTCGATCAGCCGTACGCGCGTCTCGGCCTTCTTCGCGTTCTCGATAGCGAGCACCTGCTCACGCTTGCGGCTGTAGGACAGGCGGTCGTAGGCGGCGCGGGCGACCGGATCGGCCTCCAGAGCACGGGCGAAGTCCGCGGGCTCGACCACAACACGGGGCTCGGCATCGATCTCCACCTCGACCTCGACCTCATCGCCGGTCACCACACCGGCGGCTCTTCGGCTGGCGTTGCTGAGGCCAAGCAGGTAGCGGCCACGCATGATGGCCACCCTGCTCTTCCATGAATGCCCGTTGATCGTGATGGTCACCGCCGGCCGCTTGCCCCCACCGAGCGCCTCCACAACCTCTGGAGGAACTTCCAAGCCCCTCAT
>DATBRJ010000247.1:0-4587 GCA_036560395.1 Actinomycetes bacterium | reverse complement strand
CCAAGCGTGGCCCCGTACGAGAAGACGTCAGCGGCGGGTCCGGTGGGACCGCCGCGGATGTGCTCCGGGGCCATGTATCCCGGGGAGCCGATGACGAGACCGGTTCTCGTGAGCATCGTCCCCTCGAGCGCGCGGGCGATGCCGAAGTCGATGACCCGCGGGCCATCCGCTGGGAGCAGCACGTTGGCCGGCTTGAGATCGCGATGCACGATGCCTGACGAATGGATCGCCACCAGCGCCTCCGCCAGCCCGGCGGCGAGAATCCATCCGGTCGCGATGGGCAGCGGGCCACATTCCTTGACCGCCTGGAGCAGGGAGGGCCCAGCGACATAGAGCGTGGCCAACCAGGGTCGCGGCCCATCTGGGTCGGCGTCGACGACCGGAGCCGTACAGAAGCCCTGTACTCGCCTGGCCAGCTCCACCTCGAGGCGGAATCGCTGGATGAAACCGGGATCGTCGGCCAGCTCGGGATGGACCACCTTGACGGCTACGGGTCGCCCGCCGGGCGACGTGCCGAGATAGACGGTCCCCATACCGCCACCGCCCAGCCTCGCGCGCAATAGGTACGGCCCGATCCGGTCCGGATCGCCAGCCCCGAGTGCGCGCACGCGCCCACCCTTCCAAGCGGCGGCTTGCGGGACAACCCGGACCGCCTCGTTGCCGGGCAGGCTGAGCAAGATCGTCGAGCCTGTACCGAAATGACTTGGTCGATCGCCGCATGTGGCCCGGTGCTGCAGGCGGCGTGATACGAGTGGCGACGACTGGGCCCCAGATCGGGCTACGTAGGGTGGCGGTGAGTTGGGAGATGGTGATGAACCGGTTGAAGGATGCGACGAGCCCGTACCTGCTCCAGCACGCGGAGAACCCGGTGCACTGGTGGCAGTGGTCGGACGAGGCGTTCGCGGAGGCCCGTCGCCGTGACGTGCCAGTGCTCCTCTCGGTCGGCTACGCCGCCTGTCACTGGTGTCATGTCATGGCGCACGAGTCCTTCGAGGACCTCAAGACGGCGCAGCTCATGAACGAGAACTTCGTCAACATCAAGGTGGACCGCGAAGAGCGGCCCGACGTCGATGCCGTGTACATGGAAGCCACCCAAGCGATGACCGGTCAGGGCGGCTGGCCGATGACCGTGTTCATGACGCCGTCGGGCGAGCCGTTCTACTGTGGCACCTACTTCCCGCCCACCCCGCGCTTTGGTATGCCGAGCTTCACCCAGCTCTTGCTCGCGATTTCAGCAGCATGGCGTACCCAGCGGGACGAGATCGAACGGCTCGGCGCCGACGTCGTTCGCCAGGTGGGCCAGCGAATGCCGTCCTTTGCGGGCGCACAACCGGCCGGTGCTGAGGAGCTTGCGGCGGCTGTGCGTGTGCTGCAATCCGACTTTGATCCGCGCAGCGGCGGCTTCGGAACGGCGCCGAAGTTCCCGCCGTCCATGGTGCTCGAGTTCCTGCTCCGCCACCATGCACGCACCGGCGACGCCGAGGCGCTCGAGATGGTGCGGCACACCTGCGAGGCGATGGCCCGCGGCGGCATGTACGACCAGCTCGCCGGAGGCTTCGCTCGCTACAGCGTCGATGCGACCTGGACGGTCCCGCATTTCGAAAAGATGCTGTACGACAACGCGCTGCTGCTGCGGGTCTATGCGCATCTCTGGCGGTCAACGGGCGACGAGTTTGCGCGGCGCGTTGTCACCGACACAGCCGATTGGATGCTTCGAGAACTGCGGACTCCAGAAGGCGGCTTCGCCTCTGCACTCGACGCCGACACAGACGGCGCAGAGGGCAAGTTCTACGTATGGACCCCGGGCCAGCTGCGCGAGGCGCTGGGTGACGATGACGGTGTTTGGGCCAGCCAGATCTACGGTGTCACCGACGCGGGGACCTTCGAGCACGGAACGTCGGTTCTCCAGCTCAGCACCGACCCAGCCGATCATGCGCGGTATGCGCGGATCAGGAAGGCGCTGCAGGCCGACAGGGAGGGCAGAACCCGGCCGGCTCGCGACGACAAGGTCGTGGCCGCCTGGAATGGGCTCGCGATCGCCGCGCTCGCCGAGGTTGGGGAGCTGCTCGGCCGGTCTGACTATGTCGACGCTGCCACCGCCGCGGGCCGTCTTCTGCTGGCCGTACACCTCGACGGTCTGGCGCGGCAGGGCACTGCTCGGGCCGCCGCGGGCCGGGCATTTACCCGTCTCCTGCGCACGTCGAGAGACGGGCACGCTGGCACCTCGATGGGACTCCTCGAGGATTACGCGGACGTGGCCGAGGGCTTCCTGACGCTGTGTTCAGTGACCGGCGACGACTCGTGGCTCACCGTTGCCGGCGTGCTTCTGGATGTCGTCCTGACCGAGTTCAGGGAGGATGACGGCGAGTTCTTCGATACGGCGCGCAACGCCGAGCGGCTCGTCCGCCGCCCGCAGGACCCGACGGACAACGCGACACCATCCGGCCGGTCGGCCGCCGCAGGGGCGCTGCTCAGCTATGCCGCCTACACGGCTTCGGCCGATCACCGGCAGGCCGCGGTCCAAGCACTCGGTCCCACCGCCGCGCTCGCCGCCAGGGCACCTCGGTTCATCGGCTGGGGCCTCGCCGTCGCCGAGGCGCTTGCCGACGGCCCGCGCGAGATCGCGATCGTCGGCCCGGCCGACGACGACCGGACCCGCCTGCTTCGGCGTACGGCATTTCTCGGCACCGCACCGGGAGCGGTGATCGCGGTTGGCGACCAGTCACAGCAAGCAGCTGCCGTTCCGCTGCTGCGCGACCGCGGGAAGGTTGACGGAGCGCCGGCGGCGTACGTGTGCCGCGGGTTCGTCTGCGATGCGCCCACGACGGAGCCGGCTGGGCTTGCCAGGGCCGTCGGCGCCCGCACGCTCGCTGTTGAATGAGCCACCACTTGCCGCGGACATAGGGTGGCGAGCATGACGACGCTAACCGAGTTCACCGACAGGTTCATCGGCAACCGTGTCGACAAGAGGCCGCTCATCCTTGAGCTCGATCTGACGCAGGGGCTGGTCGAGGATGTCGCGCACGATCCGCTCGCCCGGGCGATGAACCGGCGCCGCCCAGTGCTGCGCGAGGTCGTCGAGGGTCTGCGTCACGCTGCCGGTGATCCTTCGGTGCGCGCACTGGTCGCGAAGGTCGGTCCGTGGCGGCACGGACTTGCGTGGGCGCAAGAGCTTCGCGGCGCCGTCGAGGCGTTCCGCCAGAACGGCAAGCCTGCGATCGCCTGGGCGGAGTCGTTCGGCGAGTTCGGACCGGGTACGGTGCCTTATTACCTCGCGGCCGGATTCGATGAGATTTGGCTGCAAGAGTCCGGCGATGTCGGGCTCACGGGCATAGCCGCAGAAGTCACCTTCCTGCGCGGCGCCCTCGACAAAGCCGGCATTGAGCCGCAGTTCGGGCAGCGGTATGAGTACAAGAATGCGGCGGACATCCTCACTCAACGCGAGTTCACCGAGGCTCACCGCGAGGCTGTCACCAGAGTCGTGGACTCGGCATCCGACCAGGTTGTCTCCGACGTTGCCGCGGCCCGCGGGCTGACCGAGGATCAGGTGCGCGGGATCATCGACCGTGCCCCGCTGACAGCCGCCGAGGCACGAGACGCCGGGCTGGTGGACCATGTCGGCTATCGCGACGAGGTCTACGCGGCCGCCTGGGAGCGTACAGCCGATCAAGGAACGACCGCGCCTGCTTTGCGCTATGTCTCGCGCTATGCCAAAGCCGGGCCGGCCGAGCTGGCCAGACGGCTGAAGGAGCGCGACCGCCCCATCGTCGCGCTGGTCCATGGCAGTGGGGCCATCAAGGTCGGGCGCAGCGGCCGAGGCCCGCTGTCCGGCCCGTCGATGGGCGCCGACACAGTGGCCGCCGCTTTCAGGTCGGCCACCAGGGACGACTCCGTGAAGGCCATCGTCTTTCGTGTGGACTCGCCGGGCGGCTCCTACGTCGCGTCCGACACCATCCGTCGTGAGGTGGACCTCGCCAGGCGCGCCGGGAAACCGGTGATCGTGTCAATGGGGACGCTCGCAGCATCGGGAGGCTACTTCGTCTCCATGGCCGCTGACACCATCGTCGCCCAGCCGGGCACGCTTACCGGCTCGATCGGTGTGCTCGCTGGCAAGGGCGTTGTACGCGACCTCGTGGCCAAGCTCGGCCTCACTCATGGCGAAGTAGCGGCAGGCGAGCACGCCCTGATGTTCTCCAGCCGGCGGGAGTTCACCCCGGGCGAGTGGGAACGGCTGCAGCTCTGGCTCGATCGGGTCTACGAAGACTTCACTGCCAAGGTCGCCGCCCACCGCGGGCTCTCCCGCGAGCATGTTCACGACGTGGCTCGGGGCCGCGTGTGGACCGGTGCCGACGCAGCCGAGCGCGGACTGGTGGACGAGCTCGGTGGGCTGGCCGATGCCGCAGACCTCGCCAGGAAGAAGGCCGGCCTGCCCATCGACGCGCCGCTGCGTCCCTGGCCACACGTGTCACCGCTGGAGCGACTGCGGCCGGCAGCGTCCTCGGAGGACCCGCGCGCGGCGGCCTCGGCGTGGGCGACCGGCTGGGGATCCTTCGGCGCAGCGGCCGCCTATCTCGGCCTACCACTTGC
>DATBRJ010000246.1:0-5289 GCA_036560395.1 Actinomycetes bacterium | reverse complement strand
ATCCCGGCCATCTTCCCGATCGTGTTCCTGCTCGGCGTCTTGTGGGCACTTTTCCTCAGGGCCAACAGCCCCGAGGTGTACTCGACGATCGGGCTGGGTGCGCACAGCGTCACCGGGCTGGACGTGATCGAGGAGACACCGTCGTCCTTTGCTCGGCGGGACGACCAAGCCACCACCGGCGACGGGAAGTATTGGTGACGGGGGTCGCCATCGTTTGTGCATGACTGCGGGGCGCGGATGGGGCAATCGGCCTCATCCGCGCCCCGCAGTTTCAGGTTGGCTCTAGGCCTCGGTGGGTTGCGCGGGACGGTAGGTCAATGCCAAGACGCCCCGGCCGAACACCTTCGTGTCGGTAAGGATGAGCGGGCTCATAGCGTTCGAGCTGTCGAACAGCGGCTTTCCCTTGCCCAGGATGATCGGGTGGATCTGAAGCCTGAGCTCGTCGACCAAGCCCATCGACAGAAGAGATCTCAGCAGGCCCCCGCTGCCCATAAGCAGGATGTCCTTGCCGTCCTGTCGCTTCAACGTGTCAATCTCGTCGGCGAGGTCGCCCTGGATGAGGCTGGAGTTCGACCAATCGACCGCCTTCAGCGTGGTGGACACCACATACTTCGGTGTGTTGTTCATGAAGTCGGCGCCGGGGTCGTCCTCGACTGACATACGGGACCAGAAGGAGGCGAACTCCTCGTAGGTAACACGGCCGAGCAACATCGCGTCCGCGCTGGCCATGATTCCTGCGATCTCGTTACCGAGATCCTCGTCAAAGTACGGTTCCTGCCATTCGCCCGGGGAGCTCATCAGGGCGTCTACTGACAGGAACTCTGAGGCAACCAGCTTTCTCATGTGCGGCCTCCTTGAACCATCTGGACGACGATGCATTGGCCAGGGTCGTCGAGTGCAGCTCGCATCGTCGCTGCGCAGCGCCGCCGACAACATATGTGCTTGCCTGCCCCACCGAATCCGTCATGCATAGGTAGCCGCCTCTTCGAGCTGTTCGGCGATACCCGGAATTGCTGACCACCATCTCAATCCACCTGCCGCGCTTTCTTGCCGATGATCTCCCTTGGCTCATGGGCGCGGGCCCACTTGCTGTCCGTTGTCATGTCGGTCTGGTTTCCCCGGTCAAGACCAATGCCGGCACACGGCAAAGCCCATGTCAGATGGAGGAGCGGGCGTTTGCCGGGGAGCCAGCCCTTCCCCGGCGTCGAGTCCGCAGTGGTCGGGACCGTCGGAAAGGTCAAGCGGGGACTTTCGGCTATAGCAGGGCGCTCGTCGCTCCAGCAAGCGTGGTGCTTGAGGCTCACATGCAGCGATCGTCGGACCGGCTGCGCAGGCCGACGAGGAAGGAGGAGCTGAATGAGCTCCTCGACGATCCCGGTCCGGGGCCAGATCGGCGTCACAGCGACGCGACGGCCGGGGGAGCCATGGTCGATGGTCTATCGACGGGCCGTGGGCGAGCTACTCGACATCTCCCGGCGGCGGGGTGCGGACGGGCTCGTGGCCCTATCGCCCGCCTGGATCGCGGGTGACGAGCTGCGAATCACCGCCCATCCGCGCGAAAGGTAGACACGGCCGCCCGCCGTATGTGACGCCAGCGAGCCTTCCGTCGAGATGCGATTGAGGACCTGGCCGAACCTTGGCCAGGTCCTCAATGTCGGTCGTTCAGGCGGCGACCGGCTCCCGGACAGTTCGTCCAAGCAACGCAGTGACGTCGCCGCCGCGACTGCGGCGGGGGACGAGGAGCGCGGCCACGACCGCACCGGCGACGGCCACTGCGCCGACCCACAAGGCCGGGCTCAGCCCGTCCACGAATGCCTGACCGCTCGTGTACCCGCCGGTGTTGGAGAACACTGCCGCAAGGACGGCGACACCGAGCACGCCGCCGACCTCCCGTATCGCGTTGTTTGCACCGGAGGCCATGCCTTCCTCAGCCGAGCTCACCGCGCCCAGTACGAGATTGGCGATGGGCGCGAAGAACATGCCCATGCCTAGGCCGCTCACCACGAACGCCGGGACCAAGGTCGAGTAGGCGACGTCTGGCGCGGAGATCGCGGCGAGCCAGCCCAGCCCGATCGCCTGCAGGGCGAGACCCACCGCGACGATGGGGCGGCTCCCGATTCGGTCGGACAGCGCTCCGGCGAGCGGGGCAGCGATCAGTGGCATTCCCGTCCAGGGCAGCGTGCGCACGCCGGCCGCGAACGGCGAGTAGCCCTGCACTGTCTGGAGGAACTGCGCCAGGAGGAAGATCGACCCGAACATTCCGAAGAACATCAACAGCGAAGCGACATTTGCGGCGCTGAATGCTCTGCTCCGGAAAAACCGCATGGGGAGCATGGGGGTCGCGCTGCGCAACTCCCAGACCACGAACACCGCCAGGAGGACGGCGCCGGCCGCGAAGGAGACCAAGATCTCGGGGCTAGTCCAGCCGAGACTGTTGCCGCGGACGAGGCCAAGGACCACGCCGAGCAGCCCGGCGCTGGCCAGAACGGTCCCGGCGAGGTCGAGCCGACCAGTCGGGCCGTAGCTTTCGGCCAGGCGACGACGGGCCACCGGAACGAGCGCGACGCCGATCGGTACGTTAACCCAGAAGATCCACTGCCAGGAGACATAGTCGACGATGGCACCGCCGATGACGGGGCCGAGGGCGACCGCCAGACCGCTCATCGCGCCCCAGGCGCCGAGCGCCAGCCCGCGCCTGGTCGCCGGTACCGCAGCGGAAAGCAGGGTCAGGGTGAGCGGCGCAACCATCGCGGCGCCGACGCCCTGGACCGCCCGAGCCGCGATCAGCATCCCGATCTCGGGAGCGAGCGCAGCGGCCGCGCTCGACAAGGTGAACAGGCTCAGGCCGACCAAGAACATCCGTCGCCGGCCGAAGCGATCACCCAGAGCAGCGCCAGTCAGGAGGAAGACCGCGAATGTCAGGGTGTAGGCGTTGACGGTCCACTCCAGATCCTCGAGCCCCGCGCCCAGGCCCGTACGGATGGCGGGAAGCGCTGTGGTCACGACAAGGTTGTCGAGCGAGACCATGAAGATGGCCACGCCGGTA
This sequence comes from Actinomycetes bacterium, assembly GCA_036560395.1. Classification (GTDB taxonomy): domain Bacteria; phylum Actinomycetota; class Actinomycetes; order JAKEEW01; family JAKEEW01; genus DASYTV01. Next base: position 2,243 of record DATBRJ010000246.1, on the reverse strand, counting down.
ACGAGGAACGCCCAGAAGCTGCTTGACCGGTCGGCCCTCGCTGTCTTTGCTGGCGTGCTTGTGATCTCGATGGCCATTTCTAACTCCTTGAGGTAGTGAGTGGTCACTAACTTCTGGTTCGAAAAAAAATTTGGATCCGCTGACCGCCCGGGACGCGCCCTTCACTCCAACGGCCGCAGCGTGGCCAGGCGAGCCCATCGGTCGTCTAGCTCGTTGAGCTCCATCGCGGCGCCGGTGTTCAGCAACATGCCGATCGCGAAGAACTGCACCACGTCCTCCTCCGGTGCGCCGCTGACGCGTTCCACCGTCGCCCACAGGTCGGCGAAGCCAGCACGCGCCGCATCCCGGATCTCCGGGTCGTGGGACTCGACGTACATCTGCATCTGCAGCAGCAGCCATTGGCGGTCGGCGAGCAGCTCCTTGTACGCGTGCCCCATGGCCGTGAGCGCCTCCTGACCGACCAGACCGTCAGCCGACTTCTCGAACTCTGCCTTGATCCGCGCGACACAGCGGTTCGTGGCGGCGATGAACAGGTCCTTCTTGGTTGCGAAGAGCCGGAAGAGATACGGCTGGGAGATGCCGGCGCGACGGGCTATGGCGTGTGTTGAGGTACCGGCAAAGCCACGTTCTGCGAACTCCGCGACGGCCGCACGCAGCACCTCTTCGCGCCTTTGGTCGCTGCTCATTCGAATTCCGGTCGCTGTCATGGCAGCTAAGTTAGTGGTCACTCACTAACTTGTCAAGGTCCGGTGTTCTCGCAGCAAAGGCGCGGGCCACAAGCCCTACCAAGATCGTCTCAGAGCTGGTTGACATCGCTTAGCAGTAGAGCAAGTAGCGCGATGCCACCGGTCGATCAAGGTGTACGGTCCCCGACACTCAGCCCTGCATTCGCGTCGTACCGGATTGATGGCACCATCAAACGGAGGCCCAACGACCCTGCCATCTGTTGTCCAAGGAGGGGTGGGGATGTCCTGGAGAGAAGTCGATCAGCTCGGTGCTGCGGCCGGGTGGCCACCGGAAGTCCCGCCGTGGCAGCCGACGCCTGAGCCGTGGCCCTTCCCTCGGCCTCCAGGGACGCTGCCTCCCGTCGAGCCACCCCGGCCAGCTTTGCCCGAGTGGTGGGAGCCGCCAGCCCGAGCCGCAGACCTCGAGGCGCAGCTGCTCGACCGGCGGATCGTTCTGCTGTCTGGCTATTTGGATAGTGCGGTCGCGAACCGAGGCGCGGCTGCGGTCATGCTGCTGGATGTCCGCAGCGCTGAGCCGGTCGAGATCCGCATCAGCTGTTACGACGGCGAGCTCGAGGCCGCGAGCACTCTTGCCGAGACGATCGATCTCGCCCGATCACCAGTACGGGCGGTGGCCAGTGGCACCATCGGCGGACCAGCTGTGCTGGCCTATGCGGCGGCGGAGCGCCGGGCGGCTCATCTGAACAGCACTTTCCAGTTGCGTGAGCCCCGGATGAGGGCCGAGGGGCGCGCCACCGAGATCGCCGTACAACTCGAGCGCCAGCAGCAGCTCTTCGCCCGATGCGTGGCCCGTCTCGCTGAGGCTACCGGCCAAACCGCGCAAACCGTGGAAACGGACCTGCGCGCCGGGCGAATGCTGTCAGCAGAGGAGGCAGTCGCCTACGGTCTGGTGCATGAACTCCTGTCCAGGGCCACCGACAAGTCCTGACTCACGGATTTAGCTCGGTGCCGTCTCGTCAGCTCTGCGGATACGTCTTCCCGCGATGCGGCTGGGGAGGATCCGGACAAAGTGCTCTCGTCGTCCGCCGGGCCACGGCTGTACACCCGACTGCATGGCCGTTTCTCGTTCGGTCTCAGAATCCACGTGGTGCGCCGCACCTTGGATGAGAACGCTCCAGCCTTCCCGTGCAGCCAGGTCGACCTGGTCGATCTCGAAGGCCACCTTGAAATCCGCGCCGGCTATGCCGGTGCGCAGGTCCTCGCCCATCGGGCTGTCCTGCGCCGTCCGGAACACGATCGTTCCCTCATACAGCTTGTAGTTGACCGGAAAGATCGACAGACCCAATCGAGTGGAGAAGGCGATCCGCCCGACGCCACCCGGCGAAATCAGGCGGAGGCACTCGGCCTCATCAAGCCTTTCCAGCAGTCGTTCTCCGGTCTCCGTGTCCGGTGTGGGCTCGGGCCCAACCGAGTCGGACTGCGTGTCGCCGCTGGTGCTGTCAGCCATGAGTGATCCTGTTCGTGATCAGGCGAAGGATCGGGACTTTCCGGCCCCAT
>DATBRJ010000245.1:0-3220 GCA_036560395.1 Actinomycetes bacterium | reverse complement strand
AGGAACAAGTACGAGCTGGACAAGGAGACCGGCCGCATCAGGCTGGACCGGATGCTGTTCACTTCGACCCGGTATCCCGCCGACTACGGCTTCATCGAGAACACCCTTGGCCTGGACAGCGATCCGCTGGACGCCCTCGTCCTGTTGGATGAGCCCACCTTTCCCGGCTGCGTGATCAAATGCCGGGCGATCGGAATGTTCCGCATGACGGACGAAAAGGGTGGCGACGACAAGGTCCTGTGTGTGCCCGCGCAAGACCCGCGCGTTGCGCACCTGCGGGACATCGAGGACGTACGGGAGTTCGATCGGTTGGAGATCCAGCACTTCTTCGAGGTCTACAAGGATCTCGAGCCGGGAAAGTCGGTCGAGGGTGCGACCTGGGTCGGACGCGCCGAGGCCGAGGCCGAGATCGACGAGTCACGCCGACGCGCGGTAAACCATTAGGTCCGGCGCGGCTGGCAGGGCCCACCCCGATCGATCGCTCAGGGAGCGGCGGGCGTGGGCGGTGGTGCGTGCAAGCCGGCCAGCATCACGCTGGCAAGCCGTCGCCAGTCTCCTCCGCCGGCAATCGCCGCCGACAACCCACACATGAGTGCCTGCACATCGCCAAGGGTGACGTCCTGGCGTACGCTGCCGTCGGTCTGCGCCCGCTCGAGCAGGACTGCGAGCCTCTGGTTGAGCCGGTCGCGCTCGCCCACCCAGATCCCACCCGACTGGCAGGCCGCCATAAACGTGTCCCGCAGACCGGCGTCGGTAGCCATCTGCTCCGCGTTCCGATAGACGAAGCACTCGATCGCCGCCCAGACGTCGACCGTGGCCAGCGCCATCTCAGCCTCCGAGATGCAGCCGCTGAAGCGATGGGTGGCGAGCTCGGCAACCAGATGCTCCTTGGTCGGGAAGTGACGGTAAAGCGTCCCGACACCGACCTCCGCCCGCCGGGCGATGTCCTCCATCTGGACTGCGGTGCCCAGCTCGCGAAACGCGATCTCGGCAGCCGCAAGAATCTTCTCCCGGTTCCGGCGCGCATCAGCCCGCTGGTGGCGCTCGGCGACGACATGATCAAGCTCCCCCGTGCTCTGGGAGGAGGCCCGGGTGGTCGGTGGTGGCGCGATATCTGCGCTGGGAGTGGCCATGGCACTGACAGCGTACGACAAATCACTTGACAAGCGGAAGTTGGCTTCCGGTACTGTTTATCTACGTAACCGGAACCGGAGTTCCAATTCCGTTAGGAGCTGTATGTCTTCGCACGTAGCGAGCCGTACGGGGGCGCTCGATACGTCCCCGGGGGACCGATCCCGCTGGCTCGCCCTCGCTCTCCTTGCAACGACACAGTTCGTTCTCATCCTCGACGCCGCCATCGTCGGCGTCGCATTGCCATCGATCGGCAAGGATCTCGACCTCAAGCAGGCCGACCTCTCGTGGATCGCCAATGCATACACCCTGCTCTTCGGCGGTTTCCTGCTGCTCGGCGGCCGGCTCGCCGATCTGTTCGGGCGACGCCGGCTGTTCGTCGGCGGTCTTGCGCTCTTCACCGTCGCTTCCCTCACGGCGGGACTCGCGCAATCCGGTGCGATGCTGATCGCCGCGCGCGGTATCCAAGGCTTTGCCGCGGCGCTCGTCTCGCCCGCTGCGTTGTCCCTTGTCATGATCTTGTTCAGGGACGGCTCGGCACGTAACAAGGCGCTTGGCATCTGGGGCGCCGTGGCCGGCTCCGGCGCGGCGGCCGGTCTTGTCCTCGGTGGCCTGCTGACCGACTGGCTTGGCTGGGAGTCGGTGTTCTTCGTCAACATCCCGATCGGTATCGCCGCCGTCGCTCTCGCCTTCCGGCTGCTCCCCGCCGCCGGCCCGACGGAGGGAGCACGGGGATTCGACCTGGCTGGTGCCGTGTCGGTCACGGCAGGACTGGCTCTGCTCGTCTATGTCCTCGTCGATGCGAACGACGCGGGCTGGGCGTCAACACAGACCCTCGGCCTTGGCCTATTGGCGGTGGTCCTCCTCGCTGCATTCGTTGTGATCGAGATGCGGGCCCGCCATCCGCTCGTACCACTGCGCATCTTCCGTGCACCAATGCTGCGCGGCTCCAACGCCGCAGCGATCCTGATGACGATGGCGCTCTTCCCGACGTTCTTCTTCATCACGCTCTACACGCAGCAGGTTCTCGGCTATTCGCCGATCAAGTCAGGCCTGGCGCAACTCCCGTTCGCGCTCACGATCATCCTGATGGCTAACGTCGTACCGCTGATCATCGGCCGGATCGGGCTGAAGGCGACCATGGTCACCGGTCTGGTGATCACCGCCGCCGGCTTGCTGTGGTACTCCCGCCTCTCGCCAGATGGCTCCTTTCTCAGCGACCTCCTCGGACCCTCGCTGGTGACCGCGGGCGGCGCTGCCCTCGCATTCATCGCGACGACGATCGGAGCGACCAACGGCGCGGCCGAGCACGAGGCTGGCCTAGCCTCCGGCCTGATCAACACAACTCAGCAGGTCGGAGCCGCACTCGGCCTGGGAGTCCTGGTCGCCGCGGCGACCGCGCGTACCGAGAGCGTCGTGTCCGGCGGGGAACAGGTCCTCGGGGTCGCCCTAACTGAGGGTTATCGCGCGGGGATCCTCGTCGCAGCCGGGATCGCGCTGCTCAGCGCGCTCATGGCCGCCACGCTGTTCCCACGGCGGCCGAGCGAGCCGGCACCAGTCCTCCCGGCCCAGCGAGAGCACCGGGGCGAGCTCGCCCTCGAGCCGAGCTACGACTAGGACAGCTTGGGCTGGGCGGCACGCGAGTGCTCAGAGGAGGAAGCCCGCGCTGAACGGGTCGTCCGGATCGAGGAGATACTGCGCCATCCCGGTGACCCAGGCGCGCCCGGTGACGGTCGGCACGACGGCCGGGAAATCGCCAACTGATGACCTCGCGACCAGCCGACCGGTGAAGCGGGTTCCGAGCACCGACTCGTTAACGAAGGGCTGGTCGAGATCGAGCTCGCCGCGCGCGTACAGCTGAGCCATTCGCGCTGACGTACCGGTGCCGCAAGGAGACCGGTCCACCCATCCCGGGTGAATGACCACGGCATTGCGCGCGTCTGCGCCATCGTGCCCCGGCGCGGTGAGCAGCACGTGCCGGCACTCGTTGATCGCCGGATCCGTCGGGTGTGCCGGGGGCGCCTGCTTGTTGATGGCGTCCATGACCACCAGACCGCGGCGGATCAGCTCAGGAACGACCGCGGGTGCA
>DATBRJ010000244.1:0-6797 GCA_036560395.1 Actinomycetes bacterium | reverse complement strand
TCCGCCATTCGTCGCGAGGCAAGCCGGTGCCGGCGTTGACTGCGTCGGTCAGGACCTGGATCGCCACCTGGTCGGCACCGGCGTCGAGGTGTTCGCCGATACGCCTGGCGATCGCGTCGACATCACCCCATGCCACGATCGCGTCGATGACCCGATCGCTCCCGCCGCCGACCAGGTCCTCGTCGGTGAACCCGAGCCGTTTCAGGTTCGACGTGTAGTTGGGCAACGTGAAGTAGCGGGCGACGCCACGCCGGGCGAGCGCCCTGGCCGAAGCCGGATTCGCGTCTAGCACCACCTTCTGCTCGGCGACCAGCAGCGGCCGCGCGCCCAAAATCTCACGCGCCCGCCTCGTGTGCTCCGGCGGTGTGAGGTAGGGCAGCGCCCCAGCAGAGCGCTGCGCCGCCACTTGGAGCATGCGCGGCCCGAGAGCCGCCAGCGCACGAGCATCCTTCGGTATGCCGGGCTCGCCTGCGTCGAGTTCATCGAGATAGCTCTGCATCGTCTGCACTGGCCGGACGTACTGCTGACCCGTCGCCTCTACAGCCGGTGCGTGGCCGACACCAAGGCCGACCAAGAGCCGATCGCCGTGGCGGTCGCTCACCCGCCGGTAGCTCGCCGCCACCAGCGGCGGGTCGTACATCCAGATGTTCACGATGCTCGTGCCGACGACCAAACGGCTCGTCGCGTCGAGCAGCGCCTCGGCGAGCACGAGGTTGCCTTCGGCCCGGCCGAGCCACGCGGTGCCGTATCCGAGCTCCTCGAGCTCGGCGGCGGCCTCAGCCCCGTCTTGGCTGAGCTTGCCGCCGTCCTCCCACAACCCGGAACTCGCCCAGATCCCGATCCTGCCTAGGTCAACCGCCATCGGGCGCCTCCGTGGTCGCGAGCCGAATCATCCGGCGCGAACACTATCGACTGGGCGGATACTCCCCGGTCGCCCGTCTTCCCGGAAGCTGAACTGCCGGACTGATCGCTAGTGGGTGAGATCGGCGGGAACCTGCTTGTCGGCGGCGAGGGCATGGAAGAGCCGGAGAGCATCCTCGCGGTCCCACTGCACGACGGACCCGACGCCGGCGATCGTGGGGGTGCTGGCCACCGGCACGGTCGTCGTCACCGGGCTGCTGCGCATCGCCCAGGCCAACCGGCCGAGATCCCACAGGTGGGTGCCGTCATCGACCGCCACGGCGTCGGCCGAGCCCCGGGCGAGCGGCACCAGCCGGAACGGGTTGAACAGGACGCTGGGACTCGAGGCCCGGTGAACGACCGCAGCGAAAAACTCGCGCTGTCGCTGCACCCGGTCCAGGTCTGCCCGTGCCGTGGCACGCGTCCTGACATACCCGAGGGCCGTGGCGCCGTTGAGGTCCTGGCAGCCGGCCTTGATGTCGAGTGCGGCCTTCCTGTCCTTGATCGCCTTGGGGATGCACATGTGAACGCCGCCGAGCGCGTCCACGACGTCGACGAATCCGCCGAAACCGATCTCCATATAGCGGTCGATCCTGATCCCGGTTGTCCTCTCCACGGTCTCGACGAGCAGCTGCGGCCCGCCGAAGGCAAAGGAGGCGTTCAGCTTGTTCCTTCCGTGGTCAGGGATGGGGACATAGGAGTCCCTGGGCAGGCTGACCAACGTCGGCTTTCCCCCGCCCGATGGGATGTGCAGCAGCATCATCGTGTCGGTACGCCTGCCCCCGGCACTGCCGGTGGCCAGCTTGGCCCGCTCCTTTGCCGACAGGCCCTCTCGGCTGTCGGAGCCGACGAGCAGCCAGTCCTGCCCGGGGGTCGCGGCCGGACGGCCGTCATATGCAGGTATTGCGTCGATGCGGTTGAGCTTCGAATCGAGATAGAAGTAGCCACCGACGATGACGACCAGCAGCAGGACCAGAAAGACCAGCAACCAGCGCCGTACTCGGCGTCCTGGGAGTCGCACCCAGCGCAACCAGGCGGGGCGCTGCCTACCAGGAGAGGGACCTTCCGGGATCCCCTCCCGCGCGTACTCATCCGCCGTGGCCGTACCCGCAGGGCGCTGCGCGACGGCGCCGCCGGCCGGGCCGTACTGCCGATAGCGATCGGACTCCTGATCCTCGGTCACGTTCTGCGGGCGCCGGCCGCCGCCGGGCTGGGCGTATTTCGGCGCACGGCTACCCCGCCCGTAGGTGCGCGGCTCGAAATATCGAGGCGCCGACGGGTCCTCGTCCGCTGCAGGAACGGCGATGGTGGGCTCCTCCGGCTGATCGCCGCGTCCGTCATCTCGGGTCCAGCCGTGTGGCCAGCCCCTCTCATCGGACATCACGCGGCCTCCCTCGCCGGTCTCGCGACCGGCGCACCGTGCCGATCCTCCGCTCGTACCACTCGCTCGGTGGCCTTCGGTGGCGTACCCATGCACCTTTCTCGCTGTCGCTCGTCGACTCTCCTACAGGACAATCACGATCGGCCAGAGCCTGGCGTTGCCTCCCCGCCGCGCTCCCTCAGCATGACGGTGAGATCCCCGACCGGCCCAAGGTGCCGAAGTTTGTCCGGATTGAGAACGTTTCTCAAGGCTGCGATCGCACCATCCACAACATCCAGGCCAAGGACAGTGACGACGTGGTCGTGGGCGTCGAGCGCCCGCAGCCCTGGCTGGCCGTTGACCTCGACGAGCTCGAGCCGTACGCCCATCTCCGGAGCCTGCCGCACGAGGCCCATGAGGAACCGCGCGACCCGAATACGCCCGACAATCGGAGTCGTGATCGCCGGTGCCTTCCCGCCGCCATCACCATAAAACGCGACATCCTGAGCGAGCAGCCGCTCCAGGCCGGCGACATCGCCGTCGCTCAGCGCAGCGAGGAACTGCTCAGCCAGCTCCCTACGCCGCTGCGGTGAAGCCTCGAAGCGCGGACGCTGATCTTCGATGTGCCGCCGTGCCCGCGCCATGATCTGCCGGCAGTTGCCTGGCTCCTTACCGACGATTTCGGCGATCTCCTCGTATTTGTACTGGAAGACCTCGCGCAGCACGAAGACCGCCCGCTCCACCGGTGAGAGGCGTTCCAGCAGCACCAGGAAGGCCATGGACAGCGTCTCGTCGCGTTCGATCCGGTGAGCCGGGTCGGCGTCTGCATCGGTGAGCAGTGGTTCTGGCAACCACGGGCCGACATAGGCCTCGCGTCGCGCACGCGCCGAACGCAGGTGGTCGATGGCGAGTCTGGTCGTGATGGTCGCCGCATAAGCCTCGGGGGACCGTACGGGTTCGATGGCTCCGCCCCGAGCCGGGTCATCGGCGAGCGGGACCCGATCGGGTCTCTGCGAGGCACGCCCAGCTCCAGGCAGCTGGCCGCTGCGCTGCAGCCGCAGGTAAGCGTCCTGGACGATGTCCTCGGCCTCGCTCACGCTGCCGACCATGCGATAGGCGATCGAGAACATCAGCGGCCGCAATGCGGGGTAGCCACCGTCATCGCGCCGCTCATCGACCTCGACCTCTGGCACGTCTCGGCACATTAGCCGCAAGTCCAGGGGTCAGCGCGAGCGACCGGCACGCCGCGATGTGACCAGGATCACTGTCACAGGTGCGCGAGGCGCCCCGTCGTGAGGGGCGGAGATCACGACAGAAAGGGCAAAGTGATGAAGATTTTCGTCGCGGGAGCGACCGGAAACGTCGGCTTCCGGCTGATCCCCCTCCTCGTCGATCGTGGACATCAGGTGGTGGGGACGACCCGGACGGCCGCCAAGGCGGACCGCCTGACCAGGGTGGGGGCCGAGCCGATGATCGTCGACGGTCGCGACCGTGACGGTCTGACCGCGGCCGTCGCCAAGGCCGAGCCCGACGTTGTCGTGCACCAGATGACAGCGCTCTCAGGCAGCTTCGACATGCGCCGGATCGATCAGTTCTTCGCGATGACCAACCGGCTTCGCACCGAGGGCACCGACATCTTGCTTGCCGCCGCACGGTCGGCCGGGGTACGCAAGTTCGTCGCCCAAAGCTTCGCCGGCTGGCCGTACGCCCGAGTCGGCGGGCCGGTGAAGACCGAGGAGGATCCGCTGGACCCATCGCCGCCAGAGCGGCTGCGCGACACCCTCGATGCGATCCGCCACCTCGAGAGCGCCGTGCTCAGCGCCGGCGACATCGACGGCGTCGTGCTGAGGTATGGGGGTTTCTATGGCCCACAGAGCTCCATCAGCCCGGATGGAGAGATCGTCGCGATGGTGCGCAAGCGGCGCTTCCCCATCGTGGGTGACGGCGCCGGCGTGTGGTCCTTCGTCCACCTCGACGACGTCGCGACGGCAACCGCCGCCGCGATCGAGCGTGGGGCGCCGGGAATCTACAACATCGTCGACGATGAGCCGGCCCGGGTCGCCGACTGGCTGCCTGTCCTGGCGGCGGCCGCCGGTGCAAAGCCACCACGCCACGTGCCGGTCTGGCTCGGCCGGCTGGCGGTCGGCCCTCAGGGCGTGGCAATGATGACCGAGATCCGTGGCGCGTCGAACGCCAAGGCCAAGCGCGAGCTCGGCTGGCAGCTGATCCACCCGAGCTGGCGCGAGGGTTTCCGCAGCGTGCTGAGCTGACGGCCACACGGGCGCGTTGCCCGCTCCGCGACGCGCCCGTGCCAAGCCCGGCGCCTTCGAGGCAGCGCAGACAGGTGGACGTCCGGCATCCTGGAGTGGACGTCCACCAGTGCCGCGCCGTACGTTAAACGAACGGTTGTACGCCAGGCGAACCGCAGCTCAGCGCTCCGCGCTTGAGGTGCGGTCGGAGCGGAGGATCCGACATGACGGTCGATCCGCAGGACGAACGGCGGTTCGCGTCCGTCCAGGATGTCCGCTCCCGGCTGGCCGCGACCGGCTATCTCGTGGACGACGCGATCGCGACCACCGTCTTTCTCGCGGATCGACTGGCCAAGCCACTCCTCGTCGAGGGTCCTGCGGGAGTGGGCAAGACCTACCTGGCAAAGGCCGTCGCCGAGGCGACCGATGCGGATCTCGTGCGGCTGCAGTGCTACGAGGGGCTGGACGAAGCGCGCGCGCTCTACGAGTGGAACTACAAGAAGCAGCTGCTGCGGATCCAGGCCAGCGCCGCGGTCGGGCCTGAGTTCATACCGGATGAGAACCCAACCGGCGCGCCCAGGGAGGGCACGGAGACCGCGCCGGCGGGTACGCCCACCTGGAGCCAGCTGCACGACGACGTCTTCGGCGAGGAGTTTCTGTTGCCGCGGCCGTTGCTGACCGCTATCAGGTCACCCCGGCCAACCGTCTTGCTCATCGATGAGACGGACAAGGCCGACGTCGAGATGGAAGGGCTGCTGCTCGAGGTGCTCTCCGACTTCCAGGTGAGCATCCCCGAGCTCGGGACCGTGATGGCAGTGCGCCACCCGTTCGTGGTCCTCACCTCGAACGCGACCAGGGAGCTGTCGGAGGCCCTGAAGCGGCGCTGCCTGTTCCTGCACATGGACTACCCGGCCCCCGAGCGCGAGCGAGAGATCGTCCTGACCCACGTGCCGGACGCAGAGCCCGCGCTCGCCGACCAGGTTGTCCGCGCCGTCCGCGCGCTGCGCACCCTTGAGCTGCGCAAGCCGCCGTCGATCGCCGAGACCATCGACTGGGCTCGCACCCTAGTGGCACTCGACCGGATCGAGCTGGACTCAGCAACCGCGAAGGCGACGCTCGGCGCCGTACTCAAGCACGTCTCCGACCAGCGCACCGCCGCCGAGGCCCTGCAGCTCGGCTAGCGTCGCCAGACTCGCTCACTGCCCGGCGAGCTTCATGTGTCATGCCGCCAGGCGGGCGACGCAATCCTCGAGCTGGGCGAGGGTGGAGACCTCGAAGACGCCGCTGCATGTGGCGCCGTACACGCTGATCCGTGAGTCGTCGTCGTCCCACTCGCGCCGCGGCTCGGGATTGAACCAGTACAGGCGGCGCGACAGCCGGCGCAGCTCAGCCAGCTCGTCGACCGCGGGCCGCCGGTCGTGGCTGCGCGCGTCGCCGACGACCAGGACGGTCGTGCGCGGGGTCACCGCGTCGGGCCAGGTGGCGACGAACGTGCCCAAGGCCCGCGCATAGTCGCTGCGGCCATCGGCGGCGATCAAACCGCGCCGGCCGAGCAGATGCCGCGGGTCCAAGACGCCAGGCGATCGCTGCAGGATCTCGGTGATCTCCGAGATCCCGTCCACGAAAACCCAGGACCGGACCCTCGGGAACTCGTCATGCAAGGCATGGAGCAGCGAGAGCATGAAGGGGACGAAGGTCGCCACGGAACCCGAGACATCGCAGAGCACGACCAGGTCTGGTCGAGTGGGGATCCGTCGGCGGATCGCCGGGTCGAGCGGCACTCCCCCAGTCGAGATGCTGCGCCGAATCGTCCGGCGCATGTCCAAGCGGCCGCGGCCCTTCCGGTGGCGTCGGCCGAGTCTGGTCGCGAGCCGGCGGGCCAGCGGGCGTACGGCAGCGCGCAGCGCGATCAGCTCATCGCGGGTCGCCTTGAGGATCGGGACGTCCTCGATGTCCGGCCGCCGCCGGCGATCGCGCTCATGCACGGACAGGCGCTGCGCGCCGGGCAGCCGGGCGGCCGCGAGCTCCTCGAGCAGGGCTCGCAGGGAAGCGAGGCCGGCAAGTGCCTCTGCGCGGTCGACCCTGCGGTCGAACTCGGCCTTCTCCGCCTGGCCGGCGAGCATCGCACGGAAGAGTGCATCAAGATCGAGCCGCCGCAGCACCCGTTCGGTGTGATGGCGCGGTGTGGACGGGTTGTCGCCAATGCCGGCCCACCGGTCAAGTGCCGACGACGCGAGGTCGACCGTCACGTCGTCGGCGCCTTCACGGAGGGCGCGGGCAAGGGCGTC
>DATBRJ010000243.1:0-2627 GCA_036560395.1 Actinomycetes bacterium | reverse complement strand
GGCCACGGATGCGTCGAAGCCTATGTACCGTCTGGCTGCCGGTTCATCCTTCACCACCCCGCTCCTCCTCGTCTCGGACGAGGAGGAGATCGTGGGCGGTGACAAGCATTCGAAGCGACGCTCTGCCGCTAGGCCGGCCGCCTGATCCGCGTTGACACCGACGCTTGACCGAGCGAGTGTGTCCAGGTCTCCCTTGCCACTTTCGACCCGACCCGGGAGCTTGCGTGTCCGCGGTGCGCGACTATGCCCGACGCATGCTGATAGAGGCGGAGCAATGGGCGACATTGGCAAGCCTTGTCGGCGGCCAGTATCCCCACCACCTGCTGGAACACCTGAACGCTGAGCTCGCCGGGGCACCCGGCCTCGCGCCGGCAAAAGAGGCAGGGGAGAGAGCTGCCGACGTACGCACTCGGTCACTTGGCCATCTCACCTCACACATCAGGACCGAGGGTGAGGGCAGCCGTGCGATCGTGGTCTTCAACGGGCTCAGCTGGCCGCGGACCGACCCGGTCCGGGCTAGGGTCGCGTGGCCGGTGCCCGGCACCTCGGCTGTGGCCATCCTCGATGAGTGGGACCGGCGGGTGCCCGTCGCCGTCGACCGGATCGAGCGCCACGCGGAAGGCAGTCTGGCCAGCGCGACGCTCGTCTTCGACGCCCTCAACGTTCCTCCGGTCGGTTACCGCACCTACTGGTTGGTTGCGCAGCCGTGGGAGGACGTTGTGAGCGACTTCCGTCCACATGGCGTACCAACCGAGCCATCCTCACCTTTGGTTGCCGTGCTGACCGACCGGCACCCGGGCCATCTGCCACACGCCGCCGGCCTCGTCCAAGTACATCCCGATCACGACGTGGTCCTGGTCTCACTTGCGTTGACCGCCGATGGAGCCCTGGTGGTACGGGTGCGGGAGACGGCCGGCCGCGCGTGCCACGCCGAGGTTCGGCTCTTCGTACCGGTCTCCGGTGATCGGCTCACGGTCGAACTCGAGCCCGGACAGAGCGGAATGCTTACTGGGGTGCCCGAACCTGCTGCCTGGGCGCCGCGCGGGCCACTGCTCGGCCCCGATCTGCCCTAACCGGCAGATCTCGGCTGACCTGCTCGACCGCGTGCTGGCCCCAATGCCGCAGCTCACTAAGGAACGCGAGCCCGCTGGCCATTCGCCGTGTCGGCACCGGATCCTGGCCGGGATACTCGTCGCATGACCGAACCGTTCGATGCGATCGTCCTCGCGGGCGGCGTGAGCCGGCGGCTCGGCGGCGTCGACAAAGCGATGGTTCGTATCGGCGACAGGCCGATGCTCGCGCACGTCCTGGCCGCCTGCGCAGACGCAGATCGGCGGATCGTGGTCGGCCCGCAGCGACTGGGAATCTCTGCCCTCTGGTGCACAGAGGACCCGCCCGGCGGAGGGCCGGTGGCGGCGATTGCGGCCGGCGTCGCCATGGCACGGGCGCAGATCGCGGTGCTGCTGGCCTGCGATGTGCCGTACACCACCGCGCAGACGGTTCGCAGCCTCGTCGCGGCGATGTCGGGAGACGGGGCGATCCTTGTCGACGAAGATGGACGGGACCAGCCGCTGGTAGGCGCATACCGCGTGGAGTCTCTTGTCCGGGCGCTCGGCGCGCTCGGCCCGCCGCACATGGGGACTCCGTTGCGCGAGCTGGTCGCGCGGCTCAGTCTCAGCCGGCTACCGGACTCGACGGGTGCCGGACGGGACTGTGACACCTGGGAAGACGTGGAGGTGGCCAGGCATGGCGGATGACGAGGAGCGTCGCGGTCCGATCGGGGTGAGTGCGGACTGGGTTGCGGACCTTCAGCACGAGCTGGGGATCGACCTCTCCTTGGACGTGATGGACCTTCTCGAGCTCGCGCGTGTCGCAGCCCACGAGGTCGCCAGGCCGGCCGCGCCGCTGACCACATTTCTTGTGGGGTACGCCGCGGGAGCGAAGGGCGGCAGCATGGCGGCGGTCCAGGAAGCCGCCGACGCGACCCGCCGGCTCCTTGCCCAACGTGACCCGCAGCGAAGCGAGGACCATGAGGGAGGGCCCTGAATAGGCACGAACCTTGATCGCACGGCTAGTCTCTGGACACGTGCGCGCCGTCACAATCGACCACCCGGGCGGGCCGGAGGTCCTTCGTCTCATCGAGGTCCCTGACCCTGTCGCCAAACCGGGAGAGGTCTTGATCGACATTGCGGCTGCCGCAGTCAACCGCGCTGATATGGTGCAGCGTCGGGGTCTGTACGACCCCCCCGAGGGTGCCCCGCCGTGGCCTGGGCTCGAGTGCTCAGGCACGGTCGCCGCAACCGGTGAGGGTGTCTCCGATTGGCAGGTCGGTGACCAGGTGTGCGCGCTGCTCGCCGGGGGTGGTTACGCGGAACGAGTGGCGGTACTCGCGGGCCAGGTGCTTCCGGTGCCCGACGGCATCCCGCTCGTCTACGCCGCCGCCCTTCCCGAGGCGGCTGGCACGATCTGGTCGAACCTCTTCATGCTGGCCGCGCTCCACCCGGGCGAGACGATCCTCGTCCACGGAGGGGCAGGCGGCATGGGTTCGTTCGCCATCCAACTTGCCGCGCAAGTCGGCGCCCACGTCTTCACGACCGCCGGCTCCGGGGAGAAGCTCGAGCGGTGCC
>DATBRJ010000242.1:0-5397 GCA_036560395.1 Actinomycetes bacterium | reverse complement strand
CGCTTCGCAATGGCCGCCCGACGAGGAGGCGCTTGGACAGTTCCGCCAGCAGGGTCACGCGACCGCCTGACAGTGCCCGGCGCGGACGCTGGTCCGGCCGTTCGGCCGGCCGATCGCCGGGCTGCGGTCGCTCACGTCCGCATGCTAAAGGCGCCCTGACCAGGCCTACCGGCCCGGAGGGCAGACCCGGCATTTTCTTGACGCGTTCTTGACGCGATCCCCGGCGGCCGGGCGTACCGAGGGGGCCGGGCGCCGCGTTTGGCATCGTTGGGGCGATGGTGCGAAAGGATGAGCAACGTGGAGATCCTCAAGAGCGCCGGGGTTTACACCGCCCCGGGCGGCGCCCCCAACCACTACGTCGAACACCTGTCCGTGCCCGATCTCTCGGTCGGCACATACTCGATCCCTGCGGGTGGGCTCGACGACCAGACGCCGCACACCGAGGACGAGATCTACGTCGTGACAGCGGGCCGGGCCCGCGTCGTCACTGCGGGTGGTTCGGCCGAGATCGGTCCTGGTTCGGTGATCTATGTGCCGGCGGCCGAGGAGCACCAGTTCGTCGACGTCACGGAGAATCTCGCCCTGGTCGTCGTCTTCGCGCCGCCGTACGAATCGCGCGCTAGCGGCGTGTGAGACGGCCAGGCCACGCCGTGGGTCCCAGGTCCCGCACTCCGAGGCGTGGTACGGCATGGACACCTGCATCGAGGTTTCCCCTGGGGTGTGGCAGCCGGGTGCTGAGCAGGACGACAACGGACACCCGGACAACCCGGCCGGGGCTGCCTCCCTCGGCATCGACGCAGTCAACACACTCGCTGCCCAGAACCCGAACTTCCCCTGGGCGGACTACGACATCGAGGACACCTCTGATGCCGATGGCGACGGCAACCTCCTCGAGCCCGATGGTGTCGTCGACCACCTCGTGCTCGTTCACGCCGGTGAGGACGCCTCTGGCGGTGGTGGCGTGCAGGGCGCGGCTGCGATCTGGGCGCACTCTTCGGCGATCGTGCCAGGGCACACCATCCCCGGCACCAACATCGCCATCAGCAACTACATCGTCCAGCCTGAGGACTCGGGTGTCGGCGTCTTCGCCCACGAGTACGGTCACGACCTCGGTCTGCCCGACTGGTATGACATCGCCTCCGGCGGCGACTCGGATGTGGACTTCTGGGACCTCATGTCCTCCGGTTCACACACCGGTCCGGTCTTCCAGTCGATCCCGACGCACTTGGGCTTGTGGGACAAGTTCGTCCTCGGCTGGGCCGACCCGCTGATCCTCAACCCCGGCGACGACCAGCGAGATGTCAGGCTCGGCCAGACCTCCCGCACGCCGGTCGGGTCGGCGGACGGCATCCGGGTCAACCTGCCCACCAACCATGTGGTGCTGTCGGCGCCCCACAGCGGCGCCGGCCAGTGGTGGTCGAGCAACGACCAGTCGTGGGCGGACACCCGGCTGACCCGGGCGATCGACGTGCCCGCAGGCGGCGACGTCCGGTTCAACTTCTGGAACAGCTACTCGATCGAGACCGACTGGGACTTCGGCTTCGTGGAGGTGTCCACCGACGGTGGCAACACTTGGGCGGAACAGAAGATCTACAACCAGGCGGGAGAGCTCGTCTCGACCGATGACAACTACCCCGACCCGAACGGCCGGATGCACGACTACGGCGACAAGAAGTACGGCCTGACCGGGACCACGGGCGGGGAGTACCTGCACTACTTCGCCAGCCTCACCCCGTTCGCCGGCCAGACCATCCAGCTTCGGCTTCGCTATGCGACCGATGCCGGCTTCGAGGACACCGGCTGGTTCACCGACGACTACTCGGTGACCGCCGACGGCACTACGGTTTGGTCCGACGACGTCGAAGGTGGCGCGAACGGCTGGACGCCGACGACTGGAACGTTCACGAACACGACCGGTCAGGGCTGGAACATCTCGCCCGGCGAGTTCGACTTCGTGCACTACTACCTCGCCGAGTGGCGGAACCACGACGGCTTCGACAAGGGTCTGAAGTACGCGTACGACACGACCTATCTGCGCGACGGCGCCTGGAAGGTCGAACGAGTGCCGTACAACGCTCCGGGCATGCTGGTCTGGTACCGCAACACCCAGTTCGGCAACCTCAACCTGACCCTCACCAACCTCGGTGGCATGCCGAGTCACGGCACCAAGGGCGGCCTGCTCATCGTCGACTCGCACTTTGATCCGTTGCGGCGTCAGGGCGTCGCCGCGGACAAGGATCCGTCGACTCTGAACAACCTGCCGTCGCGGCCGCAGTCGTCGAACGCGGCATTTACCTTTGGGAACACCTATCCGTTCACCGAGTGCTTCGA
Organism: Actinomycetes bacterium; assembly: GCA_036560395.1. Classification (GTDB taxonomy): domain Bacteria; phylum Actinomycetota; class Actinomycetes; order JAKEEW01; family JAKEEW01; genus DASYTV01. The sequence continues at coordinate 3,066 of DATBRJ010000242.1, read as the reverse complement.
GGCGCCTGGCGAGCCGTTCAGCGAATACTGCACGGACTACGGCGCGCTTCCCGGCATCTCGAACTTCCAAGACAGCAAGGGCTGGTATCCCGGCATCGAGGTTCGGGGAACCGCGACACAACCGCGGTTCTTCTACAAGGACATCGACGCCTCGGTCGTCATCCCTTCGGCCGGCAACCAGCCGTACTCGGTGCGAGTGACCGACTCGAACAGCAACCTGCTCCCCGAGTGGTTCGGGGCCGACCTCGGTCTTGGGCAGCCGCTCGGAACGGGGAACCCCGGTGACGACGGCGTCGCCATGGGTGTCGGCTTCCAGTTGGTCCAGCACAGCAAGGACAACACCTCGGCGATCGTCACGGTCACGCCGCCGCAAGGCTGACCTCGGCGACTCGCCCATTGGAAAGGACGGTGCCGTTCGACTCCGGTGCTGGAGTCGAACGGCACCTTTCTGCCCGGACTAGATCTTCGTGAGCGTCTCGGCGAGGTAGTCCTCTATCCGGCCGATCTCCGTGGGACCGAACTCTTCGTCGCCGAAATCGGCGATCACCCTCAGGTCCCAATACGGATGGTGCTCATTGCCATCCGACTGAGCGAGGTACGCCGCGAGGTAGGCGTCGGCCAGCTGCCGCCATCCCGCGATCACCATGTTTGCCCTCATGTGGCTCAAGTCCACGCCGATCGACCCGGCCGAGGCCGTGGTCCAGTCAACGATCCCGGTGAGGTGGTTGCCGTTCCACATCGTGTTCCCGGCGTGGAAGTCACGATGGATGAACGTCCGCCTTGCCTCCGGCGCCGGACCGCGCAGGACCTCGTACATCTCCTTCCAGAGCGCAGGCTGGGTCGCGCCCGTTGGGATGAGGAGTTCGAACAGATCGTGTACGCCTCGAAATCCGGCAGGCCGTCCGGTAGGGCAACGCGCTCGTGGACCCCTCGGATAGCAGCAGCAAGCTGACTTGCAAAGCGCGGCAACCGCGCGGTTTCCGCCGTCGGCTGGGCACCCGGCAGCCTGCTCATCAGCAACGCCGGGGCTCCGCAATGTTCGCCGGTCAGATCGGTGGCCAGACAACGAGGAGCGGGAATGCCCGCCTTCGCCAGCGCACCCAGGGCGAGTGCCTCGCGGGCCACGGTGTAGTCCGCATCATCGATCTCCCAGCCCGGGCGGGTCCACCGGCGCAGAACGACCGCGTGATGAGGATCACCGCCGACGATCAGCGCGACGTTGGCGTGCGACATACCTCCAGAAAGAACATGCGTCGATGTGATCGGTGCGCCGCCGAGTTGCGCACTCACCCACGCCAGTGCGGCCTCGGGCAGAGCAAGCTGGACATGAGGACGATCAGCGGGGTTGAAGTGGAACGGGGCTTGGTCGGACATGATGAAACCTTCCTGTCGTGAGGGAGAACCGATCAGACAGGAAGCGACGGCGGTGCACGCGCCCGTAGCCTGCGAAGCGACCGAGTGGCCGCGCGTCATCTCATGACGAGTGACTCTAGCTAGTCGCGTTCCCGCGGTCCCCTGCGAGATCTCGCCCGCGACAGAGCGCCAAGTGCCGGCCGTCCGGCGCGGCGCGTGCGCGCGGATCTTGTTACCGGATCGTCGGCGAGCCACCTGGATCCAACCGGGGTTACCAAGCTCGCCGGCGGCCTAGCTGGCCCACAGTCCACCCATAAAGGTGATCGTCACCGGCGGCAACCGCCAGGCAGGCCGGACAGCAACCCGACCGGAGCGGCGGCCAGCTCACCTTTCATGCGAAGCGAGATCCGCGACAGTTTCCGCCAGCGTCGAGCGAACCGCTATCTCAGCGCGAGCCAAGGACAACTGCAGAATCACATCCTGCCGACGCGGGTAGCCTGGCTCGGCGCCCACGGCAAGGGGCTTGGCGCCTGCCACGCACCACCCAAGCTCATAGAGCGCAATTGGCTGGACAGACGTCGAGGCCGGAAACCAGAAAAGGATCGCTCGCGCCAGCCGCAAATGCCGGGACTCCCACGCGACTTGTTCAGCTACCGCGTTCTCCTCGTCGACCGCGCGGCGCCGCCGGGGATTGAGGATCACCCAGTCGATGCCGGCCTGCCGGACAAGTTGGACTGCCACATGCTGCCAATTGGGGCAGTCGGTGATCCCACCGGCGAGAAACAGCGCCGGCTCTGCGCCGCCGTACGGTGTGGGTGCCTCCACGTAGCTTGGGCTGCCCGCCCGAGTCACCTTCACGGAACCTGCCTGCCCTCCTGTTGGCCATGCTCCACGCTTCCATGCCGACCCGCGCCGGCGTCATGCCGGTGATGTCGGGCGCATCTGGGTGGATGTGCTCACAGCGTCGTCAATACCCTGCGCGTCGTGTCTGAGCTGCCCGAGCTGTACGTCGCGGTCGATGTTGAGGCTGATGGGCCGATTCCGGGCCCCTACAGCATGATCTCCCTCGGAATGGCGGTGGCCGGGCGACCGGACCTGACGTTCTATACCGAACTGCGGCCGATCTCGGAGGAGTTCGTCCCGCAGGCGTTGGCGGTGTCGGGACTGGATCGGCAACGGCTGCTGCGGGAGGCGCCCAGCGCGGAGGAAGCGATGTCGGCGGCCGCGCGCTGGATTACTGCCCTGCGCCCCCTCGGACGGCCTGTGTTCCTCGCCGCGCCTGCGGTGTGGGACGGCATGTTCCTGCATTGGTACTTCGTACGGTTCACCGGCCGCAGTCCGTTTGGGGCGACAGGCTCCGGTGTCGACCTTCGCAGCTATTGGATGGGACGGACGGGTCGCGACTGGGCGAATACCCGCAAGGACAGCATCAAGAAGGCGCTGGGACTGGCCGACCTCCCCCACACCCATCACTCGGGCGAGGACGCCGCCGAGTTGGCCCAGGTCTTTCACGCCGCACTCCGCCGGCGACCTGATCGATAGGACCAGGCTTGACGCGTTCTCACAGGTCAGTCCTGAAGGAGTGGGGCTGGTCAAGGGGCGTGGTTCTGCTTTCTTTTCGGGTCTTCCGCTGTTGTTTGGGCGCGCCGGGTTGAGGCGTCGGGGTCAAGGATCGGCCGGTGGGCCGACCGCGGAGCGGCCGAAGGTCCTTGA